>NZ_JAIXST010000079.1 GCF_027484545.1 Runella sp. | reverse complement strand
TTTAGGCGTTTGAGTAAAGATTACGAAAAAACCGTAGAATCTTCGGCTGCTTTTATTCAAATTGCCTTTATTGATATGATTTTGGCAAGAAATTGAAAAAAAATTTTTAGACATACTCTTATGGGAGCTTCTGCAGCAGCACTGTATGGCTCCGAAGCAGTAAACGGTGTTTTGTTAATAACCACTAAGAGCGGAAAGGGTAAAAAAGGGTTGGGCGTTGATTTCAGCGCAAGCTACAATGCAGACAGGGTAGCATATCTTCCTCGTTACCAAAATGTTAGAGGGCCAGGCTACCCGCTAAACTATAACAATGGCGGGCAAGATGCCAATGGTTTTATCTCTTATGACACCAACGGTGATGGCGTTAAAGAAACACGAGGACTGCTTGGGGCTACTGTCAACTTTGGGCCAAAATTTGACGGGCAGCCTATTACGTCGTGGGATGGCGTGATAAGACCTTATTCTCCTTCCAACAACAGCTATGGTAATTTATTCCAAAACACCTCCAGTTCCAACATCAACTTAGCAGTTTCCAAGGTTTCGGACAATTCTAATGTTCGCTTTTCTTTTACTCGCCAAGACAATGGAATGATAAGCTATGGTGCCAAAAACACTAAAAACATTGCCAACCTTAACGCCAGTTTTAATCCCCATAAGAGACTAAAAATGGATTTAATGGTCAATTTTATCAATCAATATACCCATAACCGTCCATTTATGGTGGATCGTATGATCAACAACTTTACGGGTATGATGGATCGTTTTGAGTCGGCTGACTGGTACAATACCAGGTACCAAACGAGTCTTGGATACAGATTTGTCAATGGAGCGGGTACTCAGAGCTTAACGCCAAACGAAAACATTCGATACAATGGTTTCAAAGCGGATATTGCAGATTATGTATGGAATGTACGCAAAAATGAGTCTGACGAGTATAGCAACCGTGTTATTGCCAGTATTACCCAACACTGGGATATCGTCAGTGGCTTAAATCTAAGAGGACGTATTGCTACCGACTTGACATCGGAACGTATCGAAAACAAAAACTACAGTGCAGTACCATTGGCATTTGGATACAGCGGCGGTTTTGGGATGAGCAACAATTTGTACAATAGTGTATATGGTGATTTGCTTTTGACCTATTCCAAAAAACTGAATGAAGACATGTCGTTTTCTGTATTGGGTGGATATACTGCCAATAGCGCTCTAAATACGACTTTAAGTCGTGGTACCAACGGTGGCTTGAGTACAGAAAATTTCTTTGATGTCGCCGCATCAGTCAATGTGGCTGGTGGTGGACAAAGCCGTAATCGCTTTATCAGAGATGCTTATTTGGGAACGGTGAATTTCGACTATAAGAATATCGTATTTGTTGAAGGAACAATCCGTAGAGACCGTACTTCTACTTTAGCAAAAGGAAGTAATACATTTGTCTATCCGTCGGTCAATGCAAGTTTTGTATTCTCGGATGCCTTTCGTCTGCCTTCTTTCTTTAGCTTTGGTAAGCTCCGTGCTTCTTACGGTGTGGTGGGCAACTATCCGGGTATTTATGCTGCAAACGTAGCCTACAACCAAGGTACACTTGGTGTTCAGCAGACAGGTGGAAGCTCCGTATTATTTACAAATCTCGGAGCAACCTATGGCAATGACCTGATTCGTCCAGAGCAAAAGCGTGAAATCGAATTTGGTATTAATACCAAATTTTTCAACAATCGTTTAGGATTGGATATTTCTTACTACAATGCACAGATTGTGGATCAAATACTTCCGTTGTCCATTGCCTCATCTACTGGTGCCAGAGCAATTCTTGCCAACATTGGTACTTTAAGAAACCAAGGATTAGAAATTGCACTTAACGCCACGCCAATCAGAGGAAAATCTGCTACTGATTTGAACTGGGATATCACTTTGAACCTTGCTAAGAATGTAAATAAAGTTGAAAAACTGGCGAACAATTCTACCGAACTTTTACATGCCGATTACGACGGTAATGCAGCCCAGCTAAGGTCTGTTGTCGGCCAACCCATGGGTGATATTTATGCATATGGAATCCTGCAAAAAGATGGCAAAAATGTGGTAGGTCCCAGCGGCTTGTACCAACTTGACCCAGCTTGGAAGAAAGTGGGTAATGCCATGCCAAAAATTGTGGGCGGTTTTATCAACAGTTTTAATTACAAAAACTTCAGTCTTGAGGCAGTTGTTGACTTCAGAATAGGTGGAAGTATTATGCCAACTGGTATCAACTGGATGACTTCCAGAGGTTTGACAGAGCAAAGCTTAACCAACATGGATGCCGAACGTGGTGGACTAAGGTACTATGTTGATAATGGAAAAGGAATTCCCACTACTGGAACAGCAGGACCTGCTGGACAACCCGTATATAATGATGGTATGTTAATGGATGGCGTGCTGGCAAACGGAGAGAAAAACACCAATATTATATCACAAGCTGTCTATTATAACAGTACCTACAACTGGGGAGGACCTCAGTATAGCAGCTCTCGTTATGAACTATACGTAGTGGATAATACCTACGCAAAAATGAGAGAGCTTTCGTTCGGCTATACTTTGCCTTCGTCTATTGCCTCTAAAATTGGCGCACAAAGCCTGACATTGTCTGTATTCGGCCGTAACCTGTTCTTCTTCTACAGAACCATCAAAGATTTGGATGCAGAGCAAACCAATGCTGGTACTCGTTGGACAGACAACGTCAACAATGCAGGAAACAACCCATCGTTCCGTACAACAGGTGTCATGTTAAGAGCCAGTTTTTAATTTTAAATGAACAAGAAAATGAAAAAAATATCATCCATTTTGTTAGCAGGACTCCTATTATTTGCGATGTCTTGCAAAGAATCTGAATTTATTGAGGCGTATCCAGATCCATCCAAGCTTGCAACGTCGACCATTGAAAAGCAATTCACGGGTTTCTTGCAATCAAACAGAGACTATGTTCTTCCGGGCTATCGTTTATACTTTGTTACGCTCCGCACCACAATCAACCACTATGTGCAAACCACAGGTTGGGTAAACGGCGAAGGACAATACGTTCCAGGTTCATCTGGTGTGGAAGACGTATGGTTCAATTATTATGGTACGCTGGCTCAGTATCGTGAGCTACAAAAAATATATGCGCAAAGACCCGCAGAAGAGCAAAAGGAAAAGAAAATTTTTATGCTTGCAGCTACGGTCTATTTGTACGATTATACCCAAAAGCTAATTGATTTGCATGGCGCCATACCTTTCAAAGAAGCAGGGCTACTCAGCGCAAACGGGGGAGATTATGCCGGCTCATTGCCAAAGTTTGATTCTCCACAGGAACTTTATACCATGATGTTGGACGATTTGAAAAGCATTGCTACGGAGTTGAACGGAATCACGCTAACCGCAGGTTATCAAAAATCATTTACAATTCAGGATTTTGTAAACTACGGGGATATTAATGCTTGGAAACGCTATGCCAATTCGCTTCGCTTGCGTATGCTAAACAGGGTTTCTGATGTAGAAAGTCTTAAAGCTCGTGCCAACTCGGAGATAGCGGAGATATTGGGTGCTGCTACTACCTACCCTATCGTAGAAACGAATGCACAAAATATTCAGATGAATGTTTTTGACCTGAATACACCCATCAATTCCACAGGTCTGAGAAGTGCACTTGAGTCAGGAGCCACTTGGTATATAAACTTTGCGGGCAAAAAAATCATTGACCACATGAAAGCCAATAGTGACCCTCGTTTACCTGTTATTTTCCAGCCAGGAAACAATGCCAAAGGAGAATATATAGGTATTGATCCTATGGCAAATACAAATGTTCAAACGGCTTTGGCAAATGACGGAATGGCCGCAGTTTATAATCGTGTCACCTTCAGTGGGAATAACTTTTTTCCAGGTGTATTAATTAATGCTGCCCAAGTAAATTTAATAAAAGCTGAATACTATTTGAGAACTGGTAACGATGCAAAGGCTCAAACTGCTTACGAAACAGCCATTGAGCAATCGGTTACGTTTTACAATAAAATATTGTCACAAAGCAATAATATTGTGGGGGAGAAAAACATCCCAGTTCCTGCAACTGCTGCTCAAATCACCGCCTACATTGCAAAAGATGGTGTAAATTGGACCAAAGCAGGAACGGCTGCCAATAAGTTGGCTTTGATTGCTGACCAAAAATGGCTTCACTATAACATTACTCAGGCGTTTGAAAACTGGTCTGATGTGAGAAGACTTGATATGCCTAAGTTTAGTTTTGTGCCAGACAACTCAAACAATCAAACGTTACCACCATCTCGTTGGACAATCCCGGACAATGAAATCACCTATAATTCCAACTATTCGGCGATTAAGGATCAAGATAAGCTTACTAACAAGATTTTTTGGGATGTTAAATAGTATTTTGGCTTAAATACGGAGTAAACCTCATTAAAAATACAACGTTAGAGTTGAACTTTGGTAAGTAGTTATAAATTCCGAGATAGATTTATCTCGGAATTTTTTTCTTTGTGAGCATAAAAAATAAACATGATGTCGTCCATTCAAACCGGGTTTCTTGCGGCTCTTTCCCTTTGGGTACTGTCTTTTTCTTTCAAAAAGGAAAAGAGCGAAATCGGTAGCGTCAAATCCATCCATGGAAATTATGCGTTGGACTCAACCTCATCAGGAAAACAATTGGCTCAGAAATATTGCCAAAGCTGTCATCTGTTTCCTGAGCCTTCTCTGTTGGATAAAAAAACGTGGGTCGGCAGTGTGTTGCCCAATATGGGTTTACGATTGGGTTTAAAAGAGGCAGGCAGAAATCCATACGCTGACTTAGCGGCTGAAGATGAAAAAATACTGCGCCAACTGGGCGTATATCCCGAAACGGCGCAGCTTTCTACGGAAGAATGGACTAAAATTGTCAACTACTACGAAAAAGAAGCACCTGAAATCCCTCTTTTACAAAAACCTCACCCTTCAATCTCCAACTCGCTTCCTCAATTTAAGGCAACCACAATCACAATCGGTGATAAACCCGTCCCTAAAACGACGTTGTTGAAATACGACAACGCAACCTCACTGCTTTACGTGGGTGATGCTCAGAATGAATTATACGTGGTGGACAGTGCCTTTCAAATGAAAGCTTTGTGGAACGTCGACAGTCCGCCGTCGGATATTTACTTTCCGAAAAATGCGAAGCCACGATTGCTTACCATCGGCACCTTTAATCCTTCTGACCAAAAACCTGGAAAAATCATTTCCCTGGACACTTCTGCCACCGAAACTGCCGTTTACTTTGATTCGCTGCCAAGACCCGTTCAGTTTGCCTCCGCTGACCTTACGTTGGATGGAAAGGAAGATTTGATTGTTTGCGGGTTTGGCAACAATACCGGAAAACTGTTTTGGTATGATGATTTTTCTTCAGCAAAAGAACACATTTTGAAAGCCTTACCCGGCGCGAGACGAGTGGAAGTCAGGGATTTTAACAAGGACAAAAAACCTGATTTAATGGTCTTAATGGCTCAGGTTCACGAAGAAGTATCCATCTTTTATAATCAGGGAAACGGGAATTTTAAGGAAAAAACGGTACTGAAATTTCCACCGGTCTATGGCGTCAGCTATTTTGAATTGGTGGATTTTAATAAAGACGGGTTTCAGGATATTCTTTTAACCAACGGCGACAATTGGGATTATTCCGCTGTGCAAAAAAACTACCATGGCATACGTATCTATCTCAACGACGGTAATGACAATTTCAAGGAAGCTTGGTTTTATCCGCTTAACGGAACGAGTAAAGCCATGGCACGGGATTTTGATAACGACGGAGATTTGGACATTGCCGCGATTTCTTTCTACGACGATTTGGAACATCCCGAGCAGGGATTTGTCTATTTTTCCAACCAAGGAAACCTGAATTTTGAAGCATTTTCTACCCCCGAAGCCGCATCCGGCAAATGGCTGACCATGGAAGCGGGCGACTTTGACCACGACGGCGATATTGACATTGTACTCGGTTCGTATTTTCAAAACGTGGGCGAACTGACAAAGTTAGTTTTTAAAGGTGTTACTTCCTTCCCACAATTGTTGGTGCTTACGAACTGGAAAAAATAAAAGGTGCCGTATTAAGAGCCACTATTGCCTCCCTTAACTCCTGTCTCTCAATTAATTAACTCCCAATTCCTATCCTCTGAAAATAAATACTTGTTTTTTATTAACTTATTTTACAATTTTGTAACTGTCAAATAAGTTATATAACTAAAATAAACGTTTTGCTTGAATTATGGAAGCATTAACAAAAGCGGAAGAAAAAATCATGCAAATCCTTTGGGATTTGAAAAGAGGAGTCGTTAGGGATATAATCGAAAAAATGCCGGACCCAAAGCCCCCTTACAATACAGTCTCATCTTTGATTCGAATTCTGGAAAAAAAAGAATTTGTAGGGTATAAGGCATACGGAAAAACCCACGAGTACTTTCCAAAGATTTCAAAAATGGCCTATCGAAAATTTACTTTTACCAATTTTCTAACCAATTATTTTGAGGGCTCTCCCGAGAATGTGTTATCGTTTATGGTAAAAGAAAAAAAACTTAGCCAAGATGATATACAAAAGATTGTAGAAATGCTAAATAAGGACACAGCTAATGATAATCCTCCTGCCAATGCTAACTAATTTCTTTATTTATCTGGCTGAATCGACGACTTGTTTGCTCTTATTTGCGCTCATTTACAGCTTGTTCCTGAGTAAAACCACTTATTTCCAATGGAATCGTTGGTATCTGCTAAGCAGCGTATTTTTAGCACTCATTATTCCGCTTACTCCTTCACCATTTTGGTTGTATGACAATCAGAAGGAGATAATCAATGCATTTCATTGGAACCTCAGCCCTGCTGTTTGGCAAACAAAAGGTCAGTTGTCTTTACCAAGTCAACTTTTTGAAAAAACGCAGGACCCAGACCAACTGATTTTTCTATTGGGGGCGATTTATACCTCGGGATTTATATATAAGCTATGGTCTTTTATCAAAAATTTACGAGTGGTTATCGGGCTCATTCAGCAAAGTGAAAAAACACAGCAGGAATCCTATTTTTCCGTTTACACCCAAACCACAATGCCTACTTTTTCATTTATGTGCCACATTTTTCTTGAGGATGTGATGACTCAATTAAAACAGGAAGAATTACTGCAGGTGATTCATCATGAACAGGTTCATGTGAGACAAAGACATACCCTTGATTTGCTTTTATTGGAAATTGTTGGAATTATTTTCTGGTTTAATCCTGTGATAAATTACCTCAAAAAATCAGTCAAGTTGGTACATGAATATTTAGTAGATGCAGAGGTTGTAAGGCATCAAGACTTAAAACAATACAGCCATTTACTTCTCAAATTAGCCCTTCAACAAACTAATTTCCCTATTGCAAACGGAATCTCAAACAATCAAATTTTAAACCGAATCACTATGCTCACTCAACCTAAATCCGGCCAAATTCAAAAACTGCGCTTTTTAATGGCAATTCCCGCCTTAGCACTTACTATAGTTTCATGCTCTTTCTTAGGAGATGAAAATAAGACTTTACTAACTGTAGATGCAAAAGTTGAAACAAAAAACATAACGCCCGATAAAAAGCTACCCGTCCGAAAGATTACATGGGTTGGGAATAAGCTCTATACAAGCTCTGAATTGGACCAAGCTTTAGGAATCAAAAAAGGGGATAAGTATGATGAAAAAGATATTTATGCACTCATTGAAGCTTTTGGACTGGTCAGTGTCTCCAACTTATACATGGATAAAGGATATCTGTTCTACACATCAAACCTTAAATCAGAAATTGTAAATAACGAGATGGAGGTTGAGATTACAATTTTTGAGGGTGAAAAGGTTCTGATTAACGACCTTATTATAAAAGGGAATAACAAAGTATCAAAAGAGGAAATTATTAAGCAAATTGGCATTCAAAAGGGAGAATTGTTTAATCGTACAAAATTGATTAATGCCCAGCGTACTCTTTCTAAAATCGGCTATTTCAATCCTGACAAAATCGGTATTAATCCATTGCCTAAGCAAACGCCAAAAGGATGGATAGTTGACCTTGAATTTGTTGTTGAAGAAAAATAAATCTAAGAAAAAGTTGTCACTAATAAGTGTCGCCTTTTTCTTAGACGAAATTTAAATAGCTTTGTTGAAGTAAAAATATCAACTTTGACAAAGTTTCAAACTTTGTCAAAGTTCTATGCATCTACACATCCTGCCGCAACACCTCCAACGGAGAACGTGACAAAATGCCTAAGCTATTGACCAAACCAATGAAGACCGTAATAACGGCCACTACTAAAAATACCACAAAAACGGGAAGGAATTGAGGATTGAACGCCGTTTCAAAACTATAATGGGCCAACGCCCAACTGCCTGCTGTAGCTAACAAAATTCCCGTAGCGGCTGCCAAGGTTCCCAAGAAAAAGTATTCTAATGCGGTAATAATCAGAATCTGCCGACGGCTTGCTCCCAAGGTGCGTAACAGGACACTTTCTTGAATACGTTGGTACTTGGAAATCAGCACCGATGCAATCAAGACAATCAAACCCGTCAAAATACTGAAACCGGCCATAAAGCGAATGACAAAGCCGATTTTGGTAGAAATGTCGTCCAAGACAGTGAGTATCAGCCCCAAATCTATGAGTGAAACATTAGGAAACTGCTGTACTACAGCCTGTTGAAACCGCGCCGAAGCTTCGTTGTTGGGTACGTGCGTGAGCAATACGTGAAATTGAGGCGCATCTTCCAGCACACCTTTCGGGAAAAGCACTAAAAAATTGGTTTGCACTCCTGCCCAATCCACATCTCGGTAACTTGCCACGACGGTCGTAAGCATGGTTCCCTGCACGTTAAAGGTGAGTGTATCACCGATTTTGATTGAATTTCGTTCCGCATAACCATCTTCCAAGGAAATCGGTACGGCAGCATTCAGGTCTTTGACTTCGCCCTTCCAAGTGCCTTTCACTACCTTTTCAGTCGAAATCAACGAGTCACGGAACGTCACCCGGTACTCCCGACTGAACAGCCCGCGCCATCTTTTGTTAGTGGTATCTTTGAGTGCTTCGGTAGAAGTTTGACCATTGAGTTGTTCCAAACGCATCGTTACAATGGGTACGGATTGTAAAACGGGCATTTTTTGCTGTTTTACTAAATTCATTACCCCCTGTTTTTGACCCGTTTGAATGTCAAACAAGACCATATTCGGTTGGTCACCGTCGGTGGAGAGTTTGATGCGGTCGAGCAAAATCGCCTGCACAAAAAGCAGGGTACAAATGAACATCGTTCCCAATCCGATAGACACCATCAAGATGGCGGTTTGGTTATTGGGGCGGTACAAATTGGCCAATCCCTGCCGACCCAAATATCCCCACGAAGTCGGGAAAAAACGGCGTACCAACCACATAAGCAGCGTAGCCATGCCCAACAACAGCAGAAAAGCGAACGTAACCCCCACCGTAAAAGCTACGGCTTCGGTCCATCGTTTCATTTGAAGCCACGTAAACCCAAACACAAAGAGCAAAATCAAAGCATAAATCAACCACTTGTAGGGGTCTTTGGTGATTTGAGCCTGTTCATACGATGCACGAAGTACGTTGAGGGGAGATATTTTGCGAATGGAAATCAGCGAAAGCAGTGCGAACAAATTAGAAATAATCAATCCCAATACAATGCCTTGTCCAATGGCTGAAAAAGAAAGGTCAGTTGCCAATTCAAAAGGTAAGAAATCTTTCAGAACAACGGGTAGAAACTGCTGAATCACAGCCCCTAAGACCGCACCCAGGATAGAGCCAATGAGCCCAATTCCCGAAATTTGAATCAAGTAAATCAAAAATGCCTGTCCGGCTTTTACGCCCAAACAGCGCAAAATGGCAATCGAATTGAGTTTTTCTTTAATGTAAATATGGATGGAACTTGCCACGCCCACGCAACCCAATAACAACGCAATGAACCCTACTAAACTCAAAAAACGAGTCAAATCCCGAAAGGAGCGACCGGTATCTTCTTTTTGGCTTTGAACTGTGCGGTAATTGTAGTCCTCAGCTTCCAAACGCGGCTCAATTTTCTTGACCAAAGGTTCCATTTGTGTTTTAGGGTCAAACTTAAAATAATACCGATAAACGATACGACTGCCTTTTTGCGCCAAATTCGTTTGCTTCAAATACGACAACGGAATATAGACCGAAGGTGCTACCGTGGCAGCAATGCCCGTTTGTCCTGGTGCTTTTTTTAGAATACCCGCAATCAAAAAGGTGACTTCGCCCACCTTTAGTGAATCACCTACTTTGGCTTGGTATTGCAACATCAGGGTTTGGTCTACCAATACCTCTTTTTTGGTGCGGAAGCTTTTGCCCGCCGTTGCCGGTTCGGTTTCCAACTCACCATAATAGGGGAAATCGCCTTCCAACGCCCGTATCTGCGCCAAACGTGTCCCGCTGTTTTTGGGGAAATAAATCATGGACGCAAAACTCAACTCCTTCGATTGCTGTCCTTTCAAGGAATCAATCAGACCGGTAATCTTCTTACTTGGCGGTTGATTGTCAGAGATTTCCAAATCGGCACCCAACAAGGAGGCGGCCTGTGTATCAATATTTTGCTGTAAATTATAGCCTAAGGAATAGATGGCAACCAGTGCTGCAATGCCTAATACGATGGAGGATATAAACAACAACAGCCGCGAATAATTACGCCGACTGTCGCGCCAAGCCATTTTGAGTAACCAACTGAAATTTGTGTTCATATTGATATGGTTAAACCACTGAGGAGTGCGGAATACTTTCTGTAACTCTTTGTAAATCAGTGGTTGTTTTTATGCAGTAAGTGTATCCGAAAAAATCTTGCCGCCCTTGATTCGAATAATCCGTTGGGTTTTGGCGGCTAATTCTAAGTTGTGTGTCACCAAAATGAGCGTCGTTCCTGATTCTTTGTTCAAGTCAAACAGCAATTTTTCCACCATTACCCCGGTTTCGGCGTCGAGGTTTCCGGTAGGCTCGTCGGCAAAAAGGATTTGGGGTCGGTTGGAAAACGCCCGAGCCAACGAAACCCGTTGCTGTTCTCCCCCGCTCAATTGGGTAGGATAATGGTGCCCTCGGTCGGCCAAACCTACTTTGTCGAGCAAGTCCAATGCACCAGTACGCACATTTTTTTCGCCTCGCAATTCCAACGGCACCATCACATTTTCGAGGGCCGTAAGGGTGGGCATGAGTTGAAAATTTTGAAAAATGAAACCAATGTGACGATTACGCACGTCGGCCAATTGGTCTTCGTTGAGGTCGTTGAGTCGAATGCCATTAAGTTCTACCTGCCCGCTCGAAGCGCGGTCCAAACCTGCACAAAGTCCGAGTAAGGTGGTTTTTCCACTTCCCGAAGGACCCACAATCGAAAGCGTAGAGCCTGCTTCGACCGAAAAATTGACATCATCCAGTACTTTTAAATGTCGATTTCCACTGCGATAAACCTTACCAACTTGGTGAAGATGAAGTATATTTGCCATAGTTAAACTTTTCTACAATTTTCAGAATGCGCACAAGGCCTGAGAGGAACAAAGCTTATGCTTATTTTCGTTAGTTTATTTTGTGTCAGCCTTTCAAACAAAATACAATATGCCTAAAATAGTTTCAGCGTACACACTTTATTTTTTGACAGTCCTGTTAGTGGCCTGCAATAGCAGCGAAAAAACAACTGCGGAGCAATCAAGTCCTGCGAAAGCCGAAGTGGCTCCCCCCGCAAAAAAGGTAAAAAACATTCTGTTCTTTGGCAACAGCCTCACCGCCGGTTATGGTTTGGAGCCTGCCGAAGCATTTCCTTCCCAAATCCAAAATCGCTTGGATTCGCTCAAATTGCCGTATAAAGTCGTAAACGGAGGATTAAGCGGCGAAACTACTTCGGGCGGCAACAGTCGCATTGACTGGGTGCTGAGAAATCCGGTCGACATTTTTATTTTGGAATTGGGCGGAAACGACGGGTTGCGCGGTATTCCTGTTACGGAAACCCGCAAAAACCTCCAAGCCATGATTGACAAGGTAAAAGCAAAATACCCGGAGGCAAAAATCATCTTGGCAGGAATGCAGGTTCCGCCAAGCATGGGCAAAAAATACGCGGATGAATTTCGCGTGATTTTCCTGGAATTGGCCAAGAAAAACAACGCAGCTCTTATCCCTTTTTTACTCGAAAACGTAGGCGGTGAAGTAAAAATGAATCAAAAAGACGGCATCCATCCCAACGCCATAGGAGCCAAAATTGTGGCTGAGAATGTGTGGAAAGTGTTGGAAGGAATGTTGGTGAATGAAGTGTAAGTGAAGGTAATTTATTCCTGCCACAGTGAAAAATTTTAAAAACAGGTAACTTTCGTAAATGCACCTTAAAATGAGTAATAAACGAAACTGCCCTTTATTAAACTTTCGTTTACACGGATGTTACCTGTAAGGTTAGGGGACAGTGCTAACTTTGAACATTTCATCTTTGAACTAAAAAACTATCTTTGCAAACAGACATAAACAAAGGAAAATTAAAAATATAAAATCAAATATGGCATCAAATCAATTTATTCAACTATCCGTTGCTAATCTTCATTTAGACCCAGAAAATCCAAGACTGCCAGAAAGGTTAAAAAACGCACCTGAAAAAGACGTTTTAAACTGGATGTTGTCCGATGCAACATTGGTTGACTTGATGGCTTCAATAGCTGAAAATGGCTTTTTTAACGGAGAGCCAATCCTGATTGTTGAAGAAGGAGGTAAACAAGTTGTAGTAGAAGGAAACAGACGACTTGCTTCTATTAAACTTTTGGCTAATCCTGGATTAGCAACAGAAAGTCCACGAACAATTCGAGCAATTTCAGAAACTGCAATTTTAAAAAATAATATCCCAACGGAAATTTGGGTTTACAAATGCATTGACAGAAATGAGGTTCAGAATTACTTAGGCTTTAGACATGTTTCGGGTGTAAAGCAATGGCCATTAATTTCTAAAGCTCGATACCTATATGATTTGTTTATAAAGAAAAACAGATTTGAGTATGAAGTATACAAAGAGATAGCTAGAGAGATTGGGAGTAAAGGTAACTATATAAGAAAACTTTTAATCGGCTACCAAGCTTTTCAAATAGTAAGAACAAGAAACTGGTTTGGAATGGGGGAGTATTTAAATGAAGAGTCATTTGATTTATCTCTCATTTCAGATGTTCTAAATGGACAATCCGTTGTTGCCGAGTATGCAGGGATTGATGTAAATAGTGAGAAACCATTTGCAAATATTAAGCATGAAAATTTTGAACAACTAACTAAGTGGTTATATCAAATTACAGAAACAGGAAGAACAAGAATTGGCGACAATAGAAATCTTAGATTACTCAACAAAATTCTTCAAAATGAAGAAGCGAAAAAAGCATTTATTGAAGATGGGAAATCTATTACAGAAGCAGCCGAGCTTACTGATTTATCTGATGAAAATATTAGATTTTATCTTGGTGAAGCAATTTCTAATTTGAATGAAGCACAAAAGTTAATTCATAAAGCAAAAGCACCAACTAAAAAAGACGAAGACCTATTAGAAGAAATAACCAATTCAGTAGATGTTATTGCTTCTCACATCAGAAAAACAATAAGAAAAAATAAATTTAAGAACCAAAATAACGAAGAATAATATGCCCTACTTAGATATAAGCAAAATTGAATTGCCTAAGCAGGAAACAGATTACAATGTTTGGGCTGATTACATTGAATTACTTACTATGCTTCACCCTGACAGAAAGCTTAGCGTTGAAGCGATAAAAGATAGATTGTTAGATGAAAACGATGATGATGCAAAAAAAGCATTGCGTCAGATAAATGCAATGGGGAAGATAGTCATCACACCAAGCATTGATAGGATTGCAGATGACCAATTTGAAGACGACACAGACCCCGAAGATGAACAAAGAATAAAGACTGCAATCATTGGTGTAATTGATTACATGAAGTGCAGAAAAACAATTGCAAGCAATTATTACCCTTTTGAAATTGACAATAAATATTCTGTTTCCTTAAAAGGCGGATTGACTGACAAAAATAAAATTTATATCATTTTACTAATATCATCGTTGATTCGAGTGATTACCCGAGAAGGTGGATTTTCTTACAGAATAACTCATAGGTTTGAAAGTTTGTGTGAACACCCATTTGGTTTATTAATTCCGACAATTTCTAAAAAAGAATTTTTTGGAGCAGGTGGTTCTACGAACGAAACTGGACAACCAACTGGACAACTATTTTTTGATAAAGTAAGTGCTTTGTCAAAAAGTTTAAGGCTTCATTTACATCCAGATTTCACTCAAAATGCCGCTGGTGTTCATAATGTTGGCGATGGTGGTTTGGATTGGGTTGCTTGGGTTTCGTTTGCAGACAATCTTCACATGCTTCCAACCTATTTTGCTCAATGTGCTTGTGGAAATGATTGGGAGGATAAATTGTTTGATGCTAATAAATCTAAGTGGGGACAATTTATTTTGTTTGGCTACGATTATCAATTATTTCATTTTATTCCAAAGTCATTTCGTGAATTGGACAATAAATGGTTAAATAATATCAAACTTCATTCAGCCGTTCTTATTGACAGGTTTAGAATAATTGAATTGCTTGAAAAAAGTGATAAAGAAAATGATGTAGTTGCACTATATGAAGATTTATTAACGGAATTAGAAACTGCGAAAGTTGACTTCAATTAAGACAATGGAGAACCCGCTGATAAACTCATAATGAATAGAAGCCCAGCAGGTAACAGCACATTTGCAATAGGCGGGGTTTCGTGCTCCGCAGACAGTTTTGTGGTAGCCGAAAGTTTTGTGCACAACATCAACATTAGTGATAGAAATCCCGCCCATCGCCCATCTGCAAACCGCCCATCGCAGAAACCTTAAAACCCACTAAATGCAAACTCAATCGTATTATCAAAAAGCCATCAAGTTTGCTGCTTTAAAGCATGTGGAGCAAAATCAACTTGTTCCTGGCACAAAACTGCCGTATGTGGTACACTTGAGTAATGTGGCGATGGAAATTTTAATTGCTGCGCAAAATTCTACCGATTTCGATGTCGATTTTGCCGTTCAGGTGGCGCTTTTGCATGATACGTTGGAAGATACCACCACTACGTTGGAGGAGCTTTCCGAGGCATTTGGGCCAACGATTGCCGAAGGAGTTTTGGCTCTGACAAAAAATGGAGATTTGCCTAAATCGGAACAGATGGGGGATAGCCTGAATCGAATCAGGAAACAGCAAAAAGAAATTTGGGCCGTGAAATTAGCGGATAGAATTACGAATTTGCAAATCCCTCCTCAACATTGGGACACGGCAAAGAAAATAGCGTATCAAAAAGAGGCCATCCTCATTTTAGAAGAATTAAAAGGCGGTAATGCGTTTCTTGAAAACAGATTACGGTTGAAAATAGCAGAATACGAAAAGTACCTTCAAACGTAGTCGATTCAATTTGTTTAAAATTAGGTGCCACACCACGTTCAACTTATGGAAATTACAACCCAAATTCAATGGCTTTTTCTGTTGGCCTTGCCCATTGCCTGCGTAGCCTGGACAGTTACACACGAAGAAATCTTTCGTGAACCAAGGGAATACTGCATAAACCGAAGTCAGAAGGATACGGCGCTACTGAAACGAAAATTCTTTTATCTTTTTACCTGCGAGTATTGCTTTAGCCACTATATCACCCTCTTTTTCCTTTTTTTGACCGGTTTTAAATTGCTGTTGAATGATTGGCGCGGCTACGTAATTGCAGGCTTTGCTTTAATTTGGATAGCCAATCTCTATATGAATGTGTATGCCCTGATTCGCCAGGCGATTAAAAAAGAAATCACCGAGATTAAAGTATTAGAGAAAAAAACGGAGGAGTAGTTGGAGTAAAATAAACGGATACTATTTCAGTATCTTTGTATTTGACATAAAAAATTGATAATGAGTAAAAAACTAATTCGTTTTGATTGGGCAGTCAAAAGACTTCTTCGCAACAAAGCCAACTTCGTGGTGTTAGAAGGATTTTTGAGTGAACTTCTTTTTGATACTATTCGCATTAAGGAAATCTTAGAAAGCGAGTCGAACCAAGAAAATGATGACGACAAGTTTAACAGAGTGGATATTCTAACCGAAAACTCTAAAAACGAGCTCATTATAGTTGAGATTCAAAATACTTACGAGATAGACTACTTTCATCGAATGAATTTTGGGACCTCCAAAGCCGTTGCTGAAAATCTATCTTTAGATACTCCCTATTCGCAAGTAAAGAAAGTGATTTCGGTGAACATCGTATATTTCGATTTAGGTCAAGGAAAAGACTATATTTATAAAGGTGGCGTTCAGTTTGAGGGACTTCACAAAAAAGATATTTTACAACTTTCATCCCGTCAAAAAGAAACCTTTCAGAAAGAAAAGGTCTCGGATATTTTCCCTGAATACTATATTATCAAAGTCAATAAGTTCAACGACAAGGCGAAAGATACACTTGATGAATGGGTGTATTTTTTTAAGAATTCCGAAGTGAAAGATGAATTTAAGGCCAAAGGCTTAAAAGAAGCCCAAGAAGTATTGGACATTATGAGGCTCAATAAAGAGCAACAGTACGGCTACAATCGGTATTTGGATTACCTCCATCTAAAAGCCAGCGAAGCGTTATCTATGCGAGAAGAAGCTGAGTATAAAGTGAAAGAAAATTTAAAACTTGAAATCACTAAAAAGTTAATCGACTTGGGGTCAGAGGATTCTTTTATTGTGGAAGCTACGGGATTGACTTTGCAGCAGATAGGGGAGTTGAGGAGAAAATAACTTTCCATAAATAAGCCGTTGGCGAAAAACACCAACGGCAGCAAATGATATAAAAAACTTCGCATTATACTCCCGTATAACTGAACGGTGAAATGGCTCTCAGTTCTTCTTTAATTTCGTCCGAAACGTCTAAGCCATCAATGAATTCAGCAATGGCGTGTGAAGTGATTTTTTCGTTTTTGCGGGTGAGATTTTTAAGGGCTTCGTAAGGTTGGGGATAGGCTTCGCGGCGTAAAACGGTCTGAATCGCTTCGGCTACCACAGCCCAGTTGTTTTCCAAATCCGCGTAAAAAGCACGCTCGTTCAGTTCCAATTTACCCAACCCACGCATCAAAGCTTTTAAGGCAATGACGGTATGCGCTAACGGAACGCCTAAGTTTCGGAGTACGGTAGAATCGGTCAAATCGCGTTGAAGACGTGAAATCGGAAGTTTGGCCGATAAATGTTCAAAAACGGCGTTGGCAATTCCCAAATTCCCTTCCGAATTTTCAAAATCAATCGGATTTACTTTGTGCGGCATGGCCGACGAACCAATTTCTCCCGCTTTGATTTTTTGTTTGAAATACTCCATCGAAACGTATGTCCAAATGTCACGGTCGAGGTCTATCAAGATGGTATTCAGGCGTTTAAATGTGTCCATCAACGCCGCCATCATATCGTAGTGCTCAATCTGCGTCGTCAATTGACTCCGCGAAAGTCCGAGCAAATCATTCACAAAATGATTTCCAAAGTCAACCCAATTGATATCGGGATAGGCTACGTGATGCGCGTTGAAATTTCCCGTGGCTCCGCCAAATTTTGCCGCAAAAGGAACGGCTTTGAGCATTTCCAGCTGCTTTTCAAGGCGTTCGACAAATACCCCGAATTCTTTTCCCAAACGCGTTGGAGAAGCGGGTTGCCCGTGGGTACGCGCCAACATTGGAATGTGTTTCCATTCCTCGGCCAGTGCTTTTAATTTGGTAATTACTTCCTCAAACATCGGCACAATTTTAGCTTTCAGGGCATCTTTGAGCGATAAGGGAATGGAGGTATTGTTAATGTCCTGCGAAGTCAATCCAAAGTGAATAAATTCCAAAAACTCCCCTAAATTCTTGTCTTTCAGCTTCTCTTTGATGAAATATTCAACCGCTTTTACGTCGTGGTTCGTCACCGATTCAATCTCTTTGATCATCAACGCATCTGCCTGTGAGAACTCCCCGTACAAGGCCCGCAAATCAGCGTAAACGGTTTTGTCAAAGTCTTTCAATTGCGGCAAAGGCAACTCGCACAGGGCAATGAAATATTCTACTTCAATGAGGATGCGATAGCGAATCAGTCCGAATTCGGAAAAATAAGGAGCAAGATTTTCAACTTGACTACGGTAGCGTCCGTCTACGGGAGATATAGCTGTCAGGGAATTTAATTGCATAGCTTGGGTTCTAAAGCAACAAAGATACGCCGGGAATCGGAAAGATTTGGTAGAAAATCCCTGAAAATGCTTTTATAAACAGACTGTTTTCTATCCCTTTCTCTATGAAAATTGCCACCCTTCTTGCCGTATCAGCACTCGTTACTCTCATTATCAGCGCGCCTAACTTCATTGAAAGTAATGAAAGTTGGCCCGAATACAACGGGGATGGAGCTCGTAGCCATTATTCTGCCTTGACCCAAATCAATGCCCAAAATGTTTCGCAACTCAAAGTGGCCTGGACGTATGCTTCAGGAGGGGCAGATACTGTTTTTCATCGCACTCAAATGCAGTGCAATCCCATCATTGTAGACGGAATTTTGTACGGAGTGTCGGCCAATACGCAGGTATTTGCGTTGGATGCCGCTAATGGGAATCCCATCTGGAAATCGAAAATTACTGAAACCGAAGGCACTACGAGTCGGGGAGTAACGTATTGGAGAGAAGGACAGGAGAAAACCATTTTTATCGGAGCCGGTAAATGGTTGTACGCTTTTGATGCTTTGAGGGGAAAACCTGTAGCAACCTTTGGTCAAAATGGTCGAATTAATCTGAAAGAAGGACTCGAACGCCCGGGTGCGGATGAGTACGTGAGCGCCAACACGCCTAATGTGATTTACAAAAACCTGCTCATTGTGGGCGTTCGCGTTTCTGAAAGCGAAACAGCACTTTTGGGAGATATTCGGGCGTATGATGTCCGAACTGGTAAGAAGGTGTGGGCGTTTCATACCATTCCGCAAATGGGAGAGGTAGGCGCCAATACTTGGCCGGCCAATTCCCGTCAAAACATTGGAGGAGCCAATGCGTGGGCAGGCATGGCCATCGACCGCGAGCGCGGCATCGTGTATGCGCCCACGGGCTCGGCGGCGTTTGATTTTTTTGGTGGCAATCGCAAAGGTGATAATTTGTTTGCCAATTGCCTGTTGGCGTTGGATGCCAAAACGGGCAAACGCATCTGGCATTACCAATTGGTTCGTCACGATATTTGGGACCGCGACCCGCCTGCTCCGCCAAATTTGCTTACTGTCACCCATAAAGACCTCGACGGTCGGCCCCGAAAAGTGGATGCGGTGGCGCAAATCACGAAGCAAGGCTACATTTTTGTGTTTGACCGCGTGACGGGAAAACCGTTGTTCCCGATTGAAGATCGAAAATTTACGTATGATGGGGTAATAGGGGAGTATCCAGCCGCTTCGCAGCCCATTCCAGTCAAACCCACGTATTTTTCCCGGCAAAGTTTTACGGAAAAAGACCTGAATTCATTCGTAGCCGACCGTGATTCACTCGTTAGCTTGATTCGAAAAGCGAGAACGGGCAGCGCTTACATTCCCATTGGAAAAGAAACAACCATTTTCTTCCCGGGCACCGATGGCGGCGGACAATGGGGGGGCGCCGCAGCTGACCCCGAAGGAATTCTGTACGTTCCTTCCAAAGAAATTCCCGTTTATACTTCATTGGTTGCCAAAAAGCAGGAAACAAGAAGTCGATTTGTAACAGGGGCTCAATTGTACAAACAGAATTGTGCGGCCTGTCACGGAGAAGACCGACGCGGTAATCACGACGGTTCGTATCCGTCGTTGGTCAATATCAATAAACGACTAACTGCCGATGCTGTGGATAAACTCATTCCCAAAGGCCGTGCCATGATGCCGCCAATGACGCATCTTTCGACAGCGGAACGAAAAGCCATTGTTGATTTTGTTTTTCAGAAAGAGTCAGATACACAGGTAATTAGTTCTAAAAGCGGGGCGTTGCCGTATCAACATACTGGATATAATCGGTGGTACGATCGCAATGGATACCCCATCAGTCAGCCACCGTGGGGTACGTTGACGGCTACTGATTTGAATACCGGAGAACGACTTTGGCAAGTGCCGTTAGGTGAATATCCTGAATTGACCGCTAAAGGAGTTCCCATTACGGGAACTGATAACTACGGCGGGCCGCTCGTGACCGCAAGCGGTTTGTTGTTCATAGCCGCTACGCGTGACGAGAAGTTAAGGGTATTTGATAAAAAAACAGGGAATTTATTGTGGCAAACCCAACTTCCGGCAGCAGGCTATGCGTCTCCGAGCACGTATTCAATCGCAGGAAAGCAATATGTGGTAATTGCGTGCGGCGGGGGAAAGCTAAAAACTAAATCAGGGGATAAATACGTCGTATTTGCATTGCCGTAAGTTATTTTTGTATTTATTTGCGAACACGAATTGTCTTTTACATTTATAGTATAGTTAGTAAACTCAAACCTTTACACTCTAAACTTTAACCTCTACACTTAAATGACTCCTTCACCTTTTTTGGGCGAACTCCTCGGTACGCTTGTTTTAGTTTTGTTGGGCAACGGCGTAGTAGCCAATGTCGTTTTAAAGAACACCAAAGGCAATAATGGCGGCTGGATTGTCATTACGGCCGGTTGGGCATTTGCCGTAACCATTGGAATTTATGTTTCGAAAGCCTTCGGCGGTTATGATGCACACCTTAACCCAGCCGTGACGATTGGGTTGGCCGTAGCCCAAAATGAGTACAGTAAAGTAGTCAGTTACATCAGTGCTCAGATGATTGGGGCGTTTTTGGGGGCTACTTTAGTGTGGTTATATCATTTGCCGCAATATGCCCAAACGGAAGACAAAGGAGCCAAATTGGCTACGTTTGCCACCGACCCGGCTATTCGTGCTTCGGGTTCCAATTTTTTTAGTGAAGTTGTCGGAACCATCATTTTGTTGATGGGACTTAAAGGAATTGGCGCATTTACGACCGGCTTAGGGCCATTTGCCGTCGGAATTTTGGTGTGGTCGATTGGTTTATCCTTGGGAGGGACAACAGGCTATGCTATCAATCCCGCTCGCGATTTAGGACCTCGCCTTGCTCATGCCCTTTTGCCGATTGCGGGTAAAGGTGATTCTGATTGGAAATACGCATGGGTTCCGGTAGCGGGGCCTATTACCGGAGCTATCATCGCAGGACTTTTGTTGATGTAAGCTGATACGAATGACGAATGACGAATGAGCGAATGACGATTTACGAATGAGCGAATAAGTGTTGTACAGATACATATCAACTAAAGGTTACCTCAATATGAAATCACCAAAGCTGCTGAGGTGCTAAGATACTCCTGCAACCTTGTACTGTATTTTATTCGTACTTCGTCATTCGTTAATTCGTCATGGGTGTACGAATGTATGCAGGATTGCTTCCTAAGCGGCCATTCTGACCAATTGAATTACCTCATCCCATTGATTACTAAGGTTTTTTGTTCTCAGATTTAAAACTTGCTGTGCTCCA
>NZ_JAIXST010000309.1 GCF_027484545.1 Runella sp. | reverse complement strand
TAAAGTATCTTTTGAGATTTTCTTTCAGAATGCCGATTTAAACCCCAATGCCCATCTCATTACGGGGCTGATATGCGGGTATCGGATCGAGGAAATAGAAAATCCTCTGACGCGAAAAGTCAGGTATTTGGATAAGTTGGTCGATGAGTTGGCGAAGGGCAAAAAGTTGGAAAAAATCCTGAGAACTTCGTAGCGTGTTTTTATCGCTAATGTATTTACCACGGAGGTACCTTTATTGGTAAAACGTCCATCATTCAAAGTCCATAAATCGCAGCCCGTTATTGTAGAAATCACATCGGCCGAATAAGCAATAAATGGCGTTCAGAACTTCTCATTAGGAGATTCCGAACGCCTCTCTTTCCACATCAGCTTAATAAGGGGATTTTATTTTCTCAAAAGAAGCAGGTCTTTTCGGTTGAGGGCGGGATTGTATCGGTCACAGATATAGAGGTCTTTTTTGCCGTCGCCGTTCAAGTCGGCGGCCATGACGCCCAACGCGTCACGTACGTATTTTTTGCCGAAAACTTTTAGGGTTTCGTCCGTAAAGTGTCCTTTGCCGTCGTTCAGGTACGCTTTGAGGTGCGCTCCAAACACATTGGCGAGAATGAGGTCAATGTGTCCGTCATTGTTTAGGTCTTCAAAAATCGCGTCAATCGTATGGTCGGTATCTTTGGGCAAACGTTGATCCGTTTCGTCGGAAAACTTCCCTTTGCCGTCGTTGATAAACAGGCGGTTTTGCGGGTCTTTGTTTCCTCTGAAATTGACATTGGCCAGAAAAACGTCTAAATCACCATCATGGTCCACGTCGGCAAAAGCAATCTTTCGGGTTTCGAGGTTGTCGTTTTTGGGTAAGTGCGTACCGGAAATGTCCTCAAAAAAGCCTTTCCCGCTGTTTCGGTACAGTACATTACCATCTTCGTTAGCTTCAAAAAGGTCGAGGTCACCGTCGTTATCCACGTCCATTAATGCCAAATCCTGGGTTACTTTCGCCAAGGCAGGCATCCTTTTATCATCGGCTTTAAAAACGCCTTTGCCTTGATTAATGTACACGGTATTTTGTCCGTTGTTCCCAAAGATCACATCCAGTTTTTTGTCCCCGTTCAAATCGGCTGCGATGACGGCATTGGCTTCTGAATCAGGGAATTGATACTCCGCTTTTGCAAAAAAGCCTTTGCCTTTATTGAGATACAACTCGTGGACTTTGTCATCTTCGGAGCAGAAAAGTAAATCTGGCAATCCGTCTTGGTTAAAATCTTTGACCACCACATCTTCCGAATCATGCACGGGTTGGGGTAATCGTTTTTCCGATTCGTCTTCAAACTGCCCTTTGCCGTTATTGATAAGAATGGTGTTGGCTTTAAATTCATTGGCCAACATAATGTCCAAATCGCCGTCTTGGTCAATATCAGCCGCCTGCACATCCATACTTGGGCCTTTGGTGCCCGTTTCGGGCAAATTGGCGCTTGCGTCTTCAAAAAGTGGTTTCGTGACCATTTCCAAAGGTTTTTGCAATACCTCTTTCATCCAATTGCAGGTGTAGTCAAACACCTCCAGATTGAAGCGCGAAGCGGCGTATTGCTGATAGGCCTGCGGATTTTTCTGCCACTCCATAAACTCCGCCATCGTTCCTATTTTCTCAAACGTATGAGTGGTTTTCTCCGCCAACCAAAACGTACCTTTGCCCGGGTGTTGGGCATTGACGTGCTTTATCAAAGCAATGTTATCGTCGGCATTGTTGGCAGCGATGTCACATTCACCGTAGATAGCCAACACGTAGTTTTGATAGTCCGAAAGGGCTTTGGCAACGTTAAATTCGTTGAGTTCTTTGAACGTATTTATGCTTCGGCCGCTTGGTCCCAATTGGGTTTGGGGGTTATAACTCAGCATTTCCTGCATAGCCAACATCCCCATCGGGTCTTTGGTGATTTCTTCCACGGTCTTTTTCCCGTAGAAAAAATCGTAGAAATAGGGTTTATATTTTTCCAAATCCTCCCTCAAATCCCCCAAATCTTCACCGCGTAGACTCAACTGAATCAGGTAAGCGTCGCAGAGATATTCAGCCCACGGCTTAAACCCTGTGCCATAGACGGTCATGCCGCGAGGCTGAAATTGGGCGGCCAACAGCGGGGCGGTAGTCCCGCCCATGGAATGCCCGAAAAGAAAGATTTTGTCTTTTTTGATGTCTTTCAACGCCAACAGGTTTTCATACCCCGCTTTATACATTTCGAGTTCTTCCCGAAACCCCATTTCCTCGCAAGGCCCAAATCCTTGATTATCCCCCATATCTCCTTTTTCCATGCGATACACCGCAAAGCCCCGTTCCACCATCGCATCAATCGCCTGCTTGGTTTTGTCGAGTGTCTGCATGTTGTCCAGCGAATAGCAGGGCAAGCCTTGCAGGAAATAAATCGTGCCCAACGGTTTTTGATTTTTTGGGGTTTTGAGAATGGTGCGGACAAAGCCGTTTTTGTAGGCAAACTCGCCATAGATCACTTCGGCAGTGGGTGAGGTTTCGCGCGGCCGTTCCAGAGCTGTTCCCTGCAAAACCATTTCTTTGCCATTTCGGAGCAACTGCACGGTAACGGTTTCCCCAGCGCGCAGTTTTTTGGCCTCTGTCAGTAGTTGATTGGGTTTGGCAATGGGTACACCATTCAATTGAGTAATGATGTCATCTTTTAGAATACCGAGTTTGGCAGCGGTCGTATTAGAAACAGCTACCTGCACAATGGCCCCTGATTGATAATTTAATCTTTTGGCTAACGTATCGGGTACATTTTGGTAAAAACTAACGCCCAAGCTGCCTTTGCGTTTGATATTCTGGGCAAATACGTTGTGGATGGCGATTATACAAAGCACCATTACACCAATGCGTTTTATCATGGCTGTTAAAGGATTTTAGGAGTACGGAAAACGGATTTACGGAATACGAGTAAATGGAGAACGGTTAACGGATACACGGAACACGGTTAAATGGATATCGGAAAACGATTAACAGTTACACGATTAACGAATACACGGATAACGATTAACGGATCAACAGTTACACGGCGGGGCCGCCCGCGCGGTAACGGGTACACGAATAACTTAATGTAACATTTGATATAGCCACTGCCCCGACATGTAACCGACGCTGAAGATTTTGATGAGACATGCAATGATAAAAATGGGCAGAAAAACCTTGAATAGTTTGGTTTTGGTGATTTGTTCTGTTGTCATAGCTCTTAGAATTTAGTTACCACAAACCTGTGAGGTTTTTATTTTGATAGCTTACAAACCTCACAGGCCTCAATGCCAAAAGTAAGGGTTCTATGACGTAGGCAGGTTGTCAAAAATTGCTATTTTTAAAAGTAGAAGGGCTATTGCCTGTATATTTTTTGAAGGCTTTACTGAACATCTGCAAGTCCGAGAATCCACAACATTCAGCGACTTCATTGACAGACAAGTTACTCTCTTTCAACAACTTTTGGGCATGAGCCATGCGCCGGGCGATTAACATCTGAATGGGCGTTTGACCGTAGCATTTCTTAAACAATCGAATAAAATGATACAGCGACAGTCCTGCTTCAATTGCTAAATTTTGGGCATTGAGCGGCTGGACAAACTCATGTTCAATGAGTTGTCGGGTCTTTTCAAGTTTCAAATACAAATCTCGCTGCGCTAACGGTCGGACCGCGTCAAGCGCGCGTATCTTCTGATGCAGAGGCATCAATTCAGTTACTACATTATCCGCTACTTCAAAGAAAAATTCGGTTGTGTCGAGAATTGTATCTTGCCCTTCCGTAAAATTCTGGGCTAATTTTTCAAGATAATTTCCCGTAGAAGACTGCTTTGTGCCGATGATTTGCTCGGGCATGGCCCTGCCGAGCAGAAAATCGGCCAAATGAGGGTCGGGCTCCTGTGTGTTGGGGCTGAGATGACTGGCCGTTACCTGTTTCAGAATATCCGCCGAAAGATTAATGCAAATTCCAACCACCTGCTGTTTACTTTCAATTTCCACTATCCCTCGGTTGTTTTCGTTGGTCAGCAGAAATTGCTTCTCTTTAACGCTGTAACGGCGGTTGTTGAATTGATAGACCTCTTCACCTTTCTGCACATACTTCAATGCAAGCCCGTGTGAGGTCACAGGCTCGTAATACTCGGAGAGCGACGAAAATACCAACGAATTATTGGACAACTGCCACTTTCTGAAATGGTCTTTTTGTTCCATAAACACGAGATTGGAAATCTTTTCACAAAGAATTTCCAAAAATAACCTTTTTCAGAAAGCTTGATTTCAAGTTGTGATAAATGGCTTTTGGGGTGGTCAAGATGTCCTATTTCCGTTTTTAGGTAAGGCTTTGCCTACCACCTTAGATAATAAAGCAGGCACAGTATCCCCTGAAATTTCACAAAGCAGTTGAGCTGTTGCAGCAGTAGGTTAGAAACGGGAGTTGGCCTTAACGGAAATCAGATAGTCCGCGTATACTTTATTATACAAAGCTCCTTCACGCTTCGATTGAATCAAATTAACGGCTTCTTCTCCACTGAATCCTAGATACGTCAAAATAAGTCCCGCCAATAAAGCCGAGCGATTGTGTCCCATTCCGCAATGTGACAGAACGGCATGACCATTGTCAATCAGTGAAGCCCCAAGTCGAGCTAAGGCGTGTAATTTTCTAATATCAGGCAAGTAATGATCTTCAAACGGGAAGTAAATGTACAAGGGCTGGTTGACTCCCTGCGGGATATTGGTATCCAAATTTGAGTCAAGATTAAAAATCGCATCTATCATCGTTAGCTTCAATATTTCCCAATCATCTATGGCAGGAGAAATGTACAACGGACCTGTTTCTTCAATTTTATAGAGTTGCATGATGTGCCAGTAAGGGTTTAAACATTGAGTAAAATTGGTTCAAAGACAATTTTACAAAATAAACACTAACCGTATGTCAAAAGGAGAAATTAATTTTACCTGTTAATTGACATATACGTCATCCGGACTTGCCCTTGTTGTTCAGCGTCTTTCAAAAGGAGACTCCAACCGTAAATAAACAGCGTATTTTTGATACAGAAAATGCTTCAAATAGGATTTAAAAGCCTTTTCCTTTCTTGTTTTTTGTTACTTTACACTTCTATGGTACCCCGCAGTGCATTTATACCAGTAATTTTAGATTCCTGCGGTCGAGCGGCCGATGCCGATGACAAAAATGGGGCAACAAAGTGCCCCTAAATTTCCCTATTCTCCAAAAAATTGGTTTCTTTGTAAGTAACCCCTGAAAACGCGGTTATTTATCATCCAACAACCTAATCACCCACATTTTTATGAGAATACTGTTATTCCTGACCCTTTGCTCCTGTTCGCTTTTTGCCCAAAATCCCATTGAAACCTTCACCAAAGACATGGAAAAGAAGGACGGCTTTTTGCCCTATTACTGGGATGCCAAAAAGGGGAAAGTCTATTTGGAAATCAAACAATTTGACACTGAATTATTGTATTATCCCTCTTTGGCGCAGGGGATTGGTTCCAACGACATCGGCTTGGATCGCGGTCGATTGGGACAGGAGCACGTCATTAAATTTCAACGCACAGGCAACAAGATCCTGATGCTTGAGCCCAACTACGGCTACCGCGCCCTGAGCAAAGACCCGCTTGAACGCCGCGCCGTAGAAGAATCCTTTGCGCAATCGGTGCATTGGGGATTTGAAATCGCCGCCGAAAATGCAGGAACGGCTTTGGTTGATTTAACACCTTTCCTGTTGCAGGATGCCGTAGCAGCGGTTCAGGGCATCACCCGCGCCCGTCAGGGAACCTTCCGCTTAGATGCCACGCGCTCGGCTTTATATTTGCCTAATACCAAAAACTTTCCGCAAAACACCGAGTTTGAAGTGACCATCACACTGACGGGCGACTCGCCGGGTGCCTACCTGCGCGATGTAGTTCCAACTCCTACTATTGTCACTACACGTCAGCATCATTCGTTTGTACAACTTCCTGACAATGACTACCAACCGCGCGGTTTCGATCCCCGCATGGGCTATATTTTTACGTCATTTTACGACTACGCTACACCCGTAAGCGAACCGATCACGAAGCGCTACATTGTACGTCACCGTTTGAAGAAAAAAGACCCCACGGCTGCATTGAGTGAGCCCGTAAAACCTATCATTTACTACATCGACCCGGGCGCTCCCGAACCGATTCGCTCGGCGTTGGTCGACGGTGCCAAATGGTGGAATCAGGCGTTTGAAGCAGCCGGGTACAAAGATGCGTTTCAGGTTAAACTCCTGCCCGCCGATGCTGACCCGATGGATGTACGCTACAATTTGGTGCAGTGGGTACACCGCTCCACGCGCGGTTGGTCGTACGGCACAAGCGTAGTTGACCCGCGCACGGGTGAAATCTTAAAAGGAAAAGTAACGCTGGGTTCGTTACGGGTTCGTCAGGATTACCTCATTGCGCAGGGTTTGGTGGGCGATTTTAAAACCGATTCCACCAACGTCGAAGATATGATGGGCATGTCCATTGAGCGCTTGCGACAACTCTCTGCTCACGAAATCGGGCATACATTGGGATTGCCGCACAACTACGTGTCGAGCATCCACGACCGCGCTTCGGTGATGGATTATCCGCACATGCTGGTAGAGTTGAAAAACGGTAAAGTGGATTTGACGAACGCTTATGACAAAAAAATCGGCGATTACGATAAATGGTCCATCATTTGGGGATATCAGGATTTTCCAAAAGGAACCGATGAAAAAAAGGCATTGAATACGATAGTTGACCAAATGTACGGCAAGGGCCTGTACTTTTTGACCGACCAAGACGCTCGTCCCGAAGGCAGTGCTCACCCGCAAACACACCTGTGGGACAACGGGGTGAGTGCCGTTGCTGAGTTGAAACGTATTTCAGAAGTTCGTAAACTTACTTTAGCGAATTTTGATGAGCGCAAACTCCGCATGGGCACACCAATGAGTTCGCTGGAAGAGGTTTTTGTGCCGATGTACATGTTCCACCGCTTTCAAATTGAAGCGGCCTCCAAAGTAGTAGCGGGAGTTAATTATCGTTTTTCGGTGAAAGGCGAAAAAAATCTGGAAACATTGCCCGTCAACGGCAAAGAACAACGTGAAGCATTGGCAGCGTTGTTGCAAACCATTCAACCCGATTTTCTGAAAGTACCGGATGCGGTTTTGAAATTGACCCCTCCCCGTGCTTTTGGGTACGATGCCAACCCGCGTGAGACGTTCAAACGCCGCACCGGACTCGTGTTCGACCCGCTTGGACCGCCCGAAGCCGCGGCCGGTTTGACCTTACGCATGTTGCTTAATCCCGAGCGTCTGAGTCGTTTGGTGATTCAATCTTCGATTGATGCCTCATTGCCGAGTTTGGAAGAAGTGCTGGATCAATTGATAAATTCCACTTGGAAATCAACTGCTACGCGCGTAGCTTACAACGGGGAAATTGAGCGTTTGGTAGAGAAAATGATACTGGAAAAACTGCTCGAATTGTCCAACAATAAGGAAGTAACACCGCAGGTACGGGCCGTAATCATGCTAAAAGTTAGGGACTTAGGTACTTGGATTAAAAACAAAGGAATTTCGGATGCCAAACAAAAAGCCCATGATTTGTTTGCGTTGCATCAAATTGAAACGGCCAAATCCAACCCCGCCGACCTTACCCTCACCCCTTCTATGACGCCTCCTGACGGACAGCCGATTGAATCAGGCTACGATTGGTTGGCTCCTGCCTGTGATTGGGAATTACCTGTTTTTTCGAAGCAGAGATAACCTCACCCCCCTGCCCCTCTCCTTACAGGAGAAGAGTTCTAAATCTCCCTCTCCAGAAAGGAGAGGGGCAGGGGTGAGATTAATCAAAAAATATACTGGAAATGATAACCAGTAAGAAGAAGACCACAATTACGATCAAGTAGTAAAACAAATCAATAAAAGGGTAGTCCTGACGATTCAGTTTATTAAGCCACTTATTCAACATAAATTTTGATTTCAGTCTTTAATTTGAGGGGTCAATCCAGCAAGTTGGAAAAAATTCTCACTACTTGCTACTAACTACTCGCTACTAATTTCTCGCAAATCTAATGCAAATTTTTGTAAATACTCCCCTCAACGAAGCCAACCGCAAAGCTCTCAAAAAGCAGTGGCCTGCCGGTCATGCGCTGTTTTTTAAAAATGAATGGCCGGAAAACGAACAATTGGCAGCCTTTCAAAACTCACAGGTTGTTTTAGGAAATCCACCAGCGGCATGGGTAGCAAAAACACCTCCCTTATTACAATTCTGGCAATTGGATTCAGCAGGTTTCGACGGGTACAAAAATGTAAAATTACCCAGCGTAGCCGTCTGTAACTTAGCCGATTATTTTTCAGTACCCTGTGCCGAAACCATTATAGCGGGAATCATGGCATTTTACCGGGGGATGGATGAGTTGACGTTGCTCAAAGCCGAAAAACGCTGGGTAGGTACCCCTATTCGCTTTAAGCTGAATCTACTTACGGGCAAACGTGTGGTCATTTTGGGCGCAGGAAGCATCGGTCAATCCGTACGAAAAATGCTGTCGGGCTTCGACTGCCAACTCAATATGGTGGCTCGATCCCACCCTACCGCCAACATCCACTCACCCGAAGAGTTGCTCGCCGTTTTACCCGAAACTGATTTGGTTATCAACTGTTTGCCCGGTAGTGCCAAAGGATTTTTTACGACCCAAATGATCAATACGCTTCCTCCCCATGCCGTTTTTGCCAATGTAGGTCGGGGCACCACGGTGGATGAAGCAGCGCTGATCTTGGCGTTGCAGGAAAACCGATTGGCAGGAGCTGTATTGGATGTCACCGAAGTGGAACCTTTGCCTACTGACAATCCTCTTTGGGAAATGCCGAACGTATTGCTGTCTCAACACACAGCAGGTGGACAAGCCAGCGAAGACGAAGGAAAAGTGGCTTTTTTTATTAAGAATTTCCAACGGTTTATTAACGGGCAACCGCTTGAAAATCAAGTTGATTTGGCGAAAGGATATTAATGGAGTGTAAAGGCTTAAAAGTGTAAGGATTTTATGAAAAATCAGTTCTTGTTTATTTTTGCGTTTTTATTGGTGTTTAGCAGCATTTGTCAGGCTCAGAAAAATACTGACCAAAAGGCCATTAGGCAACTTCTTATGAAGCAGGAAGCCGATTGGAACGCCGGCAATGTAGATGAGTTTATGGAAGGCTATTGGAAATCTGATTCCTTAGCGTTTATCGGAGCCAAAGGCCCTACCTACGGCTGGCAGAATACGCTCAACAACTACAAGGTTCGTTACCCCGACCGAGCTACCATGGGGACCTTGAAATTCACCATTTTACGGTTAAATCCATTAGACAAAAACGCCTACTTTGTCATCGGCCAATGGCATCTTACGCGTCCCGAAAAAGGCGACATTGGCGGGCATTTTACGTTGGTATTCAGAAAAATCAGTGGCAAATGGCTGATTGTGAGCGACCATACTTCCTGAGTGCGAAAGCAACAGTTATCTGTATATCAGTTAACCGTTATTAGATTGATTAGTAGGTGTTTACTTACTTGATTAAGAAAACAACTGTTATCGTTTTACTAGCTTCCCCTCAATTCGTTCCAACACCTCTGCCCGGAGGTTGCGACTGAGGGGAAGTTTTTCGTTTCCGATGTGTACTTCATTGCCTTCAATGCGGTCAATTTTGGCGATAGGGACCAAATACGACTTATGAATTTTAACAAATTGTTCGGTAGGCAAATAATCCTACAAACCCTTCATAGTCAGATACGTAATGTATTTTCGTTGGGCAGTTTGAATGATAATATAGTTTTCCAATGCCTTGACGTAGAGCAATTCGCGCAGTTCAATCCGCTCAATGTTACCGTCACATTTCACAAAAAAGTAATCGGCATTGGGAGCTGCCGTTTTGTTTTTTTGTTCGAAAAAAGCCTTGGCTTTCAGAGCCGCTTTCAAAAAGCGCTCCATAGAAATAGGTTTCAGCAAATAATTCAATACATTCAGTTCAAACCCTTCGAGCGCGTATTGAGGGTAGGCCGTCGTCACAATCACGGCGGGAGGATTGGGAAGGTTTTTGAGCAATTCCAAACCGCTCATTTGCGGCATTTCAATGTCCAGAAATAACAAATCTACCGAGTGTTGGGCCAATAGATTAATGGCTTTCAACGGACTTTCCGCTTGGCCCACGAGTTGCAGCCAATCCCATTCTTCGACAAACTCCTGCACGACTTTGCGGGCTATGGATTCATCATCTACGATAATGCAGTTGATTTTCATATAACCTCACCCCGCCTTTGGCCCCCCTCTCCTTTCAGGAGAAGGGATGTTATTTTACGGCTTTGGGGTGTTATGGCCGTAAATAAATCAGACAATTAGTTTCAACTCTACTTCAAACATATCCGTATTTTCTGCAATTTTCAGTTCGTGTCGTTGCGGATAAAGCAGCTCCAAACGTCGTTTTACATTGGCAATTCCAATACCTCCTGAACCATCGGCAGTTTTGACAACCTTACCGTTTTTGGTATTGAAACAACTGAACATCAGGGTATCCTTTTCCAAGGACAATCGAACAGTAATCCCGTTGTGTTTTGTTTCATGATTGCTTACGTATTTAAACGCATTTTCCACAAAAGGAGAAAACAGCAACGGAGCTACCGTAAAGCCTTTACTATTTTCACTTACCTCCACATTCACCGTCAAGTTATCGTTTTTGCGTAATCGTTGCAGATTTACGTAATTGCTCAAATAATCCAATTCTTTCTCAATCGGGACTTTTTCTACGTTGCATTCGTACAATTGATAGCGTAATAAATCCGAAAATTGCACTACCAACTGCCTTGCTTCGGGGTTGGTTTTATGAATAGAGCCGTAAATCAGATTGAGCGTATTGAACACAATATGCGGATTTATCTGCGATTTGAGATACTGCAATTCCGTCACCAATTGCTCATTTTTAATTTTTTGGACCAATTCGCGCTGGTAAAACCATTCTCGACTCAGCCAGATGGCCATCCTGAAAACCGCGTAAAAGATGGCAATGGACACATTATAAAAGGTATTGACCAACAAGGTGCGCCGCTCCAAATCCCCTACAACATAGCCATAGAGGTACATATCGTGGAGGTTTTTGAGCAAAACATACACAAGCACCACCGTCGTAACCTCGTTCTTCCCCTCCTACCTGAGTAGTCTTAATGCTCTGTGAATCAATACTTCCCGCTGTTGGCTTTTTCTTGCGAAATTTTTTTTTATGATTTGCTTTCTTCGT
>NZ_JAIXST010000333.1 GCF_027484545.1 Runella sp. | reverse complement strand
GCAAGTTTATTCTTTCCGGAAAAAGAGTTACTTTTGCGGCCTCAATATCAAAAATCAAATCGAAAAAAATCATAAGCTTACTATGGAATTGTTGAAAGAGATTGCCAATTTCTCGGGAAAGTCGGGGCTGTATCGTATCCTCAAACCGGGACGCGGAGGAGTAATCGTAGAAAGTTTGGATGGGAAGCGCGAAAAATCAATGATTGGAGCTTCAGCAAGAGTATCTGTCTTGAAAGATATTTCAATTTTCATGGCTGACGACGACAAAGCAGCTCCTTTATCTACCGTATTTGAAAATGTTCACAACAAATACAAAGGCCAAACATTGGACACAAAATCAATGTCAGACTATCAGCTTGTTGATTTTATGACCGAAGTTTTGCCGGGCTATGACACCGACAAAGTATATCTTTCTGACATTCGGAAACTTATTACCTGGTATACTATTTTAATTGTTCAAGTTCCTGAGTTGTTTGAACAACCCACCGAAGAACCGGCAGCAGAAGAGCAACCTGCGGAAGAAAAGGAAAGCGAATAATAGGAACACTTCAGAAAAATAATCATAAAGCCGTGACCTTCTATCACGGCTTTTGTTCTTTATGGCAGGGTTTTTCAACATATTGATGAATATGGGGCCTCGTTATGTTAGGTTTAGGCTAACGTACGAACTGCGCCGCCGAACAGGCTTGTTAAAAGCCAAATTCCCTACCCGCCCCCCAGCCAAATCGTATACTTCGCTACACGATTGGAAACAACTGCCTCCTCGATTTTTCTTTGAAAGTCGAGAGTCGCTTCGCATTGATAGCCCATCGGCTATAGGCCAACTTCCCGATGCGTCTTTGCAAGAGCAATTCAGTGAATATCAAAAAGGCAATCTTCTCTTTTTCAGTGCTAAATACTATCCTGTCGCCGATTGGTTGACCAATCCAACCAACCAGTATCGCTACGATGCCACCAAGCATTGGACAGAAATTCCTGACTTCTCTCCCACCGCCGGCGACATCAAATACGTTTGGGAAAAATCCCGTTTTGTATTTTTGTATTCGCTTATCCGCTACGATTTTCAAACGGGCAAAGACTTAGCTGAGACTGTTTTTGAAGAAATAGAGAGCTGGATTGCCGCCAATCCCGTCAATTGCGGACCTAATTGGCGGTGCAGTCAGGAAATTTCACTGCGAGTCCTGAACTGGACCTTTGCTTTGAATTATTACAAAAACTCCCCTTCACTGACCGAGGAACGTTTCCAAAGCATCATGCACACCATTTATTGGCAACTACTGCACGTAGAAGCCAACATCAATTTTTCGCGCATTGCGGTCAGAAACAACCACGCCATTACTGAAACACTCACTTTGTATTTAGTGGGCTTATTTTATCCATTTTTCCCGGAGTCAAAACGTTGGAAAATCCGTGGAAAACAATGGTTTGAAGAAGAAATTGCGTATCAGATTTATGAAGACGGCACTTTTTTACAATTTTCGATGAATTACCATCGGGTTGTCATTCAATTGCTTACGTGGGCTATTCGGCTTTCTGAAATTAATAATGAACGTTTTTCTAACGCAGTTTATGAGCGTGCTTTAAAATCAGTGGCCTTTTTGAGAGCCTGCCAAGACGAAAAAACGGGTTGGCTTCCCAATTATGGCAACAATGACGGCGCACTGTTTTTTCCACTTACCACCGCACCCTATCGCGATTATCGCCCGCAATTGGCAGCATTGGAGGCCGCATTAGGCATAGAGAGTGAAGACGTGGAAGACAAATTTTGGTACGATTTAAAAAGCGTAAACGGTCAACCAAAAACAACTGTAATTGAACCCCAAAGCTTTTCCAAAGGAGGATATTATACGCTGAGAGACGCCGATACGCTGACTTTCATCCGCTGCGGAGCCTACAAAGACCGACCTTTTCAGGCTGACAATCTGCATTTGGATATTTGGGTAAACGGAGAAAATATCCTGCGCGATGCCGGTTCTTATCTTTACAATACGGACGAAAAGTGGGTCAATTATTTTGCGGGTACTGCTTCACATAATACACTCATGCTCGGGAGCTACAACCAAATGCAGAAAGGATCGCGTTTTGTCTGGTACGATTGGGTGAAAGATGCCAAAGGGATGTGGAAAGTGGAAAATGAAAAGTTTATTTTTGAAGGCAAGATACGTGCTTTTACTCAAGTCAGTAAAAACATTTATCACCGCCGTAGAGTGACAAAAATAAAAAGTGAGAATAAATGGCTGATAGAAGATTGGCTCGAAAATGCCCCCAATGAGTTACCGATTCATCAGATTTGGCATCCTTCTGAGTCTTTCTTTGAACATTTTTCAATTCAAGCCATCACCCAAAATGGAAGCGAGCTTACAGTAGCTGTCACGGAAGGCTGGCATTCGGGTGTATACGGAGTCAAAGAACCTGCACGGCGATTGGTTTTTACTACCTTGGAACGTTACATCAGAGCTGCAATACAAAAAAAATAGGCGATTTGCATCTGCAAATCGCCTATTTTTTTTGTATTGCAGCTCTATCAGTTAAGTCTTCCCTAAGTGGGGAAGATTTAGATGGGATTCTACTCTTCTGTATCAACAGCCGTATCAACGGCTTTCTTGAACATATCAATGACCAACGAAACCCGGAAGGTATTAGCCAACGGGCTGCCTTGTTTTTGCGGCATCAAATAAGCAAAATCTATTCCGTAACGCTGTTGAATGCGTGCTCCGAAACCTACCGTGAAATACTTACGGTCACCTTTGGTTTTGGCTTCGCTAAAATAGCCTAACCGTACTGCAAACACTTCATTGTACCAATATTCAGTCCCGGCTGAAATCATAAACTCGCGAAGCTCTTCTTTCGCTCCCCCCGGCGCATCTCCAAATGAACTGAACATGGCGGCGATACTTCCCTGAGTTTTTGCATTTTTAGCCCCCGGGCTAGGCACCATCAATTTATTCAAATCAAGCGTAAACGTAATTTTATTGTAAGGATCTATGTGACGCGTAGCGGCACCTCCCAATTTGAAAGTAGTAGGTATAAATCCACTTTCAGTACCTCCGTAGTTTACCTTTCCTCCAATGTTTTGGATCATCAATCCGCCGGAATAATTCCAACCCTTACCAGTACCTTCGTCAATATTCTCGGTTTGATAAAAAGCACTTATATCACCCGCTGCCGTTTGACCGGCTTTCAGAGCAGAACCTCCCATTACCTGAACACCGCCTCCCAAATTGGAATTGATATATTTCAAGTTTAGCCCTAAAGAAAACTTATCTGTTAATTTGCGCGAATAGGCAATTGAAGCATAAAATTCATTGGAATAATAGTCTCCCAATAATTGACCAAACGTATTTCGCGCTTGAAACACACCATGGTCAAAGTACATTAAACTCACCCCCACGGCCTGATTTTTATTGATTTTTTTAAAGGCCGATAAATAAGCGAAGTACATATCTTCGGTGATATTACGGAGCCAAGGCGTGTATGAAAAGGCCACTCCGTAGCTTTTTGTAGCCTGAGCCAACTTAGCTGCGCCCCAATAAACCGAGTTAGCATCCGGGCTTAACGCTGCACCCGCATCACCCAAAGCTGCACTGCGTGCATCAGGAGTAAAAGCCGCAAAGGGGACAGAGGAAATAACGGGATTCAACCCCGTGCTGTCTTGCCCACCAGCGGTTATTTGTGCTGATACAACAAAAGAAGTACAAAAACCCACCAAAGTGAAAACGGGAGAGATTTTTCTTATCATAAGGAAATCGGAAAAATTATGACTGTGTCAAAAGGGGTATTTTTTTTAAAACGCACAAAGATACTAAATTACTATTTTCAAAATCTATTTTGGCTTTATTAACTTACCTCCCACGATCTGAGTGTGTTGACGGGTGAGAGAATGAACCAACATTCGATAAACATACGTTCCAGGAGGTACTAAAAGATTCAAGTGATTGGTTCCGTCCCAAGAAAATACATCAATAATTTTGTCTGAGTTATAAATCGTTTGACCGGCAACACGAACTAATTGGCCTGTCATATCAAAAATTTTGGTCTCTATTTCAACATCTTCCCCTTCGTTTATCAACTCAAGTTGCAAATTGAGCCGTTCTACAAAAGGATTGGGATAAGCGATAACGTTCCTAACCAATGAAACTTGCTCACCAACTCTAAACTTCAACGTCCCCTCAGCAAAATTATTATACGTATCTCCTACTTTCAGCTTCAAGCTATACGCTCCCGAAGGCAGTTTGTGAAAAGGATATTTGAGAATACCGCTTCGAAAATCATCAATAGTTGCTACAAAATACTCATTAACCGCCACCGAAAACGTATCATTCAGCGTCAGGGTCATGTTTTGAAGTAAACTGAGCCCATTTTCATCATTTAATTTCGCAATCAATACCGGGCTGTCATCCACTTGGCTCCCGTCCACAAACGTTTCGTCGTTTAGATACAGTTGGAGGGCTGGAGGTTTACTATCGTTGGCAAGTTGTTCAGTTCCTCCTACCAAAATCCGGTTATTTCCACCCGCAGCATCTGCCAAACTATCCGCTCGTATGGCATAAACCTGCACCAAACCGGTTCCCAATTTAGGGTCAATGTTCTTGGGAACCACAAATTGCACCGTGAATTTCCCCTGTTTTACACTTACCCGTCCGTCAAACAATTTGCTCGCATACTGCCCATAGGTCATTTTAGGCCCTTCGCTTCCGAGCGTGGTGAGTTGATTTTCTTTATCATACACAGTGATAATAGCCGTTCCATTAAAATCCGGAACGAGTTTGTCTGCCTGTCTTATTTCTCCCGAAAACCTAACCAACCGTCCTGCTTTCAGCGTATCGGAGGCAGTAACATTGACTTGATAATCAGGATAATTGAGTCGGAGCGAAGGGTCCCCGAGGAGGGCAAAATTTCGATTAAAAACCCCGCTGAAACTATTGTTTTTAGTGGCCCTCATCAAGTCGCCAAGGCGAGGCATTTGCCCGTTTTGTGGTTGAAAAGCAGCACGATAAAACGCCTCATTCAATAAAAAATTGGTGCTTGCATACACGGGTCGGGCGGTGGTAAGCATGGCAATTGCCCCACCGCGCGGGCTCAATACGGCGATTTCTGCGCCCGAAACTTCGGCAGGGTTGTCATAGCGGCCAAATTCGCAGGTAGCTGTTATGATTAAAGGCATATTGTCCAAGTTACGCCAATTGAACAGATTTTGCAATGTCACAATTTGTTCATCCGCCCAAATAGACGACCCGCCATGGCCCGTATAATTCATGATTAAAACCCCTTCATTGACATTTTTATCAATGGCTTGACTCACTTCCGGAGCACGCACAGGTGTACCTATTTGCGGAAAAGCATCCACAAAGACCTTACGTAAATCGTAGGCAGGGGTAGTTTTAGCAACAATTTTAGACAGATTATCAGAGTCTTGCTGATGCAGATTTCCATCTCCGTCGTCAGCAATAAACGCAATTTTTTGCCTCCAATTTCCCCTTGACCGTTTGGTATTGTAGCGCGTAAGTTTGTTTACTACTACTTCCGCTTCGGCAATTGTTTTAACAGGCAAACGCCCCACTCCAATATCAAGCGTGTGGTTCCCGCTGTAATCTTCGATCCACTCCCCATCTTCTTTTTTCAGAAATCCAAAATAGTCGTCTGACGAAAAACTCAATACGGGATGCCCTGACTCACGGCTTTCGTAAGTAGGGACAAAATAGGTCATTTCGAGCGGAGAAAGCGCCTTTAAGTTATTTTTATAGTCATAACTGGCATCCCCGAAAAGGAGCAAATACTTGAGTTTGCCGGGCTGACGCTCATTCAGGTACCGGGCTAAATCACGAATGGCAGTCGGGTCGGATTGCCCCGACCCAAATTCATCATAAATCTGGGCGGTTGTCACTACTGCCACTTCCAATCCATCATTTTGGCGGCGAAAATCGGCCAGTTTTTGGGCTTGTTTTTGCCATACAGGAGCTGTTACAATCAGTAAATTGGGAGTGGATAAAGCCCTGAGATTTTGGTTGGTAACGGGTTGATAAGAAATGGGTGTTTTTAGCTGACTTTCCGAAAATAACACAAAACGTTTCAATTGTTTCCCTGAACTGCCAAAAGTAGCCTCAGTGCCATTCAAACGATACGTTTGCGCTGCGGGGCGCAGTGGATTGGTAATTTCCCACAACTGCATCTGTGCGTTGGCCAGTCCAATTGTGTAACGAACAGAATCTTGAGTTATCGAACTAAGATTCTGAAAAACTGTCGTTTGCTCATACAAACGCAAACTGCGCTGTACCTGTAACCCTAAAAAATCCAAATAAGCATCCGCGTTGGCTTGCCCGGCTTTATCAAAGCTAAACGTCATCGTGACGCGATTGGAAGCATTGGAGAGTTTGCTATCGTACGTTTTTTGAGTCCTTTGACCTTTGGAATCATAACGATAATCCGTCACCGTTCCCATCGTTTGTTCTCCTAAAGACTGACCGTTTGCGCTTATTGAAAACTTGGTCACTACCTGAGCCGCCGCTACCGTAGCTACCGTCAGTTTTATGGGACTATCAGGCAATAAGCCATTCAAATCGGCATTAAAATCCTGACGCGTTTGAGTGCCAAAATATTCACCCCACCATTCACGCCCCGATTGTACCCGATTGTAGTTTTCGGTTTCTCGAAATACGTAATCATCAAAAACGGTCAAAATCGCACCACTGTTGCCGGATTGCTGAGATTGAATCCGAAGTCCTGCCCGTGTACCGATTTGAAGAAAATAAAAGGTTGTATCGCTGTATACATTCAACTGATGTTCGAGGCGTTTTTCGGTGGCATTATATCGTATTTCGTGGGGACTTTGCCCAAAAAACCACAAGGCATCAGTATCATCAAAACGACCATCTGCTTCACCCTTTACCAAAACGGCATTTTCGGTCAAATCAGCAACGCGGGGTGCAGCATTCGATTGGGGCAACATCGCCCCTCCGTTGCCAAAAAGTCGTAAGTTGCGGGGATTAATTTCGGCAGGATTCACGCCTAATTGTTTCAAAAAAGCAGCATCCACGCGGTAAATGCCCGTTTGGGTAACTCCGATTTTAAACCATCGCCCTTCGGAAAGAACGGAGTTCTGACTTTGAACTGAAAAAGTAAAAAATGTAAAACTGAGAAACAGAAAATAATTCCACAAATAATGATTGTGTTTATTTCCACTCATTCTTATGTTTTGGCAGTACTGTATGATAAAATTTTTCATTCCATGCTCCACTCGACATTCTGTACCGCGGCGGCGAACCGCTTGACACTCGACATTCCCTTATAATTTCTCGACCCACGCATGAGCCGCCACTAAATATTTTTTTTGGGAGACCTTCTCTACACAAACGATGCGGGTACGACGTTGCGTACCTCGGACAAAAACTTTTTGATTCAATCGAAAAATTTGTCCTTCGGGTAATTGACTGACCATCACCAAATCCGTTTGAGGCGCATCAATGGTTTTGAGTGCCTGCATCAGCGGCAGGTGCGTACCGGTAGAAGCCGTAGGATTTTTTGCATAATCAAGCAAAGGCGTAAGAACGGATAATGGAAAATTAGCCTCGTTCATTACCGGAATAAGCAACCCTCGAAAATGCGTTTTCCAAGCATTTCCATGCGGCGGTTGACGACGTTTGTAGTGCCGATATACTTCCAAATGAGCTACTTCGTGCAGGTAAGTAACCAAAAAATTGTAGGGATTGAGATTTACGTTGACCGTAATGCGTTCCCGTCGGGAGGGTTGAGCGGTAAAATCCCCCAACCGCGTCCTGCGCGGCCTTGAAGCCACAAAATCAAACTGATAGCGCTCCCATAAATCGTAACAATAGCTCACGGCAGGGGCCGGAACGTGACTTTCTAAAATACTCCGCATCGCAAATCTCGCTTCCACCGATAATTTGTTGGTTAAACAGACAACATTTAAACGCTAAATTCTGCAATTTTGTCCAACGAACCAAGAGACATTTTTTTTCGTTGAACCCTTGAAAATAAATTTCCCAAAATGATACCTAAGCCAATCAAAGTTCGTAGCCTAAAAAAATACAAGCTCGAACTAACCTATTCAGATGGTACAACAGGCATAGTAGATTTGTCTCATTTAGCTAATAAAGGTGTTTTTTCGATTTGGGAAAAAGATGATGTTTTTGATAAAGTATATATTGATGACGAGACAAATGCGATAGCTTGGAACGATGAGGCAGATGTATGTCCGGATTCCCTATTTTTCAAATTGAAAAATATGACATTTGAAGAATGGAAGGAAACTCAATTAGCCCATGCCCACGATTAGCCGATAAATAGAATGGGCATCTATCCATCAGGAAGAGTTGTTGCAAAATTGGCAACTGGCTACACAAAATCAAAGTTTGAACAAAATAGAACCGCTTAGTTAATACCAACAAAATCAACTTAGTATATATTATGAACCACGGACAAGAATTTAGAAAGTACGCAGTAAAACATTTGGGCATGAGTGGCCTGACCGTTGACGGATACGTCAATCATACAGTTGAAAACATGACACGGGCGATTATTGAAGAGCGTCCCATGAACTTCCGCGAAGTGGATGTATTTTCTCGCCTTATGGCCGACCGTATCATATTTTTTGGAATGCCCGTTGATGACCAAATCGCCAATATCGTTGTAGCTCAGTTACTATTTTTGGAATCGGCAGATCCGAAAAAAGACATTTTGATGTACATCAACAGCCCGGGCGGGTCAGTTTATGCAGGGATGGGTATTTATGATACCATGCAGTATGTACGCCCCGACGTAGCAACAGTTTGTACCAGCTTGGCAGCCTCTATGGGAGCTGTATTGCTGGCAGGTGGCGCCGCGGGCAAGCGTGCAGCACTTCCGCACGCTCGTATTATGATTCACCAACCTTCGGGAGGTGCTCAGGGTCAATCCACTGATATTGAAATCACAGCCCGTGAAATCGTAAAATTACGCGAAGAATTGTACGAAATTTTGGCTAATCATACAGGACAAACGATTGAAAAAATTGAGGCGGACTCTGACCGCGACAAGTGGATGCGTTCGTACGAAGCCAAAGAATACGGCTTAATCGACGAAGTATTGACTCGCGAGAAATAGTAAGCAGTTTACAATTACAAAAGGCGTCAGTCGGATTGAACCGACCGACGCCTTTTCACTCCTGACCGCACGGGCGGCCCCGTTCTCACTCCTGACAACTACCTTTGCCCCATGCATCAGAATTATCATTTTTTACAGCACTTGGTCAAAGCGCTTCGTCCGTTAGCAGTTGGATTGAAGTTTATGGAGTGTTTTAGTCAGGAAAAAGACGAGTTGGTGATCATTTTAGCCCACGCTCGCGGAAAAAACAACTACTATCGTCCTTTCTTTATTCGGGCCACCCTTCGCCCTGATTTTGCCTGTCTCAATTTTCCCGATGACTTCAGCCGCGCGCGTCAAAACAGCGCAGATTTATTTGAAACACTCTATGATTTGAACGTCATTGACGTACGCCAATTTACGAATGAACGAGCGATAGGGCTGGTGTTGGAAAATAATTATATGGTTGTTTTTAAATTATTCGGCAATCGTTCCAATGCCGTTTTGTTTCAGAATGACGAAGTGATTGATTTGTTTCACAGCAATCTGGTCAGCGACAATAACCTTCGTTTATCACAACTCGACCGTACCTTAGACCAGACATGGGAAGCCTACCAAGCGGCCAATTTCGACCACCGAAAGCTTTTCCCAACGTTTGGAAAGGAGGTTAATGCGTATTTAGCCCCCCAACCCCCAATGGGGGAGATATTTACTCCCCCATTGGGGGTTGGGACGGTACGCCGCGCGGGGCTACGTTGGCAAATTATTCAGGAAACATTAACTCTTCTTGAAAATCCTTCCTTTCGAATCAGCCTTTGGAATCATCAACCTACGCTTACGCTTGTCCCGTTGGGGGATGTAATTCGGGAGTACAGTGACCCGATTGCGGCGCTCAATGATTTTTACACCACGTATAATCGCATTGGAGTGCTGGCCCGCGAAAAAGCAGAGGCCATCCGAATCTTACAAAAGAGAATTCACCGCACTGAAAGCTATTTAGAAGATGCTATGCATAAATTAGTAGGGATAGACGGCATCGTAAAAAATGAAGAAATCGGGCATATTTTGATGGCTAATCTTCACCAAATTCCCGAGCGTGCTGAGCGGGTTACGCTGTTTGATTTTTATCGAGATAAGGATATTGAAATTAAGCTAAAACATGACCTTACTCCGCAACGGAACGCCGAGACGTATTATCGAAAAGCCAAAAACGAGCGTATTGAAATCGAAAAAGTACAGGAAAATATCACGTTGCGGGAGGGGGAATTGGAAGAATTAAAAAAACATGTGAATACCATTGAAGAATTTGAGTCGTTGAAACTATTGCGGAAATACCTGAAAACAAACAGTTTGTTAAATGACAACGCGATTCTCTCCCCTACTCAATTGTTCAAACATACGGAATATGAAGGTTACGTGATTTTGATTGGTAAAAATGCCAAAAACAATGACCTGCTTACCAAAAAATATACCTACAAAGACGACCTTTGGCTGCACGCCCGCGATGTGGCCGGTTCGCACGTAGTGGTGAAATACAAAGCAGGGAAAAAATTCCCGAACAGTGTTATTGAGCGAGCCGCCCAAATAGCGGCCTGGTATTCCAAACGTCGGAATGAAACGCTTTGTCCTGTCATTGTTATTCCAAAAAAATTTGTTCGTAAACCCAAAGGCTTACCCGATGGAGAAGTGATTTTAGACAAGGAAGAGGTAGTGATGGTGGAGCCGCGCGGAATGTAGTCCTTCACTGTCTTACGGACGATTGCCGAATAATGAGTTTTCCCTTCATTTTCTGTAATTCAGGTTGAAAAGTGTCTTTATGAATAATATTATCAATTAACATTTTGGCCGCAATTCCCCCCATCTGAAACGGAGAATGATGATAAACTGTCAAAGAGGGTTCAATCAGTGAGGCAATCAGCTCATCACCAAAGCCCACGATTGCCATCTCTGACGGAATGTTAATTTTACGTTTTTTCAATTCTACTATCATATCAATGGCATTGGCGTAATGAACCGCCAAAATACCGTCAGGTTTTTGAGGTAGGTTTAGCCATCCATCCAAAGCAAGTAACGACTCCCCTTGTATGAAGTTAGTATGATAGATTAATTCTTCTCTCAACGGAATACCGTAGTTAGCCAAAGCTGCCTTGTAACCATTTAAACGAGAAATACTGATAATCAACTCGCGCGGACCAGCACACACTGCGATGCGCTTGCACCCTTGTAAAATTAGGTGTTCGGTCAGGATATAACTTCCTTCAAAATCTTCCTGAACCACTTTGGCAGTCTCTACTTCGTTACATACTCGATCGAAGTGAACAATTGGTAATCCCTTTTTTAGTTGAAGTTTGATGTGTTCAAACGAAGTAGTTTCTTTGGAGTGGCTTATCAGCAGGCCATCAACTCGGCTCGCCACCAAAGCCTGTACATTGAGCGTTTCGGTAGCGTGCGATTCGTTAGACTGACAAATCATCACCCGATACCCTGCCTCAGTAGCTACTTTTTGAATACCCGCTAATACTCCCGCAAAAAAAGGTCGTTCGATATTCGGAATCACCACACCAAGGGTGTGCGTTTCGCCACGGTTCAGGCTTTGCGCCAGTAGGTTGGGGCGATAATCCATTTCGGTAGCCACCCGAATTATCTCCTGACGAGTAGAGGCATTGATTTCGGCACTGCCGTTCAATGCCCGTGACACCGTAGAAGGAGCAATACCGAGCGATTTTGCAATATCAACAATCGTGATTTGTCGAGCGGGCTTATTAACTTCTTTTTGAGGTAAATTAATTGTAAAATGCACTTCACACGACTTACAAAAGAGCCGCTGCTTTCCTCGTATAAAACCTGACTTTAAGATATTTTCTACGCTCCCACATTTGGTACAGGCTGTCATCTTTTATTACACTTTATCAAGATTTTACTTAATATATGTCATTTTACAGAGAAACTATTTTTCTTTTTTAGAAACGCAAATATATATAATAAAAACAAGTTTTAAAAAACTACCGCAAACGTTTCCGAAAACGAATCCGATATAAAATAAATAATTTTACTATAAATAATCAAGAAATAACTTTTAAAAATTCAAAATTAAAGATATTATTGAATGCTTTATTAGTTTTTGTAGCTATTCTTAAAACAGGCTATGTATGTCTTCACTAAAAGGCAAATTGTATTTTTTTACTATTTATCTACAACCTTTAACAAATTTTTTTATGAACCCAAAACTACTGTTCTCGAAACTGCTTTTTGGTGCACTAATCGTACTGACAAGCATTCAAACATTTGCTCAAAACATTACGATACGAGGCAAAGTAACCGGAGAAGATGGCTCCGGTATGCCTGGTGTCTCTGTATTACTTAAAGGTACTACGATAGGCAGCAACACCGATGAAAAAGGGGCTTTCAGCATCAACAATGTTTCTTCAAATGGAACACTGGTGTTTTCTTCGATTGGTTTCACAACCAAAGAAGTGGCCATTGGTAACCGTTCGACCATCAATGTAAGTCTTATTGAAGATACCAAAGCCCTTTCCGAAGTAGTGGTAGTGGGATACGGTACGGTCAAAAAAAGTGACTTGACAGGGGCAGTAGCTTCTATTAAAGCAACCCAACTTGAAAATGAAAACCCTCGCACGGTTCAGGATATGCTCCGTGGCAATGCGGCTGGCTTGGATGTAAGTCTAAATTCTTCGGCCAAAGGAGGAGGAGATTTTTTAGTACGTGGGCGTGCATCGCTCAATGCTTCTACCGCACCATTGATTGTAGTGGATGGGGTAATTTATCCTGGCCAATTGAGTGACATCAACCCCAACGACATTGGCACGGTAGATATTCTCAAAGATGCTAGCTCGGCGGCTGTATTTGGCGCCCGTTCGGCCAACGGGGTAATACTAATAACCACCAAAAAAGGAAAATCCGGAAAGCCTCTGGTCACTTTCAATGTCAATTTTGGAAAAAACAATATTGGTAAATCCCTGCCTTTGCTATCGCCACAAGAGTTTTTGGATTGGCGTAATGACGTACTTTGGAGCATGAACGGCCACGACCCTGTCCGTCAGTATATGTTTACCGACCCTCGCAAGCTACCTTCTACTATTACTACGGCGCAGTGGATGGCCTTAGGAAACTCTCAAGGCGACCCCGTAGATGCATGGTTGAGCCGCATCAGACTGACGGCCCTTGAAACCAAAAACTACAAGGAAGGACGTACCCTCGACTGGGAAAAAGAACTGTACAATTTCAACTCCCTCCAGCAAGACCATACTGCCAGTGTATCAGGAAGCTCCGAAAACATGAACTACTACGTGTCGCTGGGTTACCTGACAAACCAAGGATTGACCAAAGGAGATTATTTCTCCACTATCAGGGGAAGGGTAAATGTAGAAAGTAAAGTGACAAAGTTCCTTACTTTGGGTACCAACCTACAGTTTGCTGACCGCGATGAAAGCTCCATTCCCATTGATTTGAACAATATGATTCAAACCACTCCCTACGGGCAGCTTTATCAGGACGACGGTGTGACGCTCCGCCAAAGCAGCAACGACGACGTGGGCAATAACACCAATCCCTACTTAGACCAATACTATAACAGCCGCCTTCGTAAATTTACCAATATGTTTGGGTCCATTTACGTAAAAGGGGATATTGGATACGGTTTTTCTTATCAAATCAATTATACCCCACGTTTTGAGTTCTACACAGGGTTTGACCACGTTTCTTCACAAAAACCAGGTGTTACCACCCGTAACGGTATCACAAGCCGCGTCAATGAGAAAACGTATCAGTGGCAGATTGATAACATTTTGAAATGGAACAAATCGTTTGGACAACACAATTTTGACGTTACGTTCTTGGCCAACGCTGAAAAATACCAAATTTGGAACACTACCGTCAACGCCGAAAATTACTCACCAAACGATAACCTCACGTATCACAATTTAGCCGCAGCTACGCTGTATCCGAGTATTTCGAGTAACGACCAGTATCAAACTGGGGATGCGCTCATGGGCCGTGTCAACTACAACTATAATCAGCGCTACTACCTTACAGTGACTGCTCGCCGCGACGGCTTCTCGGCGTTTGGACAGGGAAATCCAAGAGCGACGTTCCCGTCAGTGGCTTTGGGTTGGGTATTTACGGAAGAAAGTTTCGCGAAAGGTCTCAGCAAGTGGTTAGATTATGGTAAACTCCGCTTGTCGTACGGTGAAAATGGTAACCGAGAGATTGGACGCTACGCCGCTCTATCAGCACTGACTTCGGGTGTTTATTCATACACCAATCCAGGTGGCACAACTTCTAACGTGGGAGCCGTACGCACCGCCAACATGAGCAACCCTAACCTACGCTGGGAACGCAATAGCTCGGTCAACGTAGGAATTGACTTTGGCTTCTTAAACAGTAAAATCACTGGTTCACTTGACTACTACGACCGCAAAACGGTAGATCTCTTGATGAACCGCTCTTTGCCCGACATTACGGGTTTTGCCAGTGTAGTGGCCAACTTAGGTCAGGTAAGTAACAACGGTATGGAACTTACCCTGAACACCGAAAACATGAAAAGCACCAATTTTGTGTGGCGAAGCAATTTTTCATTTTGGACTAACCAAAACAAAATCTTGAAATTGTACGGCCCAGTACCCGTCAAGGATGCCGCTGGAAACACAACTATGGTAGATCAAGACGACCGTGCCAATGGTTGGTTTATTGGAAAACCCGTCAACCAAATTTGGGATTATAAAGTATTGGGCGTTTGGCAAGAATCAGAAAGAGATTTGGCAAAATCCTACGGTTTTACTCCTGGCGACTTTAAGTTAGAAGACCTTAACGGCGACGGTAAATATACCATTGACGACCGTCAATTCCTTGGCCATCAAAACCCTAAATTCTCCTTCAACTTCCGTAATGAATTCAAACTGTACAAAAATTTTGATTTCTCTTTTGCGCTTTACGGACGAATAGGACAAAACACCCAGTACAACGAAGCCAAAAATGTGGATAGATTCTACGACCGTTCACAGTTTTATAAGCGCCCTTACTGGACTCCCGAAAACCCCATCAACGACTACGCCAAGATGATGTCGGCAGCAGGAGGTTCAGTAGCCTATAATGTATGGCGCAAGTCATCGTTTGTTCGCCTCAACAACATCAGTATCGCTTACAGTTTACCACAGTCAGTGTTAAACAAAATTAAATTCCAGAGCTTGAAAATTTATCTCAATCAACAGAACGCAGCGGTATTTACCCCTTGGGACTACTTTGACCCCGAAAACAAAGGGCTTACGCCTTCTACTACGACCGTAGGGTTAAACATCACTTTCTAATTTTTGAAGTAAATAATCACCTAAATAACGCACACAGATGAAGAATACCAATATATTTCGCAAAATAACGATAGTAAGTGTTTTTCTACTTGCCATCAATACGGGTTGTCAAGAATCATGGCTTGAACCTCAACCACTCTCTTTTTACACTCCAGAAAACACCTTTACCACCGAAGGTGGCTTCAACTCGGCTTTAGCTTCCTGTGGACTTAACGTCCGTGATGAGTTCTACGGAGATGGCCACCCTATTATTACGGAGCTACTTTTCTCCGAAATGGCCGTTGAAGGAACCACTGATAAATTTGGGCCGGCAGTGGACTTGAACGTACTTATTACTCCCGACGCTAACCTGAATAGTGGCGATTTCAACCGCATCGGATGGTACTGGGAAAGAGGATGGTTGGGAGTCCGTTTGGCCAACACAATTATTAACCGTGTACCACAAGCTACTACAATCAAAGAAGACGTCAGAAATGTCATTCTGGGCAAGGCCTATTTTTATCGGGCCTATCATTACTACCGTTTAGTCCATCAATTTGGCGACATTCCTACTTCTTTTAAGGAGTTATCAGAGCCAAAACTGGACTTTACAACCGTAAAACGTGAAGTGATTTTGCAGAAAATCAAAACTGACCTTGACTTTGCCATGAAAGTAGTACCTTGGACTGGCTCCAAAGGAGATGTAAATCGAGGAGCGGTAGGCCACTTACTCACAAAAGTAAACCTTGCCCTTGGACTCTATGATGAAGCCATTTCTGCTGCCGACCAAGTAATCAACAACGGTGCTTATAAACTAATGACTTCTCGGTTTGGAGTAGATGCCAGCAATGCCAACAAAAATGTTATCTGGGATTTACACCGACCTGCCAACAAATTTTTGGCCAACAATACGGAAGTACTTTTCTCAGTCATTGACCGGTATGGTCTTCCCAGTGCTACCACCACCGGTACGACATCTATGCGTCAAGCAGTACCATTTTTCTCCGTCAATACCATCTTGACCCCCGACGGTCGCCAAGGCATGGTACCCAACCAAGTCGAGTTTGACTTGACCACTTTGTATGGACGGGGAATTGGTCGTTGTAGAGCTACCCCCTATAGCAGCAAAGACATTTGGGACGACGACAAAGACCTACGCCACGATACCAAATCAGGCAACTGGATGACGATGGAACAGCTTGTTTACAACAACCCGGCCCTGAAAGGTGTATCTCCTTGGTACGGTAAGCCACTCCAATTTCGCGATGCAAGTGGAAAATTATTGGTTTCTACGGGCGACACCATCAGAACCTGGTTCAATTGGCCTCACTATAAACTGTATATCGAAGATCAAATCCGTGTGCCTTTTCAAGGCGGAAATTCTGACTGGTATATTTTCCGTTTGGCCGAAACTCACTTGCTCCGTGCAGAAGCAAATTGGTTTAAAGGCAACTTGGCAGCTGCCGCCGACGACGTTAACCGGGTCAGAACCAGAGCAGGTTGCAGCCCTTACCCTGTTTCAAAAATTGACATTGGAACCATTTTGGATGAGCGGGGACGCGAATTATACTACGAAGAGCCGCGTAAAACCGAGCTTGCCCGCATAGCATACCAAATGGCAAAATCGGGTAAAACCTATAATGGCAAAACGTATTCTGCCAGCAATTTTTCGGGGTCCAACTTTTTCTACGATAGGATCATGGACAAAAACATTTTTTACAAAAATAGGGTCAAAAATGTCCGTGGAGATTCTTACACGATGAGTCCCTACCATGCATTGTGGCCCATTCCCCGTCCTGCTATTTTGGCAAACAGTTTAGGACAAATCAACCAAAACGTTGGCTATGCTGGTAGTGAAACTAACAAGCCTGCTTTAGACCAAATCCCCGAATAGGCTTAACGATTATTACTCTTAAGCCAAAGGTTTAGAATGTTCTCAAAATCAAACTTTTACAAAGAAATATTTTGAGTCATTCTAAACCTTTTTCACTATTAATCAGGAGAAACGAGCCCTCTAATACCTTATTCTTTAAATAGCTATTTTGAAAAACAGACCCCAATCTAAAAATATGGCAAAACGACTATTCTCTATCAATAAATCCATTCGAATCACTCCAATCCACTAAATAAAGTTCTTATGAAACGTAGAAAATTTTTAGGTCAAACTTTAACTGGCGTTGTTGGCGCAATAGGAATTCCTACCATCGTTCCCGCCTCCGTATTTGGCAAAAATGCCCCGAGTAACAAAATCAACATTGGTCAAATAGGATGTGGACGTATCGGACGCGATCACGACATGGTGGGTACGCTGCAACACGACGTAGCCCGCATGATTGCCGTCTGCGATTTAGATAAAAATCGTTTGGAAGATGGCAAAAAACTCGTCGAAAACTACTACACCAAGAAGACGGGAAATGCCAACTACGTGGAGGCCAAAATGTACGATGACTACCGCGAAATGTTGCTGAACAAAGACATTGATGCCGTCATCATCAGCACACCTGACCATTGGCATTCACAACCCGCCATTGAAGCGGCCTTGGCAGGAAAAGATGTTTATCTGCAAAAACCTACCTCGCTGACCATTGCCGAAGGACGTATGTTGAGCGATATAATTCGCAAAAAAGGAACTGTTCTTCAAGTAGGTACTCAGCAACGCTCCTCACCTCAGTTCAGAATTGCGGCAGAATTAGTGCGCAACGGTCGCATCGGAAAATTGCATACCGTAAAAGTGGGTCTTCCTGGCGACCCTTCCGGGCCCTCGGCAGCGCCAATGCCAGTACCCAAAGGTTTTAACTATGATATGTGGCTCGGCTCTACGCCCGAAGTGCCTTATACTGAAATCGGCGTTCATCCCCAGAAAGGCTACGGCCGGCCGGGATGGTTACGCCTTGAGCAGTTTGGTGCGGGGATGATCACGGGTTGGGGACAACATCATTTTGATTCGGCCGCTTGGGGCATGGATACTGAGCTTACAGGCCCTATCTCAGTACAGGCCGTAGCCGAATTCCCTAAATCGGGTTTATGGAACGTTCACGGCGACTTTATGGTGAAAGCTGAATACGCCAACGGCATTACGATGTACACCAGCGGTGGCTTCCCCAACGGCATTCGCTACGAAGGCACTGAAGGCTGGATTTTTGTATCCCGCGGAGACTATGTGGCTTCCGCCAGTGACCCGGTATCGGCCGCCAAAAGCAGCAAAGCCTTGGATGCCAGCGACCCTAAAATCCTGACTTCAGTCATTGGTGAAAACGAAATTCACTTGTACAAAAGCGACGAACAGCACGGCAACTGGTTGGAATGTATCAAAACCCGTAAAGCGCCTATTTCGCCGGTTGAAATAGGGCACCGCGCCTGCAGTGTTTGCTTAGTAAGCCACATTGCCATGAAACTTCCGCGCAAATTGCAGTGGGACCCTAAAGCAGAGCGTTTTGTGAATGACAACGAAGCCAATGCGATGTTGAGCCGTCCGCAACGCAAGCCTTATGGTACAACCAATATAAAAATGTCTTAATCAATAAATAGAACCGCTGCGGCGGACCGCACGGATTGAATAGATCAAATGGATTGAAACAGATTTATTTATCCGTGAGTATCTGTTAAACCCGTTGAATCGCTGCGGCGAACCGTCCGCGTTCTATACCCATCTAAATAACTCATGAAAAAATCCGAGAACCAACGACGTACTTTTTTGAAAGAATCGGTCGCATCAGCCGCAGGTCTGATCACTCTTCCTATGCTTTCTACTGACTCCTTTGGTCATATTAAAACGGAGAAAGTAGCTTATACCGAACCGTATCACTACGAAAATCCTCGCATTAAGTTCTCCGTTATCGGCATGAACCACGGCCATATTTACGGGCAAGTGGAAGCCGTAACTCGTGGCGGAGGACAGTTAGTTTCTTACTATGCCAAAGAAGCAGATTTAGTAGCGGCATTTGCCAAACGTTTCCCACAAGCCAAATTGGCATCGAGTGAAAAAGAAATTTTGGACGACAAATCCGTTCAACTCGTTTTAAGCTCGGCCATTGCCAACGAACGCGCTCCCTTGGGTATTCGAGTTATGAAAAGCGGCAAAGATTTTATGTCTGACAAACCAGGCATTACTACACTTCAGCAACTGGCAGACGTGCGCCGTGTTCAGAAAGAAACGGGTCGCATTTACTCCATCATGTACAGCGAACGTTTTGAAAACAGAGCTACGGTAAAAGCAGGCGAATTGGTAAAAGCAGGAGCCATTGGGAAAGTTATCCAAACGATTGGACTGGGTCCGCACCGCATGAATACCAATACTCGCCCCGAATGGTTTTTCAACAAAGAACAGTTTGGCGGTATCATCTGCGACATTGGCTCTCACCAATTTGACCAATACCTGTATTTCACCAACTCCACCCAAGCTTCGGTAGTCGCTTCCCAAATCGGGAACACAAATCACCCGCAATTTCCTCAATTTGAAGACTTTGGCGATGTAATGCTTCGCGGAAACGGTGGAATGGGCTACATTCGGGTAGACTGGTTTACTCCTGACGGATTGAAAACATGGGGTGACGGACGCTTAACTATTCTGGGAACGGAAGGATTTATTGAAATTCGTAAAAACATCGACATCGGTGGACGCGAAGGCGGTAATCACCTTTTTCTAACTGATAATAAAGAAACACGCTACATTGATTGTACCCAACAGGAATTGCCTTACGGCCGACTGCTCGTGGATGATGTTCTGAACCGCACTGAAACCGCGATGTCCCAAACGCATTGTTTATTAGCTGCGGAATTATCATTGATTGCCCAAAAACAGGCGCAAAAAATAGATTTGAAAGCGTAGAAGTAGCCTCATGCCCTTGTGCGGCAACTTAAAAGCCGTTAGTCGGTTTTGAACCGACCGACGGCTTTTAAGTTGCCTTTTTTCGTAAAAGATTGGGGCGATTGCATAAGGCACGGCTGTAGCAAGCCTACTCCTACGAGATACGGGAAACTAAACAAATGATTTACACTATTTATTTATTTTAATACATGCATTATTCTAAACGTATTCTCTTTTTCGCAGTCGTATTTTTAACTGTGAAAGGTTGGTCGCAAACCAAAATTACCGCCGTAAAAAGCAACTCAAAAATTGACATTAACATCAATAGTAATTTTTTCACCAGCTACATCTTCTCTCAAGACGAAAAATACCCGTTTTTCTTTCCCGTCAATGGGCCATCCAACGCCAGCGTTACCTCCATGCGAAATGGCAATTATCCGCATCACAGCTCTTTATTTTTTGGTTGTGACCGTGTCAACGGCGGCAATTATTGGCAGGAAGGAATTGATAAAGGACAAATTATCTCGTTGCGTGCCGATATTATTCAATCAGGTGGCGACAAAGTAGTGATTGAAAATGAGTGCATTTGGCGCCGGCCCGAAGCCAATGCTCCCATGAAAGATTTTCGTACCATCACCATCACGGCTCCTTCCAAAGATTTGTACCAAATTGACGTGGACATCACGATGGAAACGCTTATGGATGTGACGATTCTGAAAACCAACCACTCACTTTTCAGCGGTCGTCTGGACCCTGATTTGGCCGTAATCAACGGCGGCACCATGATAAACGCCGAAGGAAACCAAGCCGAAAAAGGGACGTTTGGGGTAAAATCTCCGTGGATAGACTGTTCGGGAAAAAGAGGCGACAAAGTAGAAGGCATCACCATCATGCAGCATCCTTCCAATCCTTGGTATCCTTCGCCGTGGTTTACGCGTGATTATGGCTTTTTTTCTCCTACCCCTATGTATTGGCCGCAGGATGACAAAGCAACAGTCATGAAAAAAGGAGACAAATTAGTCTTACGTTACCGCGTTTTAGTTCATTCTGGAAACCACCAAATGGCCAATGTGGCGAGTCTTTTTGAAAAATATAAAGGAGAGTAAGGTTAAAATATTAGGTCACAAAGTGACACATAGTACTTCACAGAGTATAACAAATTTCCTCTGTGAAACTCTGTGCAAAACTTAGTGAAACTCTGTGTCCCGAAAATAAAGCATTCAAAAATGACATTTATACAAACCATGCGTTGGTTCGGGCCCAATGACCCCGTTTCCTTGATGCACATTCGTCAGGCAGGATGCACGGGGATTGTAACCGCTTTACACCAAATTCCGGTAGGAGAAGTTTGGTCCGTCGAAGCTATACAACAGCGCATTCAACTCATCGAAGCAGATAATCATCGCTACACCCCATTGACTTGGGAAGTGGTAGAAAGTTTACCCGTTCACGAAGACATCAAAAAAGGGCTGCCGAGTCGGGCGCAATACATTGAAAACTACAAAGTGTCGCTGCGAAATTTAGCGGCTTGCGGTATCAAAACGGTTTGTTACAATTTCATGCCGGTGCTGGATTGGTCACGCACCAATCTCCATTACGAAATGCCCGACGGTTCGTTGGCGCTGCGATTTGTGTGGGAGGATTTTGCGTTGTTTGATTTGTACATACTCAAACGCCCTAATGCAGAGGCAGATTACACGCCCGAAGTACAGGAAGTCGCTAAACGCAAGTTGGAAGGTTTGACCGCCGAGGAAATCGCTACCCTCCAAAACACCGTTTTATTGGGTTTACCCGGCTCCAATGAAGCCTTTGAATTGGCTACTTTTCAAGGATTACTGAACAACTATAAACACATTGGTGACAAAGAGTTACGCGAAAATCTGTATTATTTTATTCAACAGGTAGCACCCATAGCCGAAGAAATCGGAGTGAATCTCTGCATTCACCCCGACGATCCTCCAAAATCGTTGTTGGGATTGCCCAGAGTGGTCAGTACCGAAGCGGATTTAGCGCAATTGATGGATGCCTGCGAAGTGAGAGCCAACGGCATCACATTTTGTACCGGTTCATTGGGCGTACGCGCTGATAATGATTTGCCAAAAATAGTCGAACGCTTTGGCGACCGAATCCATTTTGTGCATTTGCGTACCACCAAGCGGGAGATTAACCCTTTAAATTTTCACGAAGCCGCCCACTTAGTTGGTGATGTAGACATGTACGAAGTTGTAAAAGCCTTTGTTATTGAAGGAAAAAGGAGAAAGGAGAAAGGGAAAAAGGACGCCCAAATTCCGATGCGTCCCGACCACGGCCATCAGATGTTGGATGATTTGAACAAGACCGGAAAAGACAAATCATATCCGGGCTATTCGGCCATCGGGCGATTAAAAGGATTGGCAGAATTAAGAGGTTTGGAAGTAGCGATTGAAAGAGGTCTTTTATAAAAACAACAAAAGGCAAGTTGGCAAAAGAGCAAGAAATTTAAAATTTTCTCTTATTAAAATTTACCTATCATGGGAAAACAATTAGAGCAAATTATTCCTGACTTACAGGAGTTTATCCAAAAACAAAATGTCTTTTTCGTGGCGACAGCCATGAGTACTGGCAAGGTCAATCTATCGCCTAAAGGAATGGACTCGTTCAGAATCATTGATTCCAAACGGGTGATGTGGCTGAATGTGACGGGCAGTGGCAACGAAACAGCCACCCACCTTCTGGAAAATGACCGAATCACTGTCATGTTTTGCGCTTTTGAAGGCAAACCTATGATTTTAAGGCTGTACGGAAAAGGCAAAGTCTATCACCAACGAGACTCCGAGTGGGAGGAATTCATTCACTTATTCCCGGAATTGCCGGGAGCGAGACAATTGGTAGATATTGAGGTAGAAATGGTGCAAACTTCCTGTGGCATGGCAGTGCCTTTCATGGATTTTAACCGGGAAAGGGATGAATTGAAAAAATGGACTCAAAAGCAGGGCGAAGATGGAATCAAAGAGTATTGGAATAAGAAAAACACAGTAAGTATGGACGGGCACAAAACAGGAATTTTTGAATGAAAATGAAATTGCCTCAGTGAATTTTGCCTCCTGCTGAATTGCCTCCTGCTTTAGCTGGAGGATAACAAATAAATTAAATCATGCCCTATATCAAAGTTTGGATTCATTTTGTGTGGTCAACCAAGCATAGAATTCCATTTATAAAAACCCGCGAAATACGACAAACTATTTTTAACCATATCAGGGAAAACGCCAAAGAAAAAGGCATTTATATTGACTTTATCAATGGATATACTGACCATGTTCACTGTCTTGTTTCCCTTGGCATTGACCAAAGCATGAGTAAGATTATGCAATTGATAAAGGGCGAATCTTCTTTCTGGATTAATAAAAATGGCATTTGTGAAGACAAATTTGAGTGGCAGGATGAATATTTCGCGGTATCTGTCTCCGAATCCATTGTTGACAGAGTGCGAGAATACATTAAAAAGCAGGAAGAGCATCATCAAAAAAAGACCTATGCTCAGGAATATGATGAATTGATTGAAAAGTATGGATTTGAGAAATTTAAGGACACATAAGATTTGGCTAAAGCCAATGCCATGGAATTCTCTTTTTGTCCTCCAGCTAAAGCAGGAGGCAATACAGTTTTTAATTTCCCTATTTTCAATAGGAATTGTTTGCAAAAATTCATTTATGAATTGCCTCCTGCTTTAGCTGGAGATAACAAATAAAAAAATCAACAAGGGCTTCAGCCAAACAACTATCCATGACAAAACAGCTTCTTCTCTTTTTTCTGGTTATTTCTTCCCTTGCCTTTGCCGATGATGGTTCTCGGCTTTGGCTCAACTATGATTTAATCAAAGACGCCAAGCAACGGGAAAGTTATGCTCAATTGGCAAAATTCATAGTTGTTTCTTCTGATAATCAAACTATTAAAATTGCCTCCGAAGAGCTTCAAATAGGTTTACAAGGATTGTTGGGCAAAAAAGTCGCTATTGTGAAAACAGCAACCGGAAGCGGAAGAATTGTTTTAAGCGTCAATAAAAACGCTCCTTCTACCACTAATTTATCCGAAGAAGGCTACGAAATTTATACCGAAAAAGACAACATCGTCATCTCATCCAAAACCGAAACAGGCGTTTTGTACGGAGCTTTTGAATTGTTGAGGGCTATACAAACGGGCAAGTCGTTGACCAACATTTCCATCGCAAGCAGCCCGAAGATAAAAATCCGAATGCTCAATCATTGGGATAATGCCAACGGCACCGTGGAGCGCGGCTATGCGGGCTCGACCATGTGGAAATGGAACGAACTGCCTTACCGCATCGACCCGCGTTACATTATGTACGCCCGCGCCAATGCATCCATCGGAATCAATGCCACTTCCATCAACAATGTCAATGCCAGTTCGCGGTTTTTAACGGCCGAGTATTTGGAGAAAATCAAAGCCGTGGCCGATGTACTTCGCCCCTACGGCATCAGAGTATTTATTTCGGTCAATTTCCGCTCACCCCGCACCCTCGGCGGACTCAAAACCTCCGACCCCCTCGACCCCGAAGTGCGCAAATGGTGGAACGAGAAGACCAAAGAGATTCACCAATACATTCCTGATTTTGGCGGCTATTTGGTCAAAGCCAACTCGGAAGGTGAGCCCGGACCGCAGGATTACGGCCGTACTCACGCCGACGGAGCCAACATGCTCGCCGATGCCATGCGTCCATTCAGCGGCATTGTTATTTGGCGAGCCTTTGTCTACAATGCCGACCCCAACGGAGATAGATTCAAGGAAGGTTACGAACAATTCAAACCGCTGGACGGCACTTTTGACCCGAAAGTTATTGTCCAAGTCAAAAACGGGCCAATAGATTTCATGCCCCGCGAACCGTTCCATCCTATGTTTGGTGCCTTTCCTAAAACTACGTTGGGCATGGAATTTCAAATAACGCAGGAGTATTTGGGTCAATCGACGCACTTGACGTATTTGGCCCCGATGTACAAAGAATGTTTGTATACAGACACTTACGCTAAGGGACAAGGGTCTACGGTAGCCAAAGTCATTGATGGAAGTTTGTATAATGCTTCCAATTCGCTGATGGCCGGCGTAGCCAACACCGGTTCAGACGTCAACTGGTGCGGACATCCCTTTAACCAAAGCAACTGGTATGCTTTTGGCCGATTGGCTTGGGACCATACGCTGTCGTCGGAGCAAATAGCGTCGGAATGGATACAAATGACGCTGACGCAGTCAAAGTCTGCTGGGCAAAAAATCACAGACATGATGATGAAATCGCATCCTGTTTATGTGAGTTATACCTATCCGTTGGGAACCGCGCACATGATGGGTGAAAGTCATCACTACGGACCGGAACCTTGGCTCGCCAAAAGCGCCCGGCCTGACTGGACCTCCGTTTATTATCACCGTGCCGATTCCATCGGTTTGGGATTTGACAGAACGGGCAAACTGAGCAATGCTTTGCAGCTGTACAGTCCGGAAGTGCAGAAAAAATGGGGTAATTCCGAGCAATGTCCGTTGGATTATCTGCTCTGGTTTCATCACGTACCTTGGTCTAAAAAACTAAGGACCGGTCGCAGTCTGTGGGATGAATTATGTGTCCGCTATTACGACGGCCCGGTACAGGTCAAAAGATTACAGGATACTTGGGAAACTGTAAAACCGGATATTGATACCGAAACCTTTGAAAGCGTAAAAGGCAGATTGAAAATTCAGGAAAAAGAGGCGTTGTGGTGGCGAGATGCCTGTGTGTTATACTTTGGAGAATACTCAAAAATGCCTGTTCCCAAGCCATTAATGCCTCCTCAAAGAACCTTAAATGAAGTTAAAAAATTAGTAGAAATTTATCATTTGCGATGAAAGAAAAACAAATTATAACGGGAGAACTGACTCTGGTCAATCATCAATCCGTATTTTCATTAGAAGGAAAAATTGCGCTCATTACCGGCGGTGGCAGTGGTATTGGCTACGACATTGCCCAGTGCATGACCCACGCCGGCGCCACCGTCATCATCACCGGACGACGCGAGCATGCCCTTCAGGAAGCCACAGAAACGCTGGGCGAATCTGCGCATTATGTGGTAAATGATGTAACTGAGCTGAACTCTCTGGAAGGCTTGGTAGAAACCATTGAAGCTACCTACGGCCCCATTGATATTTTGGTCAACAATGCGGGCATCAACATGAAAAAACCTGCTTTGGAAGTCACAGACGCCGATTTTGACCGTATTATTCATACCAATCTAAATGCCGTTTTTGCCCTGACCCGCGCCTGCGCCAAACGCATGGTTGCCCGGCAAAGCGGTTCTATATTGATGATTTCTTCCATGGCGGCTTACTATGGCATCGACCGGGTAGTGGCGTATGCCGCGTCCAAATCAGGTGTAGAAGGGATGGTCAAAGTACTGGCCTCCGAGTTCTCAAAATTCAACGTTCGGGTCAACGCCATTGCACCGGGTTTTATCGAGACCAACATGATGAAAACCGCCATGAGCAGCGACCCCGACCGCATGAACAAAGCTCTCAACCGCACCCCCATGGGAAAATTCGGAAAACCACAGGATATTGGCTGGGCGGCGGTCTTTTTGGCCTCCGAAGCGGCCGGTTATATTACCGGTGCTTCACTACCCGTAGATGGAGGAAATTCCATTGGATTTTAAGTATGGTTGTTTTTTGATAACTTTCGCTTGCAATCATTCAAACTAATTTCAAATCATGCTGCTTCGTACGCTTTTTTTCGGCTGTTTATTTTTGGTAGGTCGGGTTTTTGCTCAATCCACGGCCCCCATGATTACCAAAGACTCAATTGACGTTTTTCAGCAAGGAGCTGATAGCAAGCCCCTTGAGCAATACAATGCCCTGTGGCAAAGCCCCGTTCACAAAGCCGTTTGGGATGAATTTCAACAAAAATTCGCCACCGATTTTGACACAAAAAAACAAATAGAACTATTGTTTTCGCAGAACATAGACAGCCGGGAAATAGGGTTATTCAACGCCCGTAAAAAGCAGATGGAGTTTTTGAAAAACCATCCTGATTTTGCCAAACTCTCTGATTCTTTTAAACGCTACGTTGAAAATACCGCTCGTTGGAACTACTGGTATTGGGTTTTAAACCACGCGGTTGCACGAAGCAACGCCGACACCAAAAACCTAAAAATGGCCTCCCTTCCCAACGTCATGACTGAGGCCCTCGACCCTAAAAAAATCAATGATGAAGAAGCATTTCTGACGCCGGCGTATCGCGATTTTTTGGTGGTGTTTGTAACCTACTTCAATTCACGCGAACACGCATTTGACAAATACACCGACTTGGGCAAATCAATGGAGGACAAAGCCGCTTTTGCCAAAAAATACCTTTCGGGAGCCGTTTTGCCTTATTATCTATGTCGTTTGTTACGGGAAAATTGCACTATTACTCCCAAAGCAGCCGTAGTCAATACATTGGCGGAATTAAGTCGTCTTCCCAAAATCGAACGGTATGTTCCCTTGGCTTCGGCTAAATGTAACGAAGTGTTGACCCGAGTAGAAGAAAAGAAACCGGTTGAAACTGTCGCCAAAAAAGGAAAAGAAGATGATATTACGCTGCAAACCGTAGAAGGAAAAACGTTCTATCTCTCTGATTTTAAGGGCAAAGTGGTTTATCTCGACTTCTGGGCAAGCTGGTGCGGTCCGTGTCGGGCAGAGTTTCCTTTTTCCAAAGCCATGCACGATAAATTGACCGATAAACAAAAAAAGAAAATCGTTTTTCTCTATGCTTCTATTGACGAAAATGAAGATGCCTGGAAAAAAGCATTGGAGAAATTGCAACTGCAAGGGGAAAACGGGCATCTAAAACCCGCCCAAAATGCCGCAATTATGCGAAAATTGGCCGTTAGCAGTATCCCTCGTTACGTAATAATTGACAAAGCGGGCAAAATAGTATCGGCTGATGCAACGCGTCCCAGTTCGCCGGAAACGCTTAATGAGTTGTTGAAATTGATTGAATAAACGCAACTAACCCTACCTTTTTTATGAAACCTTCTGCTTTGCTGTTGCTCCTCGGACTTTTATCATTCCGATTGATGGCTCAAAATCCTGTGGGCATTTTTGAGAATCACGCCGACATCGGCAAGGTACTTCAACCGGGAACGGCCACTTTCGACAAACCTACTCAAACCTATCAACTGTCGGGTTCGGGCGAAAATATTTGGTTCAAAAAAGATGAGCTGCATTTTTTATACCGCAAAACCGTCGGTGATTTTATCGCCACGACTCAAGCCACACTTTCCGGCAAAGGTACCGACGCACACCGCAAAACGGGTTGGATGTACCGCAGCAGTTTGGACACGAGCGCTGCCATGGTCTCGTTGACAGTCCACGCCGATGGGCTTACGGCTTTTCAGTATCGAAAAAAATCGGGAACCAACATTGAGGAAATCAAAACGCCGATTGTTCATCCCGACATTTTACAATTGGAACGCCGTGGTCGCAGCTTTTTTGTGTCGGTAGCCAAAATCGGCAACCCTTTCTGGACCGTTGAAATTCCCGATTTTGATTTGCCTCAAGAGATGCTACTTGGGCTGTTTGTGTGCGCTCATAACAAAAATCAAATCGAAGAAGCCAAGCTTACCCAAACCCGAATTTTTACAGCGGTCAAATAACCGCTTGCCTATACCTATCAAATTAACCCATTTATTATCAAACAAATGCAATCTAAATCTTCCATCATAGCCTTGCTTATGATAGGGGCGTTATCGGCCCATGCGCAGAAAAAAACGCCCATTTCACAACCGCTCGTTTCACACATTTATACGGCCGACCCCTCGGCTCACGTATTCAACGGCAAAATTTACATCTACCCCTCTCACGATATAGAATCAGGTGTAGCGCAAGACGACGAAGGCGGCCATTTTGATATGAAAGACTATCGAATTCTGTCAATGGACAAAATTGGAGGCAAAGTAACCGACCACGGAGTTGCGTTGGACATCAAAGATGTACCTTGGGCAGGCCGCCAAATGTGGGCACCTGATGTAGGGCAATTGCATGAAGTGGTAAGTTAGCCCGACCTTTGGGAAATGAATGTAGCTGAATTTTTCTTTGAGTTGGACGACCCTCGCCGGGACGGAAGCTGTTATCACGTCCTATCG
>NZ_JAIXST010000347.1 GCF_027484545.1 Runella sp. | reverse complement strand
TTGAGATATCCAATAATTAGTTGTTCCTGCAGAAGCCGTGGAAGGGGTAGGAGCCGTCGTATTTCCTACTCCGCCTGATGCTACGGTGTACCATTTCAAATTGCTGCCTGTTGCCGTCAGCGGTGAAGCTGTTTGGTTTTGGCAATAATTGATGGGTGTTGTGGCCGTTGGTGCAGCAGGTATTGCATTGATAGTAAATACACCGCTTTCAGAACCCGTCACAATGGGTGATACCGAATTTACCCTAACTTTATAGCCGCTTCCGGTAGCTGTTCCGAAGGGTATGGTTGCAATAAGCGGGCTGCTTGTCCCTACGGTCGTGATATTGGCAAAGTTGTTTCCGGCCGCATCCGAAAGCTGTACTACGTACGAACTTGATGATAAATTGCTTGTGGTAAAAGGAACGCTAATGGTCTGCCCCGCGCAAACAGGGATAGGTGTAACCGTACCTGTGGTGATGGAAGGAGGTGAAGCTGAAGTTACGTTAAGACTGTAGTCTTCTGTTTCTCCATAAGTCAGATTGATACAGGGGTTTGTAACTGCACTGCCTGAACCAGAATTAAAGCTCGAACGGATACGAATTCTAACAATGCCGCTGACAGTATTGGGGATGGTAAAAGACCCGACTGCCGTAGGATTCATGCGAGGCATGGAGGCACTGTCGCTGCGATAAACGCGTTCGCTGAATTCAAAAAAACCATTTTGATTGTAATCAAGCCAAACGGTTACCTGTTGGTCAAAGTAAGTGCCGCTTCCTCCTCCTGTCAGGGCTCTTGCAGTAAAAGTATAGGTATGACCTGCAGTTACATTATAGTTGGTGCCTGTAAAATTGCCATAATTTCCGGGAGAGCAATTGGAATCTAAATTATTATTAATACTGGTTGTCCCTTCTTTTAAAATAAAATCATCAATGACTACCCCAATGGTGCTGCAAGAAGTGGTGTAGGTAGGGATACAGTAATTGAGGGCAGTCGTAATTGTAAATACTGTACTGTACTGGTCAGTTGAATTGGATGCTTTGACGCGATAATAATACGTAGTAAAAGCAGTAGTAGATTGGTCTAAATAGGTAGTAATGTTGGGCGCAATTCCTCCTATTGCCGTATAACCTTCAGTAGCCGAAGTGGTTGAACGCTCAATAATAAATCCTGTTTCATTAGAAGAGTTATCCGTAAAAGTCAAATTCAAACCCGTAGGAACAATGCTGCCGGTAAGATTGCTTGGGACGTTTACGCCCGTGACTGTAGGGCCACAATTTAAAGTATACTGATTTGAAACATCAGTTCGCAACATCAGTCCGTCGTTCATGCGATTGTACTGGCCCGCAGTAAAGAAATTACCGCATGAAATAGGATAGTAAGACATTATATTGGACAGCGAAGGACTGTATAACTGCCCTTGCGGCTGCATCCTACCAAGCTTAGTGAATCTCGTCCGTAGGGATCAGCAGGGGTGTCACAAAGTAAATCTCCTTTAGTGGCACAGTTAGCTCCTTGAAAGACATCACGGGTTACGTATTCGCGATTAGTTTGGTTAGCGTCCGTACTGCTTTGAAATGTATGCAGTAAATTAAAATAATGCCCTAATTCGTGCGTGAGTGTTCGGGTATCTGTGGCATACAATGACTGCACAAATATACGATTGGTTACACTCAATGTACTTGGAAAATAAGCATAACCCGACACGGCAAGGCTTCCAAAAAGTATTGAATTCGTGAAATAGATATTGATGGCATTTGTAACATCATTTGCGCTGCAAAGTGCGGTTTCTTCCGTATTATCGTAATCATAAAAAGCCGTATTATTAATATAGTTGGGAGTACCGCAAAAATAGAATTGAACTCCGCTTCCTACGTTGATATAATAGCGGTTGATTTGGGCGAGTGCCGTATTTAAGTCTGCTAAACTAAGTCCGCCGGTTCCATCGCTTTTTCGTAAAATATGTGCTTTAATCGGAATGTATTGAACGGTATGGTTGGCGTTTTGGAAGGTTTCAGCAAATTGTTGTTTGATTTTAAGAATCCGATTTTCCCGTTCTGCAATACTTTCTGGGCTTCATGAAGGATTCCGCAAGGCATAGTCTGAGCGCTTACTTCATAATGAAGCAATACTATAAGTAACCCAGTTACCCAACAAATAAAATGTAAAATTTTAAATCCCATACCCTACTTTTAGACCATTACTTCTTAAATTCATTCCATTTGACCACAAGAGGTCTCGTCAAGAATTTCCTTACTTGAAAATAAATGATTGAACTTTATGTAGGGTATATGTTTTTTAGGGCAATTACTATGCCAAAAGTTGACTCAGTTTGTAGGATATTGGCCTGTGAAAAATACTTAGAAAAAAAATGCCCTTAATAGCTTGAATAAGACGTAAAAGCTATAAAGATTATACTGAAAATTATAGGTTTGTAGTGTAATCACGACCTAACATTCGCATTTGGCGTGCTATTTGTTGTGTCCGTCTTTGAGTATAAGCAGAAGGGGTTTTTACCGAAAATCGCAAGGGACTTGGCAACACTGCCGCAATCCGGGCAGCTTCAGCACGAGTGAGTGAGCCGGAAGATTTATTGAAGAATCGTTGCGAAGCTGCTTCATAACCAAAAGTCATGTTGCCGGTTTCGGCTACATTGAGGTACACTTCTAAAATTCGTTCTTTTCCCCATATCAACTCAATCAGCAACGCAAAATAGACTTCCAAAGCCTTTCGGAAGTAGTCGCGCCCTTGCCATAAGAACACATTTTTAGCTACCTGTTGGGTGATGGTACTGGCACCTCTGATTTTTTTACCACGAAGATTGTTTTTAAAAGCATTATTCATGGACTTAAAATCAAAACCCCAATGTTGCGGAAATAATTGATCTTCTGATGCAACGACTGACAACGGAGCTTCTTTGGACATCTCTTCGATGGGTGTCCAATCGGAATAAATCTTGCTTTTACGCCCATCGGCAATGGCTTCGACTTTTCTTACCATCATATATGGTGTCAACCAAACCGGAACAAACTTGAGAACAGTGACCCAAATCACCGAAATAGCCACAAAATAAAGCATTGTTTTTAGAAAGATACGGGCAGCTACTGACTTCCAGTTTGCCGATGATTTGGCTTTCGGAGGAACAGCAGGAGTAGTACGAATGCGATTGACAGCCATAAGTAAATTTGTGGTACAGGTAGTTCGCCAGTTAGCTAATGGACAAAAATCGAAAAATCATCCCAATTCTTCAAACTAAAAACAAATCTGATGCGATACGGTCGGCAAATAACTTGCCCTTAGGAGTAAGAAACAGAACGTTGTCGCTCATATGTATCCATTCATTTTCAAAAAACGCCGCTAAGTAGGGTTTTTGTATTTCAAGCAAATCAATTCCCGAAATTTCCTTGATTACACCCAAATCACAGCCCCAAATCGTCCGCAGGCTCGTCAATAAATAGTCATTGACTTGATCAAAAGCAGTTAAGATTTCAGATTCAAATGGTAGGTTTTCCTCTTGGATAGACTTGATATACAGCGCATTATTGGCAATGTTGTATTGCCGAGATGCGCCGTTAAAAGAATGAGCGCTGGGTCCTACGCCTAAATACGGGCGACGCTTCCAATAGCTGCTGTTGTGACGGGCATAGTGGCCGTTTCGGGCAAAATTGGAAATTTCATATTGCTCATATCCGTTGGTGTTGAGGTAGGAAATCATTTGTTCAAACTGCCGAGCGGATAATTCTTCTTCGACGGGTTTTATCTTTCCTTTTTTGAGCCAATTTCCCAGCGCAGTTTGGGGTTCTATAGTCAGATTGTAGGCTGAAATATGCGGAGTGTTTAAGGCTACTGCCATTTCCAAATCCCGTTGCCAGAGCTGTTCGTCAGAATCTTGGGATGATTTATGAATTCCTAATAACCTTTCGCTCATGCCATAAATCAAATCAATCGTCAAATTCTCAAAACCGCTGTCTTGGGCTAATTTGACACACTGTTCTGACTCAACAGCATTATGTGCCCGATTCATAAAACGTAAATACGGTTCATGAAACGATTGAATACCGATACTTAAGCGATTGATAAAGGGTTTTAATTCTGCTATTTTTTCCCTAGTGATGTCATCCGGATTAGCTTCCAGCGTGATTTCTACATCAGATTCAACCTGATAAATGCGATGAATAGCCTCAAAAATTTGACCTAATTCACTTTCTGTCAGTAGGGAAGGAGTACCCCCTCCAAAATAAATGGTTTCTAAAGTGCGTGCAGGTAAATAGTCTTTTTGTAATTCAATTTCCTGACAAATTGCCGTTACTAAGTCCGCTTTTGATTTTAGATGGGTACTAAAATGAAAATCACAATAGTGGCAGGCCTGTTTGCAAAAAGGAATATGTAGGTATAAGTGCATTGGACAAAATTACGCAAATAGCGTCTTGCACAACACAACCATTAGTCGAATTTCCCTTTAAATTTCCTGCTTCAAAGGGTTCCTGTCAGTTTTTTATAGGTCTGGAACAACCTTTGTTTTCTTTAGAACTCAAAGGTCAAATTTAGGCAAAAGCTTGGGGGTAAAGTTGCTTACTGTAAGTGTAAAGTTTTTCATGGGCTTGAAGAGCGGCTACAATCATAAGGAAAAACAATACCAAGAGGAATGAGGCTATCAGTGGATACGGCGTCTCTTGAAGCATGGAGTATTTCAAAATAAGTTTTACTGTAGAATACGTTTAAAAAGTATAAACCCTCCTCCAATATTATAACTGGTAAATGAAAGTTTTCGAAGCATTAATAACCTCCGAACAAATAAGAAAATACCATAAATTAGTGCAATACCTAAAATAGGAAACATAAGCGAGTCACTTATTTGTTGCAGAGCATTTACATTGGTTTTTTGTATAAACTCAAATAAAACCCAAGTCAAAACCGCTGTAAATAATACTTTTGGCCAACTGAAAAATGATTTGAAGTTTTGCCAAAAATAGCGGCGATATTGCCGCGCCACCTGCCTTTCTTTTTCCCTGACCAGTCTCTTAAATCCATATTTTTCAAAAGCAACTAAAACTCCATTAAGGGTTTCATCCACCGACTGTTCCGAATAATTATTCCATCGTTCTTCAATTATGCTGGCAATATGATCGACCAACTCTATCTGTATATCAAAATACTCGACTCCTTTATCATTAACATACCGATAAAGGCGATTAATTTGCTCGGTGGTTAATTCTCTTTTCATGACAGTTTAGGCAAAGGCTTGAGGGTACAAACGATGTTGTTCTTTTAAAAAATAAATATCGGTTTCGTAGCCTGCCCACGTCATGAGCCAAACTACTGAGATAAAAGCACTCATAACCCCAAAAGGGATAGTAAATGAGGCATAAAAGGTAAAGAAAGTGATAGGCAAAATTGAAATTATGGCAGGTGGCTCTGTTCCAAGACTTAGAGTAGAGAGCAGTTGAAGTTTCTTTTTGGAAAAACGCCGAAATAAAAAATAATAAGTGGAATACAAACCCTGAATAATCATCAGAACCCAGTTGCAATACATCACCACTTTGTAACCAAACGTAGTAAAGCAAATCCATACAAATCCGAATAATACAAGCGAGAAGATGATTTTCGGTAATTTCCAAAACTGTTTAAAATAGTTCCACCACATTTTTTGGTACTTTCCCATCATTAGCCGGTGCGCTTTTTGCACCATATCTTGAAAACCAAATAAGCCAAACTCTGCATAAACGTTGGATAACGTCTCTTCAAAAATCAATGAAGGATTTTCTGCCCATTTTTTCTCAATTTCAGAGGCAAGGTGATCGACCAATTCGATTTGTAAATCGTAGAATTTTACGTTTTTACGCTCTACAAATGCATAGAGGCGATTAATTTGTTCGGTGGTAATACTAATTCAAAGTTATTGTGTCGTATTTTTTAAATAAGGGAAACATGTTAGTGAGCTGACTTTACCCTCTTCTTCAAAAAAGTCTTCCACAATCTTTTGAATACGTTCCTGAGCATGTTCTAATGTGTCGAAAATCTTATTTTTCAGCTTCTTACGTATTTCCTTAAAAAAACGCTCTACGGGATTTAGCTCTGGACTAGCCGCCGGTAGTCTCTCAAAAACAAGCTTTTCTTTATCAAATAGTTCTAATTTGTGAGCAGTCGCCCCATCAGCAATAAAAAGGGCCTTTTCAGGTATTCCCGTTTGCCCCATACACTCCTGAATTTTGCTTATAAACCAACTAAAGCATTCGCTATTGAGCTTAGGTAAAAATGCACCAAATCCTTTGCCTGTAAAAGGGCAAAGTGTCAGATAAAGCGGGGTCGCCCGTGCGATAGGTATTTTCGTAGCCGATTTTGATAGGAGCTACCGGTCGATGCCCCATAGGTGCCCACTTACGGCTTAGTTCACTACGAGTACCGGCTCGCAGTTCATCATGGAAAAATATAGCATCATTTTCATAGTCATGCCTCAATTCTTTGAATTTTTTTTAAAATTCTCTACAGCTCCCGGCTGCTGCCGCACATTGACAGGACGCCCTGTCTTTAACTTGATTTTCAGTCGTTTACATAAATCACTTATACCTCCGATTGTATAACTTACCCCTAAATTATTTTGCAAATAGGCTTGAATATCTGCCAACGTCTCTGCTCGGTCATCTAATAAAAATTGCCGTAAATGAGTAATTTGAGTACTACTCAATTTACCCCAATACCCCCAAGCGGGCTTTTTTTGTAAACCGGCAAGCCCGTCCTGTTGATAAATCCGCCAAAGTCGTTGTGATTGACGTTCGCATAGACCTATTACTTGACCTGCTGCTGATTGGGTTTTTGCTTCACCACTTTTCAAAAGACGAATGAAACCTACACGATCGCGAATCAGTACTAAAGTGCTTTTGCGCTCCTGTTCCACTAAATATTCTATACTTTCGACTATTTTTGTTTCATATTTCATTGTACAAAAATACGACTATCTAATTCTAAATTAGTATAATATATCAGTTTGGACTGTTTTACTTGGCTTTTGATAGCTTTGATTTCGCTGACTTTTTTGGCTTTTTACGCCAATAGCATCCGCAGCGGCGGACCGCTTCAAATACTAATAATTCT
>NZ_JAIXST010000150.1 GCF_027484545.1 Runella sp. | reverse complement strand
CCATATCGCTCAATTATTTACGCCAAAATATTGACGACTCAATTAAGAACGCCCAAATAATATTTGGTCAAAATGTCAAAGAACTCTTTTTAATTATCAGAACTTAACAGCCCTCCTACCGTACAGGGGTATTGTTTGCCATTACTCGCGACGTGTCGCCTCCTCCTAAGAAAGCGTAAGTTAAGACGTTGGCTTAATGAATGAGCCATGGCGTAACTTTGTTGCGCCACACTACCTCTTATCCACTTTCTTAATTAAGATGCATGAAACGGGTATTTTATCTTCTCATTCGTTAGCTTGGCCCTACACGCACACCTCGGCAACATAGCTGGGACGGTGTACGACAAAGCGACTAACTTGCCTCTACGTGACGTTAATGTCCAAATTACCAGGCTTGGAAAAGCTACTCGGACCAATGAATTGGGACAATATCGCTTTGATGAACTGGTGGCGGCTCCTTATAAAATTGAACTTTCCTATGTCGGTTTCAAAGCGCAGGTCATAGAAGTAATGGTCCAGGATGACCAAACGACATCCGTAAAAACCTTGATGACGAACGCGGCCGTTGAACTGAGTGAAGTGGTGGTGTCTTCGCAACGGCCTCACGACCAACAACTCATCAGCAGTTTGGATATTAAACTTCGCCCTATTGTCAATTCACAGGAGATTTTGCGCATAGTGCCCGGTTTGTTTATCGGTCAACACGCGGGTGGGGGCAAAGCCGAACAGATTTTTTTGCGAGGTTTTGACATTGACCACGGTACGGATATTCAGCTTACGGTAGACGGAATGCCGGTTAATATGGTTTCCCACGCGCACGGACAGGGTTACGCGGATCTGCACTTTGTCATTCCCGAACTGGTGCAAGGAGTTGACTTCAAAAAAGGACCTTACAATGCCGAAAAAGGAAATTTTATGACGGCCGGCTGGGCCAATTTTCGTACCCGCAACGCACTCGATCGCTCTTTTGTGAAATTAGAAGGAGGGCAATATGATACTTTTCGCGCTGTGGCAGGATTGGATTTGCTCGGGCAACGGGGGCGCGACAAAAATCAATCGGCTTATCTGGCGCCTGAGTATTCGTTTACTAATTCGTATTTTGATAATCCACAGAATTTCAATCGGCTGAATATCCTTGGGAAATACCACGGCCACTTAGGCTCCCATACCAATTTGACGCTGACGGGTTCGACTTTTTGGAGTAAATGGAATCATTCGGGGCAAATTCCCGACCGAGCCATTGAATCCCGTCTCATCGGTTTTTTTGGTTCGATTGACCCTTCAGAAGGAGGAGAAACGAGTCGTACGAATGTAAATCTTCAATTGGTGACGGTGATGCCGCGTAATCACGTGATAAAGAACCAATTGTTTTACAGCAATTATAATTTTGAATTGTATTCCAATTTTACATTCTTCTTAGAAGATTCGCTCAACGGCGACCAAATTCGGTAGAAAGAACATCGTAATCTGTTTGGATACAACGGCAGTTATTCCATCGAAAATGACTTAGGTAACAGTCGTTGGACAACGACGTTAGGTGTTCAGTACCGTCAGGATTTGACAAAAAATTCGGAATTGTCGCATACTAAAAATCGTACTGAGGTTATTGAACCACTGCAATTGGGTAACGTCAATGAACTCAATGCGGCCATTTATGCCGATGAGCTGATTCAGGTTTCCAATCGTTTCTCCATCAACGCGGGCCTTCGACTGGATTTTTTTCGTAACCAATACGAAAATTTACTCGCCGCTCCCGTCTCTACAAAACAGGCTTCGGCGGCCATTGTATCGCCCAAATTGAATCTGTATTATACATTCAATCCCCATCTGCAAGTGTATTTGAACACGGGCAAGAGTTTTCATTCCAACGATACCCGGGTCGTGGTTGCGCAGGGAGGCCGTCAGATTTTACCGCCTGCGTATGGTTCTGATTTGGGCGTGATTTTTAAGCCGTTTCCAAAATTGCTGATTAATGCCGCCGCTTGGTATTTGTGGTTGCAGCAGGAATTCGTGTACGTGGGCGATGCGGGTGTGGTAGAACCTAGCGGGAAAACGCGTCGGCAGGGATTGGATTTATCGGTACGTTACCAAATCAGCCGACATTTGTATGCTGATGTAGATTTGAATACGGTCAAACCCCGCGCCATTAGTGAATTGGAAGGTCAAAACTACTTGCCGTTGGCGCCCACATTTACCACCATGGGCGGACTTTCGCTGCAAACTGCGAATGGGTTCAGCGGTTCATTGCGGTATCGCTACATTGGTGACCGTCCCGCTAACGAAGATAATTCCATTGTGGCCAAAGGCTATTTTGTGACGGATATGCAGGTAAACTACGCCAAGAAGGCGTACAACGTAGGGTTATCGGTTCAAAACGTATTCAATACCCGCTGGAAAGAAACTCAATTTGCCACTAAAAGTCGATTGCAAGGAGAAGCCGTACCCATTGAAGAAATACATTTTACGCCGGGTACACCGTTTTTTGCCCGTCTGAGTTTGACATTCTTCTTTTAATTTCAACCATATAAGGCATTTAAGAACATATAAACAATAATTTATCAACCTTATATTCACTTAGATGCCTTATATGGTTAAATGAATTTCGAGATTTAGCCCCAAGTTTACTATTTTCGGGCTCTAAATTCATTTTTACTCCTTGATGCTTCAACACTGGTCCAAATCAAAATACCGACGACTGCGCCAAATTCACACTATCCTGCATCGCAAACGCTTTTTTGCGGAAACAGTTTCGTTGGCCGATATTGGAACGTTATTGATTGAAAAAATCCTGCTTTACGATATTGACCAGCGCGCTACGGCCGTAGCCTACAATTTTACGTTGGCCATATTTCCGGCTATTTTATTCCTGTTTACGCTGATTCCCTACATTCCGATTGCGAACATGGAGGTTCAAATCATGAACTTCATGCACGATGCCATGCCTGAACCTCTCTATGAATTTGCCGCTGCTACCATTTATGACATCATCAGCCGAAAGCAAAGCGGAATTTTATCGTTCGGTTTTATTTTGACCCTCATTACGGCTACCAACGGCATGAGTGCTCTCATGACGGCTTTCAACATGGCCGATCGTGCCTCAACGGAAAGCAGAGGTTTTTTCAAAACCAAAGGCGTGGCCATCATACTCACACTTTTGTTGTGTTTTGTGTTATTTTTAGCCGTTTTGGTCATTATTGTGGGGGGCTTTCTGGTCGATTGGCTGCATAATACTATCCTTTTGGACGACCATTTGACCGTGTTTTTGTTGGATGTACTTCGCTATGCAGTTATGTTTGCTACGTTTACGTTGGCAGTGGCGAGTATCTATCGGTTGGCTCCCAAAATTCAGCACGGATGGCGATTTTTTAATGTAGGGGCTATTGTGGCCTCCTTACTCATCATTCTTTCTACCTACGGGTTCTCCTATTATCTGTCTCACTTTGGCAGCTACAACAAACTCTACGGCTCCATCGGAACCATCATCGCCCTCATGATTTGGTTTTATTTGGTGGCTTTGCTGCTTATTTTCGGCTTTGAATTAAATATCAGTATTTGGAGAGCGAAGCATGAGAAAAAAACGGTCGCGGTAAAAAAAACGCGTGCTCCTAAAAATAAATAAATGCCGTACGCAGCGCGCGACGGCATTTATGCACTACCCTAACCCATAAATATTGAAAGATGTTTTTTACTACATCACTTCTTTTTATAAGAGAAAATCGTGCCAAAATCACAAAAAACAAGTTACTGTAAATAATTTGTGCAAACTATATTAGGCAGGTATTTTGAAATATGCGGTTGCGATGGCAAGATTTCGAGAACCTTTTGGGGACCAAGCCATTGCCCTTCGTTTTTGCCTT
>NZ_JAIXST010000063.1 GCF_027484545.1 Runella sp. | reverse complement strand
TCTTAAAGCGAGAGCCGACTGAAATGAGTTTGGCTCGTAAGCGAAAGAAAGCCGCTCGCGACGATGCTTACCTTAAAACCCTGTTAAACCAACTTAACACTTGATGCAATCACCCTATAAAATAACTAAATAGCCAATTCCATACCGGTTTTTTTGTACTTTTGCGGGAAATATCCGCTAAAAGCGGCTCATTTTTTATCAGTAATGAGTGCTGCATGAAAGTCTTATATGATCACCAGACCTTTACCGGAACCCAATACGGCGGCATTTCGCGGTACTTTTATGAATTGATGAATTCCTTTGAAGGTCGAAAGGACATCGAATTTGAATTGTCACTAAAATTCTCTAATAACGAATATTTGAGGAATGTCTCCTATTCTAATCCTATTGGTTATCAGAAACTTGCCAATAATTTAAGAGCAAATCAAGTCATTTCCCGCATTAACCGCCTGTATAGTTCCACCAAATTATCTTTGGGTAATTTCGACATTTTTCATCCCACTTATTATCATTCCTATTTTTTAGATAAAGTTGGAAAAAAGCCGCTGGTTTTGACTTTTCACGATGTACTGAGTGAGAAATTCGGCGAAACTTACCCGGTATTGGGAGAAGGTCTTTCTGAATTAAAGCAACGCCTGCTGCGACGTGCTGACGTGGTTATTTCAGTTTCGGAAGCCACTAAGCGCGGAATTTTGGAATATTTCGACGTGGATGAGACGAAGATTAAAGTAATCCCACTTGGAAATTACTTAGCCCAGCCCTCTTTTGTGGAAGGTTTAACACAGACGTTGCCCAAACGCTATATCCTTTTTGTAGGAAGACGTGATTTCTACAAAAACTTTGACCGTTTTCTTGAAGCAATAGCCCCTATTCTATTAAAAGACAAAGACTTACATCTTATTTGTGCAGGTGGAGGGGACTTTATCAATGAAGAAAAAGAAGCAATTAGAACAGCTAAACTTGAAAAGCAGGTACAATACCATCCAATAGTCGCTGACAATACGTTGGTGCAACTGTATGGTAAAGCCCAAGTTTTTGTTTTCCCATCGCTGATGGAAGGCTTTGGACTGCCTATACTAGAAGCGATGAGTTGCGGATGTCCGGTGGCATTAACAACGGGTACTTCATTCGATGAAATTGCCGAAGACGCTGCGGTCTATTTTGAAGCCGAGCGAACCGACTCCATCACAGCAGCAATCGAGCAGGTAGTTTACAGTGAATCCTTACAAAATTCGATGCGAGTACGAGGGTATGAGCGAGTACCTCTTTTCAAGGCCGAAACCACAGCCCAACGTACCTTAGAAGCTTATAAAGAATTAGTAAACGTATGATGCAAATCCCGGAACGTACCCTTATTTATGACCGAGACATCAGCGGGCATCATTTGGATTATTTACAATTTCTGGTAGAATATCTTAAAAATTCACCTATTTCAGTTAGAGAACAGTTTCTCTTTGTTCTTCACGAAGGGGCAAAAGCACGTTTTCAAAACGACGAGTCACTTATCCGGTTTCGCTTTATTCCATTGGAACAACTCGACGCATTTTTGTCTCATACGAGCGTATTGGGGCGTGCGGGTGCGGAGATGAGTTATTTGACAAAACTAATTCACGAATATGAAGCTAAACGACTCATATTTATGCACATAGATGCTTTTCAGTACGAAGTAGGGCGCAGTGCAGTTCGTGGCTTGGGTGTAAAATTATCAGGGCTTTTGTTCTTACCTTTTCGCAAATATTACGAAGACGGCTCTACAATCAAAGCAAAACTGCGGCGCGAATGGCGCGGTTGGCGCAAAGGTTGGCAAATAAGATGGATGCTTCGTAATCCATTATTGGAAAGGATTTTTTTTCTTAACGACAAGCAGGGAGTAAACGAATACAATCAACGTTTCGGCAACCGTTTTGAGCACCTTCCTGACCCTATCGAAGTAGGTCAAATCACTTCTATATCGATCGAAGAGTTGAAAACGAAATACGGCCTTGAAGAAAGTAAGCGCGTTTTTTTGATTTACGGTCATCTTTCGTCTCGTAAAAATGTACCCAACATTCTGGCTGCTTTAAAACGAATCAGCCCAAAGGAGCGTCAGCGTATTTGCATCCTCATTTGTGGCGAACCTGAAAAAGGCTATGAATCCACTCTTTTTGCGTCTATTAATGAAGCTGAAAAAAAGTATCCGGAGGTTCGTTTTGTGAAGCATTTCCGGTTTTTTAATCCGGCAGACACCAACGAACTATTCAAAATTTCGGATGTAGTATTGGTACCTTACATTAATTTTTTCAGTTCGAGTAATATCCTCGGTTTGGCGGCCAAATATAGTAAACCACTCATAGCCTCTAACTTAGGTGTGATGGAAGGATTGGTAAACCAGTACAAATTGGGGGTGACGGTTTCGCCGCATCGCCCCGAAGCAATTGCCGAAGCAATGAATATATATTTAAATCAGGCTCTTGTAGCAATTGATGGAAAACAATACCTGCAAGACCATTCGGCAGAGGTTTTCTGTCAGAAACTGTTATTTTAATTACTTTTTCATCGGCCATCTTTGAGAGCACTAAAACAGAAATACGAAAGAAAAGAGAAAAATTCACTTTGAAATACAAAGTAAAAAAATCAACTTTGTAACACAAAGTGAAATAGTTTAACAGGAATATGGCGGATAAGCACCAACGATTAGCCACTTTGGACACGTTCAGGGGGATTGCTGCACTTGCAGTAGTGCTTTTTCACCTTACGTTACATCAGTCAGAAGCACCTTTCCAACTGGGTTGGGGAGCTACGGGCGTGGATTTATTCTTTATTATCAGTGGATTCGTGATTTTTTTGACGCTCAACAAAACAAACAGCGGGCTTGATTTTGTAGTAGCTCGATTTTCACGTTTGTATCCTGTATATTGGACGGCCGTGACGCTTACCGCTATTTGTATGGTAATTGGAAGCTATTTGGGATACAGTCAGATTACATGGGGGGAATATTTAGCCAATATGACCATGTTTCAGCATTATTTCAACATTCGGGATTTGGATGGTTCTTATTGGACACTGATTGTTGAAATGCTTTTTTACGGATTGATGTTGTTATGTTTTTATCTGAAGCAAATTAAGCGGTTAGAGTGGTATGGGTTAGGATTAGTAGCTGTTCAGGTTCTGATACACAGTTGGGTACGAATCGCTGCGCCTTCTGCTTACGCTTCGATTTTGGAAGTATTCCCTTTGATTAATCATTTTCAGCTTTTTTGGGCAGGAATTTTATTTTACACCATTTATACTCAAGGCTACGATAAATGGCGAGTAATGGGCATAGGAGTCGCCTACGGAGTTACTTTATTTTTGTACGATAAAAGTGGCCGCAGCAGCTTATTTTTGGGCCCTATTGAGTACTTTATGACGACGACCGTTTACTTTGTACTATTCTTTTTGTTTGTAAGCCGACGTTTAGAATGGATCAATAATCGTATCACTCTTTATTTAGGGTCGATTTCATATAGTCTTTATGTGATTCACCATTATTTTATGGTAGGAGTTATTACGATATTGCGTGATAAATTCGGTTGGTCGTTTATTTCGGCAGGTGCAATGGCACTCTTAAGTGCTTTTATTCTTGCCTCATTTATTACTTATTTTATTGAAAAACCCACTTTGCAATACCTCAGAATATGGTATAAGTCAAAGAAGGCATCGTATCAAACCATTTAATTTCAGTTGATTGTGAATCAAAAGCTTAGCATAGTTATTCCTGCATACAACGAAGAAAAAACGATTCAGACGGTTTTGAAAGCCGTTGCATCAGTTGAATTAATCGGCGGTTTTGAAAAAGAGATTATTGTGGTCAATGACTGTTCAAAGGATGGTACAGAAAGCCAAATTTTTACTTTTAAAGCTCAACATCCTGATGTACCCGTAGCTTATTTCAAACATGAAGTCAATCAGGGAAAAGGAGCCGCATTACATACGGGAATTCGTCACGCTACGGGCAATTACGTAGTCATTCAAGATGCCGATTTGGAGTATGACCCTCAGGAATTCAACATACTATTACAACCTATTGTGGATGGTTTTGCCGATGTGGTTTTTGGATCGCGCTTTATGGGAGGCAAAGCTCACCGTATTTTGTTCTTTTGGCACTCTATTGGCAATAAACTCTTGACGTTCCTGAGCAATATGTTCAGCAATCTCAATCTGACAGATATGGAGACTTGCTACAAAATGTTCAGAACCGATATGGTACAATCTCTTGATTTGAAAGAAAAACGATTCGGATTTGAGCCTGAAGTAACATCTAAAATTTCACGAATTCCCAACATCCGAATTTATGAAGTCGGCGTTTCTTACTATGGGCGAACATATGCCGAAGGCAAGAAAATTAACTGGGAAGATGGTTTTCGGGCCATTTATTGTATTTTGAGGTACGGTTTGTTTAAATAAGCAGAGGCCATGTGGAATGATTTGAAATATTATCGTCAAGCATTGGGGGTAAACATGCTTTGGAATTCCTATCCGATTGTGTTTATCGTTCGGGACGGTTTTGGGGTTGGTCCAAGCGGAAGTACATTTACAATTTTGTATTGGGGGTTAGGCATTTTACTGCTAATGCCCATGAATATTTTTCGTACAGTTTATTTGCCTAACCGAATGCTTTTTGCCTGCTGGTTCGGTTTCATTGTACTGGGTTGGTTGTATTGGCAGTATTATCCCAGCCCCAACGGGTATCCAGAACGAGTCCGTGAAACCCTCACCTATGTTATCCCTTTGGTGTTCTTGTTTGCTTCGATGTACTATCCGAATGATAAAGTACACATTATTCTGATTGTAATGGTCTTTTACTCGCTTATTGCAAGCGCAGGACTTTTGTATAGCTTAACCCGTGACCCTCACTGGACTTTTGGAGAACGGGCAGCGATAAAATTTGCCGCCAACACCCAGAACAGTAACCCCCACGCTTATGCCAACAATGCCCTATGCGGCGTTTTGGCTGCTCTTATCGTATCGGGTCGGGTCAAAAGCGTTGTCATTAAAGTATTTTATTATTTGGTGGCGGTCTTTTCCATGGGTGTTTTGATTTTAGCCCGTACCAATATCAGTCTGATTGGCTTGGCCATTATGGCCGTCATTTACCTGACCTTACACGGCCGCCAGGTAGTGGGTTCCGTTTTTCGACCGCGAGTTTTGGCTATCGTTGCCGTAGTATATGGGATTGTTGCGTTATTGTTATCTCAGTTTCGATTTGCTTCCTACGCTCTTTCTGTCTATTTTAATACCTTCATATCTCGATTTGGGAAAGTAATTTACACCGTTACGGGAGTCGAAGTTGACCAGAAATCTGCCGAAATTGACTATTCTTCAGTTAATCGTGTATACAGTTTCAGGTATGTGTATGAAATTTTCCTGGGAGAAGGCTCATGGGGTAAAATTTTATTCGGAGAAGGATACAAAGCCCAGTTTTTTGATGTTCCTGCGCTGGAAGCACTTGTAAATCAAGGAATTTTAGGATTTATATTATTCAACAGCTTCTTCTTGGTTATGGGGGTTATTGCGGTTCAGCAATTTTTCAGGCCGGCAAGTGACCTGTCCAAATTCATGGCATATTTTTCTATCGTTATCCTGATCGCTTTGTTTTCAGGAGCCCGCCCGATAGATCTCAGTATGTGGTTGGTGTATGTTTTCTACATTCGTTTTTTTGGAATTTATACTCCTAAAACACAACCCGCAACCTTAAAACCACAGACTGCGTAGGTCGTTTTATGACTTTTCCTGAGAAAATACTGACCAATCGCTACTTACTGATTTTTTTGTTGTTGGCTTTTACCATAGCAGGCTTTGGAATCGCTTTGGTATTAGGGGAAGATCCCGGATTTGGGTTGTCGGTATGGGATGAAATGCTCCGTGGAAATTCCTTCAATACACTTTCTGTACCATCTCCAACCAACATAGCCGAAAACCAATCTTTATTTTTGACGTGGTGGAGCCCTGGGCAATATATGGTGCCTGGGGTAGTGAGTAACGTATTGGGAATTTCGCAAGGCAGTGCATCTTTATGGGTTACATTAGCGTTTTCAATCATTGGTTTAATCGGTTGGCGCTTTGTGTATCAGCAATTAGAATTTGATAAAACGACGATTGCGCTTAGTATCTTTTTTATCACCACGTCACGGCTTTTTACCATCAATTTCTTAAATTATACCGGTGGAGAGTTGTTGCTTTTCGGGAGTCAACCTTGGACGATTTGGTTTTACCTTAAATACCGCTCACAACCTCTTAAATTGTTTGGAGGTTTGTTAGTACTGTCATTGGTGTGCTTCTTTTTCAAATCGGCCTATACCATTGGATTAGCTGCTTTGTGTGGGTGTGCAGGGTTAGCTTTTTTAACGGATTTATCCAAGAGCAGGAAAATTTTTAACCCTTCTTTTTGGACTACTGTAGCAGTAGGCGGGTGTATGTTATTCTATTTGGCACTTACTCAATTCGGATTTATTAATCTTGGTACCAGCCCAATTACAAGTACAAGTCAACCTTTCAAAATAGCATGGGCATCGTTTGAAACACTAACTTATCCATTAACTCATTGGTTCAGTATTGCAGAGATGTATCCCCAACTGCTGCAACGTACTGAGCTTCCATGGTGGGGCCACGGGGTTTATTATGTTTTGATGTTTGGTGGCTTTGTTGGCCTGTTATGGATCGTTTCTCGAACAAAATTCGCAGATGCACGTCGAATTTTCATAGGATTCTATATCGTGTATTGTGGAGTTTTTCTGCTGCTTTATAACAAAGGAGCTGAAATTTCCATTGAGTATCGCCACACTAAAATCGTTGCCTATTTATTTTTACCTTTATTATTAGTCGAACTACGTCGCCCGAAAGCCGTTCTAAAATTGGCATTTTGGGCACTCATTATCCTGAATACGGGTTATGGATTAGCCTCGTTTGTTATTAAAAAATTAGAAATCAAAAATGAATCGGCCACAGGAAGCGCCGGTTTCGCATTACGTCATGCTACCCCTGAAGACTTGACTTTTATTCATGCTGTTGACAAGCCCGGCAACATTTTGTATTTCACTTCCGGTTCACTCAATGTAGATGCAACTCAGGCTCGTAAATTGGTGGGAAGTATTGATTATAAATTCGCCAAAGGCTGCGGATTTTTAGCTGACCGTTATGAAGGGAAAGGTGGAACTTTATATGCTTTTGTGCATGAAGCTTACCAACAACTTCCAAGTAGCCCGTCATTGGAAAGTCAATTTCCGAACTATCAATTTCGATTGGTGAAGCAAACAAAGAAGTTTAAAATTTACGAAGGAAAGTAACAACATTAGGCAGTTAAAATCACTCATAAAATCGTGAACTATTGGCGCAAAAGGTTGATTATTGTGTTGGCTATTCTTGGAATAGCTGAATTGGTTTTGCGCTTTGGATTTGGCTTTTGCAACGCACCTCTCTACATCGAAGACCCTGATTTTGAGTACGTTTTTGCTCCCAATCAATATCGGTTTCGTTTCCGAAATGTGGTGCGTACCAACGAGTTTTCGATACGCAGCGAATCCATTAATCCCACCGATACCACGGTCATTTTGCTGGTAGGAGATTCGGTAATCAATGGCGGAAATCCCACCGACCACGATAATTTGGCTTCAACAATTTTGGAAAAACAGTTTACCGAACACTACAAAAAGCCTGTTCGGGTACTCAATATTTCAGCGGGTTCATGGGGGCCCGACAATGTCTTTGCCTTTCTAAAAAAGAAAGGATTCTTTGGGGCAGATGTAGTTTGTTTAGTAACGAGCAGCCACGATGCCTACGACAACATGAGTCACCATAAAGTAGTAGGAACTAATCCCAATTATCCCGATAAACAATACAAAGTCGCCTTGTATGAATTTTGGCATCGCTACATTTATACCCTGTTTGTCTATCATTACGTAGAAGTGCCTTTGAAAGAGTTTTTTGGCCCCGCTACTCAAAAAGCTCCCAACGATGTTATTCATAAATTTGGCACTGTTTTCAACCCGGGTTTTCAGAAATTAGCTGACACGACCAAAGCTCTTGGCATTCCGTTTTTGATGTATCTGCATCCGGAATTACCCGAAATTGCACAAAATCGCTACGATAGTCAGGGGGAAGAAATTTTGGCGTTTGCCCGTAAAAATCACATTCCGGTGATAGAAGAATTGAAGCTGCATCCTGCCAAAGACTTGTTCAGAAGTCCGGATTTTGACAGTATTCATTACAATGCCAAAGGGCAAGCCTTCATGGCAAAGCACCTGTATCCTATTTTGAAACAATACCTCGACGCTTATTTTGCCCGTCATGCGCGTACTCATCGTTCATAATCAACTTTGGGCGCATTATAAGTCCAAACTATTCAGTGAATTGCACCGATTGGCTCCCCAATATGACGTTCAAATTCACGTAGTTCAAATCGCTCTTTCCGAAAAAAGTCGAGCTAACATGGGTGAGGCCGAGGCATTTCGCTACGATTATGATTACGAAGTGCTTTTCAATACTTCATTGGATCAAGTGGCTCTTTGGCCTCGGACCAAAGCATTGTTCAAAAAAATTCGCAGCTATCGCCCCGATGTACTGAATCTGACGGGTTGGTATGACCCTGCTCAGTGGGCTTTGTTGTTTTACGCCAAACTGATGGGGATAAAAGTGGTCATTTCCAATGAATCCAACGTGCGTGACCACGTGCGCATGGGAGCCAAAGAGCGATTTAAACAGTTTTTGCTCGGACGCGCTGACGCTTTTTTTTGTTTTGGTAAATCATCTGCCGCTTATTTAGAAAAATTAGGGGCAAAACCCTCCCAAATCCTTACCCAAAAAGCTGCAGTGGTGGATAACGAGGTGATTTTGGAACATTATCAAAAGGCAATTGGTGAGCGCGACAGTCATAAAAAAGCCAAAAATTGGGCACGTTATAACTTCATTTTTGTCGGCCGCTTGATTCCCCCTAAAAATTTACCGTTGCTTTTAGACGCTTTTGCTGAAATCAGCGCGGAAGCTTTTGATTGGGGATTAGTGCTTTTAGGCGAAGGAGAGCAAAAAGGCGAATTGCAACGCCTTGCTCACAACAACACTACTATTCGGTTTGAAGCAGGAGTACCTTGGTATGAAGTTGCCGAATATTTGGCTTTGGCCGATGTATTGGTTTTGCCGAGTGAATCCGAACCTTGGGGATTAGTCGTCAATGAAGCTATGATTTGCGGCTTGCCCGTATTGGTATCAGAGCCATCAGGCTGTGTAGACGATTTGGTAAAGACCGGGCAAAATGGTTTTACCTTCAATCCCCACCAAAAGCAGGATTTAGTGAATAAAATGCACTATTTCGTTCAAAATGCCAACAATCTAACTCGCATGGGCGAAGCTTCCCGTGCCATTGTAGCTCCCTTTGCACCCGAAAAAGTGGCGCATGAAATGCTTCGCGGCATGAAAGGTTTATTCTAAGCGCTCTATTATTTTGTTATTCGTTGATTCCAATAAATCAGCACATTAAGCGTAGCCCGTCCTGCTGCAATGATGTCCAAATCGCCATCGCCATCCAAATCAGCGGCTTGAAGGTCTTCGCAAGCCATTCGCACACTTTCGTCCAATATGAATTCCTCCCAGTTTTCGCCATTGGCCTCTTTGGGGACAAACAATCGAACACCCACTTTTTTATCAGCATTGGGATTGCGCCAACCCACAGCTATTTGTGAATAACCCAAACCCAAAAAATCACCACAGGCCAGCGCATGACCTTGGCTCAGGCGGTCGGTCAATATTGCTTTTGTATTGCTTTTGGAATTCAAAACAACCAGTTGATTTCCGTGCCAGGGTGCTATAGCTGTCACGAAAGATTCTTTATTGGGTAAAATTCCCCGCCGCACCTCTCCTACTCCCAAACCCTCGCCCATCCATTGCCCCGTCGGTTGCCACTGATTCTTTTTGTAAGACACTACTTTGCCGCCTTCCTTGCTGCCAATCAGCACTTTTGTGGCGTCGGCGTCTTCCCAAATTTCAAAATTATGAGTAATGTGTAACGTAGAATCCAGCATTTGATACGACCACGGTTGTTTAGGATTTTTGGGAACATCATACGCCAGAATTTTCACCCCTGTCCCTTCGCCGTTGACATTGCCTAAACCGTGCAAAGGCACTACAATCAATTGGTATTTGTTTTTGTTAACCTGCGCCCAACGCATCCGGTGCGTGGTGATTTCGTGATGCAGTTGCACAGGTTCCCAAAGTTGAGTAGCGTCTTTGGGGCGAATTAAATAAAACACAGCACCTGATTGCGTCAAATCTTTGGTTTCGGCGGGATTCCACATTGCTCCCACCGCCACTTCCACGCGACCGTCACCGTCTATATCACGGGCGGCGATGCAGACATTGTCTTTGGAAGTCAGATTTGTGGCCATTACGTACCGTTTCCAAGGACCGCTGCTTCCATCATTTTTATACCAAACGATGTCTTTTTGGTCAGCAAGCAATATATCCGGTTTTTTGTCGCCATCTACATCTCCAATGGCCAAGCCATATCCAATAGCAATCTGATTATCAACAACCTGTATTTTAAATTGTGGGGTAGGTAGTTGAGCTGATACGGACAAAGAACCCAGCCAACTGAGTATTAAAAAGGCTTTTTTCATGATTTTTATCAGTTTAAAAGAGTGACAATGCTCTTGGGGTGACGTCTAACGGTTTAAAAAGCAATTAAAAAGCACAATCTTTTCTTTAAATTTTAAAAATTTGCAATACATTTGAAACAAACCGTTTATTTAACTTAATCCTTAAAAAAAAATGAAAAAGTTGCTTGCCCTATTAATCACTGTAATTTGCTCAGGCGTACTATTTGACACGGTGGCTCAAGATGAGAAAAAGCCTAAAAAGGAAAAAAAAGAGGCTAAAGTAAAAGAAGACAAAGCGGACACTAAAGAAACAGCTAAGAAATCAAAAGGTACAAAAAAAGACAAAGAAGACAAGGCGGACACAAAAGAAACAGCTAAGAAATCAAAAGGTACAAAGGCCGATAAGGAAGATAAAGAAGACAAGGCTGACGCTAAAAAATCAAAAGGCACAAAAGCCGACAAAGAAGACAAAGCTGAAAAGAAAGAAACAGTTAAAAAAGAAAAAGAAGAGAAAGCCGACAAAAAAGGCACTAAAACATCCGACCGTCAGGCAGATGTAGTGGCTGATAAATCAGATAAGAAAACCACGACTGCCAAGACCAAAACCACCGCTAAAAACGACGATGGCAAAGAAGCCGACACAGGTACTCGTAAAAAAGTAGCCGGTGCCGACAAAGTAGCAGGCAAAGATGACAAAGGCCGTACGATCTACGAAGGCCCTCGCGGCGGTCAGTATTACATCAATTCCAATGGAAATAAAACGTATTTGAAAGCAGATAGCAAGCTGTAAATTCCGCTAAATGTCTCTTTTTCAAAAATCCCGCCGAACTCCGACGGGATTTTTTTGCCGACTAAATTCCTGTATCTTTAAGAAACAATCAGGCTGTACGATGGTAAAAACCCTAAAAATACCGACAACACTAACTGAATTAGAAGCGATTGGAGAAGATGCAACACTGCGTTTTCCTGCCTCTTTTGAGGAATATCTCGAATGGGTAGAGAAATGTGAGTTTACTATCGAATACTTTAATAATGAAATCGTAATCATGGGTAATGCGAGTTATTTTCACGAAAAATTAGTTATCCGTATCGGCTATTTATTAACCCTTCTTTTAGAAAACCTTACAGGCTTCTCGGTTTTAGGAAGCAATATCAAAATTCATATTGCTGATGTATTGTCCCCAACGGATTTCAACGCTGATGTTTCAGTTGTAAAAGGAGAACCGGCATTTGTCACTTTACCTTCGGGCAAAAAATCAAAAGCCAAAATCAGTAATCCCGTTATTGTGGTAGAAGTTAGCTCCAAAAGCACAATTTCTCACGATTTTGGCGATAAACTGCTGGCTTACAAAAAAATAGATTCTTTACAATACGCGATTTTCGTAAGTCAATACCAGCCTTTTGTGACCGTGTATGAACGCAAAGGCCCGCATCATTGGGAACTTCGCGACTATACTCAAATGGAAGAATCATTTGAGCTCATGGGGCAAAAATTAACCCTGAATGAAATTTATAAGGATATAGAATTTGAGCAATAATTAAGAAGCCCCGCTGCAATTTTCAGCGGGGCTTCTTAATTATTTTAGTTTTGAATGTTACACTTCGACTTTCACATCGCTTATATTCTCAAAAACTACTTCTCCGTTTTCGCCTAACTCCATCATGATCACGGAATCTTTGGTGATTCTTCCACTCAAAATCTGCTTAGAAAGCTCATTTAGGATGCGTTTTTGGAGCACGCGTTTCAGCGGTCTCGCACCAAACGCAGGCTCATAGCCTTCTTCGGAGAGTTTGACGAGGGCCTCGTCGGTGGCATCTATCGTCACGCCCTGTTCGGCCAACAATGTTTTGATGTGGTTGAACTGAATCCGTACAATTTGTTTGAGGTTGTCGTGGCTCAATGGATCAAAGAGAACGATTTCATCAATCCGATTCAGAAACTCAGGACGAACCGTTTGTTTCAACAGACTCAACACATCATTTTTGGCTTCTTCTTTAAAGTACATTTTCCAGCCTTTTTCAAGTTTGCTGCCCGCTTCTTTGAATTTCTCCATGATAATCTCGCTGCCAATGTTGGAAGTCATGATGATGATAGTGTTCTTAAAATTGGCAAGGCGGCCTTTGTTGTCGGTCAAGCGGCCATCGTCCAATACCTGCAACAGGATGTTCCAAACATCAGGGTGCGCTTTTTCTATTTCGTCCAACAAAATCACACTGTAAGGCTTACGACGCACAGCTTCGGTCAATTGACCGCCTTCATCGTAACCCACGTAGCCCGGAGGCGCACCTACCAAACGGCTTACAGCGTGTCGTTCCTGGTATTCACTCATGTCAATCCGCACCATGGCATTTTCGTCATTGAAGAGATAGTTTGCCAAGGTTTTTGCCAATTCGGTTTTACCAACACCCGTCGGACCTAAGAATAAGAAACTGCCAATGGGGCGTTTGGGGTCTTGCAAACCCGCCCGTGAACGACGTACGGCATCAGATACGGCCTGAATGGCCTCTTCCTGCCCGGCTACGCGTTTTTGAAGTTCGGCTTCTAAGCCTAATAATTTTTCGCGATCACTTTGCAGCATCTTGCTCACTGGAATACCCGTCCATTTGGCGACTACTTCCGCGATATTTTCCGCTGTTATTTCTTCCTGAATAAGCGTATGACTTTCTGCTCGCTTATCTTGGTTATTTTCACCTAACCTTTTCTCAATTTCAGGAATTTTTCCGTAACGAAGTTCGGCTACTTTCCCATAGTCACCTGTCCGTTCCGCTTGGTCGGCTTCAAGACGAAGTTGTTCCAGTTGTTCTTTCAACGCACGCACTTCCGTAATTTTCCCTTTTTCCAATTCCCATTGAGCTTTAAGGGCATTGCGGTCTTCGTTCAAATCCTCAATCTCTTTATTCAAACGCGACTCTTTGTCTTTGTCGTTTTCGCGACGAATGGCAGCGCGTTCAATTTCCAGCTGCATAATACGACGGTTGATGTCATCAAGTTCTTCTGGCACAGAGTCCATTTCCAAACGCAACTTAGCCGCCGCTTCATCCATAAGGTCAATGGCTTTGTCAGGTAAGAAACGGTCTGAAATATACCGACTTGACAATTCTACCGCCGCAATGACGGCATCATCCTGAATACGCACCCCGTGGTGAAGCTCGTATTTATCTTTGATACCCCGCAAAATACTGATGGCATCTGCTTCATTAGGCTCATCGACAGTAACTACCTGAAAACGGCGTTCGAGGGCTTTGTCTTTCTCAATGTACTTTTGGTACTCTTTGATAGTTGTCGCCCCAATGGTATGAAGTTCGCCCCGCGCGAGGGCTGGTTTGAGCAAGTTGGCAGCGTCCATGGCGCCCTCACCTCCGGCCCCCGCCCCGATGAGCGTGTGAATTTCATCAATAAATAAAATAACCTGTCCCTCAGAATCCGTCACTTCTTTGATAACGGCTTTGAGACGTTCTTCAAATTCTCCTTTGTATTTGGCTCCCGCAATGAGCAGCCCCATGTCCAAAGAAATAATTTGTTTTTCTTTCAATTGTTCGGGCACATCACCCTGCACAATACGTTGAGCAAGCCCCTCTACAATAGCGGTTTTACCTACCCCAGGTTCCCCTACGAGCATGGGATTATTTTTGGTACGGCGGGCTAAAATCTGCAATACCCGGCGAATTTCATCGTCTCGGCCAATGACAGGGTCAATTTTTCCCGCTTTAGCCATTTCATTCAAATTTTTGCTGTACCGTTCAAGCGAGCGATATTTAGCTTCGGCATTTTGGTCTTTCACAGGATTATTTTTTCCTCTTAATTCTTTGATAGCTACTAATAGTTCTTTTTCTTTTAATCCTACTTCCTGCATGAGCTTTGCCGTGGTGTCTTTGCCAGCAGCCAATCCCAAATAGAGCAATTCTATACTTACAAATTCATCATTAAACTCTTTCAGATAGCTCTGGGCTTTTTGAAATGCGGCATTCAGGTCGTTGCTGAGGTATTCTGTATTGGCGGTACCAGCTACACGAGGATAGCCGTTTACAATGACTTCCAGTTTTGTATTGAGTGTTTGAAGGGATACGTTCCCTTTTTTTGCTAAAAACTGCGACGTATTCGGGTCTTCTTCCAAAATAGCTTTCAGAATGTGACCCGTTTCCACTACCTGTTGTTGGTTGCTTTGCGCAATTTGCACAGCCCGCTGTACAACCTCCTGCGCTTTGATGGTATATTGATTAAAATTCATGGCTAAAACGGTATTAAATAGTATTTGTAATGGTCTATCGGCTTATGAATAGAAATTGCACAATAGTCGTGCCTACGAAAAAAAGCGGAAATTTTGACACGATTTCGTTGGTTTTTCCTAAAAATTATAGACAGAATGGCGTGTTTTCGCTACTTTTGGCACTATGTCTATTCCCGTTTTTATTCAGAGCCAAGAAGAATTTATAGGCTTGGCCGAACATCTGAACCGTTTAGAGGCGTTTGCCATTGATACCGAATTCGATAACAATCACTACGCCTATGGTTTCAAACTTTGTCTACTTCAAATTGCCACGCCAGATGCCTGCTATTTGATTGACCCTTTCGAAATTCAGGATTTATCTTCGCTTTGGCGAGTTTTGGAAAATCCCAACGTCGAAAAAGTGCTGCACGACAGCGGGGAAGATATGCGGCTTTTCTATTTACACGGCTGTTCCCCGCGCGGCATTTTTGACACCAGTATTGCTACTAAGTTGCTCAATTTTGAAAAAATAGGCTTAGGAAGTGTTTTAAACGAAGTTTTGGGGATTGAATCCGATAAGAAAAAACAGCAAAGCAACTGGCTCAAACGACCGTTGTTACCCTTGCAATTGGAATATGCGACTAACGATGTAATTTATTTACTCAAGTTGAGAGAGGTATTTACGGAGCGACTTCAAGCTCAAAATCGCTGGGAGTGGTTTCAACAAAGTATGTTGTTTTTGGAACAAAAGAACTACGCCCCTAAGACTAAAAGCACATTTTTGAGTTTTAAAGAACAAAAGGAATTCCATCCTTTTGACCAATATATTTTAAATGAACTCTATCGGTTTCGCGACGAGCAGGCGCAACGCATCAGCAAACCTGTGTATCAAGTCATTCCGGAGAGTATCATTTATGAGATACTGCAACAACCGGCTGTATTAGACGATTGGATGAGCCTGAAAGGCATTCACTACCGAATTCAAAATGAATTGGTGGCCGAAAAATTCAAAGCTATATACCAACAAGCCCAACGAGCTGCGGAAGATTCTCAACTGCCTAAGTTTAAACGTCAGTTGAGCCGACAGGAAATCGCCGAAGCCCAACAACGGGCAACTCGCATTAATGCATTACGTGATGGAATTTTTCTGCCTATTAAACGTTGGATTGAACAGCAATACAGTCTTTTATTTGCCCCTTATGTACTTAGTAATGAAACCATTAGTCAGTTAATTTTGGGTGAAGCAAAGTTGTCTGACATTGGCCCAACCTTCCAACAGAATATCATTAAAGAAGCTGCTCTGGCGTTAGAAATTGACATTTCGGCATTTTGTTAACCTGATTTTTATCCCTAAATTTGATTAAGTGAACATAATGTGTTAGACATGACAACTATTATTCAAAATCCTAAACGTCCTCGGAAAGCACCTGAATATCTCATCAAAGAGGTACTTGACGGAAAACCTGTGTACTATAAAGGGTACCGCACTGTTATGTTTGGGGGTAAAAAAGTAGAAGATATTATGGGTGTCAGTAGTTTACAGATATTAATAATTAATTATATCCAACGAATTCTATTGAAGTTTTTAGAGGAGGATTTATATTTTGTTTTTTCAGGGGAACCTGGTTTGCATTTAGAACACCACACTAATTTATCAGGAGATTTGATTGTCTATAAAGCTGAACAATTGACCAAATTTGACAAGCACTATTTCCAATCACCTCCTCTTTTACAAATAGAGGTAGATGTCGAAATTGACAACACGAACTTTACTGATAATGAATATCTAACCAAAAAGACGCAAAAATTACTGGATTTTGGGGTTCAACGAGTGATTTGGGTACTTACTCCTACACAAACCGTCATTGTAGCAGAGCCTGACCAAGATTGGCGCATTATAAACTGGAACAAAGATATCCTGCTCCAGGACGACATTATGATGAATATTGGTACTTATTTAGCCAAAATGAACGTTGAGTTGGAATAATGCCCATTCGTCAATTTTGTTCGTGGCTACTGTTTGTCATTCTAGGTATAACAATCAGTTATTATGTTCTTTTCCCTCACCTTTGGCACTGCCAATGGATTGGTTATTCGGATTTTACAAAGGTCAAACCCAGCCTCTATGTAAGTCCAACAACTCCTCCCAAACATCTTCTCAAAGCAACTCAATCCATTGACGAAGCTCGCAAGCGTATTGCAGAATTGTGGGGAAAACCCGTTGGCGATGCCACCATCATCTTATGTGAAAGTACCGAACAATACCATCGCTATTGCAACAGCGATGAGGGTGCAGGTTGCAGCATTGGCACCCCTTGGGGGGCTTCATTTATAGTGCTTAATCTTGATGGACTGAATACCGACGTAATTGCTCATGAAATGTGCCATGACGAACTTTTTACGCGTCTGGGTTGGTGGAAAACTACCCGCGAGATTCCCCAATGGTTCAATGAAGGTTTAGCCCTGATGGTAGACTACCGTTTTGTGGCAACCTCCGATAGTGTACAACGTTATCTGGACTATAAAGATGAATGTTCCTACGTTTCCAATGGCGGGCAGACGGTGCTAAGCTTACATGAAATCAGTTCCTTGCACGGTTTTTTTAGTGGAAGTGAGGGCCATGTTATGTTAGCCTATATGACCTCAGGGATGGAAGTATCCAGATGGTTGACAAATACAGGGACACAACACATTCCCGGCTTAATAAACCGTATAAAATCAGGTGAAACATTTGATTCGGCCTATAAAGCCTTTGATAAAAGAAATAGTACAAATAAATGACTATATACGTTTTTTGTCCGTTATCACTTTAAAAATTGGGGATAAAATTCCCCAATTGGAAACGTTTTGAACAGCATCTATGAAATCACACCCCAAATCATACGTCATTTCAAAAAGAATTGACAATTTTTCTTTACGTGTTTATGAAGCTTACATCTTCACAAGGCGTTTTTTTATGGAAATTTTTGGGGGCGGGTTTGAGTTTCAGGAATTAATCAAACAATGCTTTGAAATAGGTTATAAATCATTGCCGCTGATTTCACTGACTGGCTTTATTACCGGGATGGTTTTTACCAAACAGTCGCGTCCGTCTTTGATGGAATTTGGGGCTACTTCCTGGTTGCCATCTTTGGTTTCCATTGCCATTGTGAGAGCTTTGGCTCCTTTAATTACTTCCCTCATCAGTGCGGGAAAAGTAGGATCAAGTATTGGAGCTGAATTGGCATCTATGCGGGTCACTGAGCAAATAGATGCGATGGAAGTATCGGCGGTGAATCCGTTTAAATTTTTGATAGTAACCCGGGTATTAGCCACTACGATTACTATCCCGATCTTGTCCTTCTATTGTGCATTTGTGGGATTAATGGGCTCTTTTTTGGACATTACCCTCAACGAAGAGACGAACCTTCAGGCCTACTTTCAAAATGCGTTCGAGCAAATCACCTTTTTAGATATCGGCTCTGCTTTGATAAAGGCCGTTGCTTACGGATTTACCATTGGACTAGTGGGTTGTTACAAAGGGTATTATGCCAATAAAGGTACTCAAGGCGTAGGAGAAGCCGCCAACGGCGCAGTAGTGACTTCTATGTTCTTGATTTTTTTGGAAGAAGTTGCGATTGTTCAGGTTACGAACTGGTTTAGATAGATGGTAATTGTGAATTAGTTAATGGTGAATTCGTGAATAATTTTTTAATATTCAATCACTTAAACATTATTTATTAACACCTTAAACCAATTTCGTACATTAAACACTTCATAATCTATTTACAATTATTCACTAAATCACAATTCGCTCATTCACCATTCGCATCTATGGCTAATCATACAACAGAACGAGAATCCGTCATCACCATCCGAGGTTTGTATAAATCATTCGGAGACCTGCACGTGCTGCGCGACGTGAACCTTGATGTATACAGAGGCGAAAATGTAGTGGTTTTGGGACGTTCGGGAACAGGGAAGTCGGTTTTAATAAAAATCATCTCAGGTTTATTAACTCCCGATAAAGGTAGCGTGAAAGTACTGGGGCAGGAAGTGGCTGATTTGAACGATAAACAATTGCGCGAATTACGATTAAAGTTAGGGTTCTTATTTCAAAACAGTGCCCTTTATGACAGTATGACTGTTGGTGAAAATTTGGAATTCCCCTTGGTCAGAAACGTTAAAAATTTGAGTCGGGGCGAAATCAATCGCAAGGTTGCAGAGGTACTGGATTCGGTAGGGTTGAAAAAAACGCTTCATCAGATGCCTTCTGAACTTTCGGGAGGGCAACGCAAACGTATTGGAATTGCCAGAACGCTCATCCTAAACCCTGAGATAATGCTTTACGACGAGCCTACTGCGGGTTTAGACCCCATTACCTGTATAGAAATCAACAAACTGATCAACGAAGTAAGAAGTCGTTATAACACTACCTCCATCATTATTACCCACGATCTGACCTGTGCCAAAGTTACGGGAGATAGAATTCTAATGCTTTTGGAAGGACGTTTTCTCCGCCAAGGAACCTTTGAAGAAGTCTTCGACACAAACGAAGAGCAGGTTAAGAACTTTTACGATTATAATTTCATTAATCCTCCATCATCATCCCACACCACCCATGCAATCACCCAATAACCCCAATAAGCGCGCCGTCACCGTCGGAATCTTTGTCTTTCTTGGCCTTGCTATACTTATTGTAGGAGTCCTGACGATTGGCAGTATGCGAAAAGCATTTATCAGCAAAATAACGGTAAGATCTGTTTTTGATGACGTAAACGGCCTTAAAAAAGGCAATAATGTATGGTTTTCCGGTGTTAAAGTCGGCATAGTAAAATCCATCCGTTTTTATGACAAATCGAAGGTAGAAGTTGATTTGAGCATCGAAGAAAAATCGCAACAATACATTCGTAAAGATGCCCATGTTAAAATCAGTACGGATGGATTAATTGGCAATAAAATCGTGGTCATTACGGGAGGCAGTCCTAAAATGCCAGCTATCGAAGAGGGTGATATGTTGATAGTAATAAAAGAAGACGGGCAACAGGAAATTTTAAACACGCTTCAAGCCAACAACAAAAACATTTTGGCCATAACGACCGATTTGAAAGGCATAACTCAGAGCATCAGAAAAGGAGAAGGGTCGGTAGGGAAATTATTGACCGATGATAAGATGTACGTAGATTTAGAAAAAACAATGGCTACCTTACGAAACGCTTCTATAGATGCTCAAAAACTGACGGCTTCTTTGAGCAGCTACGGTACCAAACTCAATCAAAAAGGAGGTTTGGCCAACGACTTAGCTACGGACACGCTCATTATGGGCAATGTACGCTTAACGGTAGCCAAGTTAAACGAAACCGCTTCCACTGCACGTACTTTAGTGGCCCAACTGCAAGAGTCAGCCAAAGGAATAACAAACGAACTTACCCCCGACCGCAAAAGCCCCGTTGGCGTATTGCTTCATGACGAAACAGCGGCTACTCAAATCAAAACTACACTTCAAAATTTAACCAGCAGCAGTCGAAAATTAGACCAAAACTTAGAAGCACTTCAGCATAACTTCCTATTCCGCCGCTATTTTAGAAAGCAAAAACAGGAACAGGACAAAAGTGATACCACTACCGTATTGAGTCAGAAATAACAACTTCGCTCAAATAAAGTACACAAACAACAGAACGATACTTGCTCGTTGAGTAATATTTTTTGCCCATTTTTCAGTATATTTACCATACTGCCAACTTTTTATAATAAGTGGTTTTGTTAACCGTATTTGTATTGTAAAATGAAAAAGCGTGTCTTCTGTAATTGGAGTGTATGGGTAGTGTCAGCGGCAATGCTAAGCGCCTGCGGAGGCAGCATTGATTTGCCTCTGGATGTACAAAAAGCGACGGCTACCTTGCCCGAAAAGGTGGACTATAACCTCCACGTAAAGCCAATTTTATCAGATAGATGTTTTGCCTGCCACGGGCCTGATAAGAACAAACAAAAGGCCGATTTACGTTTGGATATCGCCGATGCGGCATACGATAAAAAATGCGAGAGTGGCCTAAAAGCCATTGTAAAAGGCAACCCTGCCCAAAGCGACCTCGTTCACCGTATTTTATCAGAAGACCCCGATTACGTAATGCCTGAACCTTCGACCCACCTGACACTGTCGGCCGAAGAAAAAGCAACGCTTATCAAATGGATTGAGCAAGGTGCTGAATATAAACCGCATTGGTCGTTTGTAGCACCTGTTAAGCCCAAATTACCCAAAGTCAAAAATGAAGCTTGGGTTAAAAATGACATTGATCGTTTTGTACTCAAAAAAATAGAAGATAAAAGCCTGAAACCGCAGTCTGAGACACAAAAAACTACGCTATTACGGCGTGTCTATCTGGACTTGATTGGGCTCCCCCCTACTGCCGAACAGGTAGAGGCTTTCCTGAAAGACACTTCTCCCAATGCGTACGAAAAAGTAGTCAACCAATTACTACAAAACACCCATTTTGGCGAACATCAAGCAGCAGATTGGCTGGATATAGCGCGTTATGCCGACACTCACGGTTATCAGGATGACGGTCTGCGCACGATGTGGCCTTACCGCGATTGGGTCATTAAGTCTTTTAATCGAAATTTGGCGTTTGACCGCTTCGTTACTTGGCAATTAGCGGGCGATATGTTGCCTAATCCTCAAAAAGAACATTTGATAGCCACGGCTTTCAACAGAAATCACCAACAAAGTCAGGAAGGCGGGATTGTTCCGCAGGAATATTTTGTAGAGTACATTGCCGACCGGACCAATACTTTCGGAAAAGCCTTTTTAGGGCTTACGGTCGAATGTGCACGCTGTCACGACCACAAATATGACCCCATCAGTCAAAAAGATTATTATTCGCTGTTTGCGTTTTTTAACAATAACAACGAATACGGCCAAATTCCTTACAACGGCGAACCCAGTCCAACGGTTACGCTTCCTAAACCCGAAGCCGAAAAGCAACTGCGATTCATCAAAGAAAATTTGTCAGATGTTACTAAAAGTCAACTGAAAGAAGCCACCGCATTACGTCAACGGTTTGAACAATGGGTAGCCAAAGCCGATAAAGCACCGCTAATTTCTCCTCAATCTGCTTTAGTCATTGACGTTCCTTTTGATTCGATGGATATACGAATGGCGGGGGAGAAAAAAGATAAAAAACGACCGATTTTCAAGAATTTAGCCAATGATACGCTGAATTTTGAAACCAACGGTGATTTGGATTTTCTGCCCGTTCGAATCAAAAGCCCGCGTGGCAAAGGAGTGCGGCTGGTAGGAGAAAGTTTTATGCAAATACGAGGTATCAATGGTTGGGGGCAGTACAAAGAAGTACCTACTATCTCGGGCTTTTTTGAACGAAATCAACCTTTTACCGTGAGTTTGTGGGTAGGTTTACTTGACCCCAAATTTAAAGGGCCGCTGTTTAACCGAAACTTGGGCCCATTCAATGGCTTTAGAGGCTATGAATGTGAGCGATTGGAAGATGGTCATTTGGCTTTCAGAATAAGCAACGTTTGGCCCGATAATGCCATTGATTTTGAAACAGACTATGTACTCAAACTTAACCGTTGGGCACATATAACGATGGCTTACGATGGTTCAAGCAAAGCAAACGGGCTAAAAATTTATATTAATGGGCAACGGGCTACGGGAAGAGTGATGTCGGATGGATTACGGGAAAGTATACTTTGGGGTAAAAATCATACCAATTGGGGAGCAGGTGCGCCTAACTTTTCGATTGGTCAACGGCACGACTACAATTACAAAGGCTATGCGGTTGATGAATTGAAAGTCTTTGCGCGCGAACTGACTCCGTTGGAAGTTCACAGTGTGATTGGGCAAAAAGATTTTGTAAAAACAGCGCTAAAAACGCCAGCTGATAAACGTACCGATTTCCAAAAAGAAAGCCTTTTCGACTATTTTACTACCAATATAGACCCAAAAAATCAAAAACTGCTGGCCGAGCGGAAGCAACTTCTGAAAGAAGAAACTGACGTTTTGAACAAAGAAATTGACGTAATGGTCATGCGGGAACGCAAGTATCCGCGTAAGGCATTTATCCTCAAACGCGGTGCTTATGACGCACAGGACCAAGAAGTAACGGCTGACACGCCTGACCAATTTTTTAAGATTCCGAAAGATTTACCGCGCAATCGCCTTGGCTTGGCAAAATGGCTTATTCACGAAGAAAACCCACTTTTTGCGCGAGTAATGGTCAACCGAATGTGGCAGCGCTACTTCGGAAAAGGCTTAGTAGTATCAGCGGAAGACTTTGGCAATCAGGGAGATTTGCCCACTCACCTCGAATTACTGGATTACTTAGCTGTCAAATTTCGTGAGTCGGGTTGGAATTATAAAGCCCTGCAAAAGTACATCGTAATGTCGGCTACGTATCGGCAATCGTCGGTTTGTGATGATAAACTCCGTGAATTAGACCCCAATAATGCGTTGTATGCCCGTGGACCCAGCTATCGAATTTCGGCCGAACAGGTACGGGATGCAGCCTTGGCGGCAAGTGGCCTTTTGAGTTCAAAAATTGGCGGGCCCAGTGTTCATCCTTATCAACCCGACGGCATTTGGGAAGCATTGGCTACTCGAAATGCAGTACAATACGTTCAAAATCATGGCGATACACTATATCGTCGGAGTATGTACACGATTTGGAAGCGAAGTTCGCCCCCACCCATGATGCTCAACTTTGATGCTTCCGAGCGGCATTTTTGCAGTGTACGTCGTCAAAAAACCAGCACCCCGCTCCAAGCCCTCGTTACCCTCAACGACCCGCAATTTGTAGAAGCAGCCCGAGTTTTGGCACAGAAAAGTGTCGAAGGCAAAATGCAGAATGTCGAAGTAAAGAATCCGATTCGACAATCTGCATTTGACCCTCGACATTCCATAAATTATATTTTCAACTCACTCACGTCGCGCCCGCCGCGACAAAGCGAGTTGGAAGCCATGACGCAGTTGTACCAGGAGGAATACCAAGATTTTACAAAGAACCCCAAACGAGCTGATGAATTATTGAGTGTAGGTGAATATCCTGTGGATAAGTCATTGAATAAAAATGAATTGGCAGCCATGACGATAGTGGCAAGTACGATTATGAATTTTGATGAGTTTGTGATAAAGCGGTAATGCCTCATCCCCTGCCCCTTCTCCAAAATGGAGAAGGAGTGTAATAGGTTATGTTTAAAAATTGAAGAATTTAGCTACGATGGAAGATGCTTCAAAACCTGCCAGACCTCAGGACTATCCTTTTTTTCATCAGGCTAAAGCAAGTACTTTTCAAAATGCTGCACATTTACGAAAAATAGCAACAGAAGCTGAAAAAGTACTTTGGGAACAATTACGGGGAAGGAAATTAAACGATTTGAAATTTAGAAGGCAACATAGCATTCATCAATTTATAGCTGATTTTTATTGTCATGAACTGAAATTGGTCATTGAATTAGATGGGAGCATTCATCAGTTGTCAGATGTGGCTCAATATGATCAATATCGAGAAACACTTATTAAAGAACTGGGGCTAAAAGTACTGCGATTCTCAAACGATGAAGTTTTAAAAGATATAAACGCAGTGTTAAGCAAAATCATTGAATACAAAACTCTTTCGGAGAAAGAGCCAACGTAAATAAAAAGCCCTCCTCCAACATGGAGGAGGGTTGGGAGGAGGCATTATGAACGCATTAGAAGAACTGGAACAACATACCCACGACCAATTGAGTCGGCGAAATTTTTTATCGCAAGCCAGCATGGGGTTGGGAGCAGCGGCGTTTTCGTCGTTATTGGGGAATAATTCTGCTCAAGCTGCCAACAGCACAGGAGGTGTATTGGGAAAACCGCATTTTGCGCCTAAAGTAAAACGCGTGATTTATTTGCACCAAAGCGGAGCACCTTCCCAACTGGACTTGTTTGATTATAAGCCTAAGTTGGAACAAATGTGGGGCAAAGAACTGCCCGAATCTGTACGTAAAGGGCAGCGCCTTACGGGAATGACTGCCGGCCAAAGCAGTTTTCCGTTGGCTGCTTCGGCTTTCAAGTTCGCCCAACAAGGCCAAAGCAAGATGTGGGTCAGTGAAATACTTCCTTACATTTCTAAAATTACGGATGAGGCTACGTTTATCCGCTCCATGCACACCGAAGCCATCAACCACGACCCGGCTATTACCTTTTTTCAAACGGGCAGTCAGCAGGGCGGACGGCCTTCTTTTGGATCATGGGTAAGCTACGGTTTGGGTTCTGATAATCAAAATTTACCTGCTTTTGTGGTTTTACTCTCCAAAGGAAAAGGAGGTGACCAACCTCTTTATGCCAAGTTATGGTCAAATGGTTTTTTACCATCTGTGCATCAGGGAGTTGTTTTTCGCTCCGGACCTGACCCCGTATTTTACCTTAACAATCCTCCCGGTATTGACCGCACGAGTCGTCGTCGAATGTTGGATTACTTGGCCAAAATGCACCAAGACCAATACAAACAGGTACTTGACCCCGAAATAAACAGTCGCATGGCGCAGTACGAAATGGCCTATCGAATGCAAACTGCCGTGCCTGAAACGCTGGATATTTCCAAAGAGCCTGACTATATTTTTGACATGTATGGCCCCGAAGCCAAAAAAGCAGGAACGTTTGCCGCCAATTGCTTATTGGCTAGAAAATTGGCCGAAAAAGGGGTTAAATTTATTCAACTCTATCATCAGGGCTGGGATCAGCACGGAAATTTACCCAATGACATCAAAGTCATGGCTAAATCCGTTGACCAACCTTCGGCGGCATTGTTGATGGATTTAAAACAAAGAGGTTTATTGGATGATACCCTCGTTGTTTGGGGAGGCGAATTTGGCCGAGGTTCTTACTCACAGGGCAAGCTTACTAAAGAGAACTATGGACGGGACCATCATCCGCGTTGTTTTACGATTTGGATGGCTGGTGCCGGTGTAAAGAAAGGCTACATTCACGGTGAAACCGATGATTTTAGCTATAATATTGTTCGTGACCCTGTCCATGTTCACGATTTTCAAGCTACCGTGATGCACTTGCTGGGCATTGACCACGAACAACTTACCTTTAAATTTCAAGGTCGCCGCTATCGTCTGACGGATGTGCACGGAAAAGTGGTTAGACCTATTTTAGCGTAAAAAAGTTGATAAAAAGACAGATATTTGCTTCAATAAAAGCAAAAGACGATTCAATGGCAGTAAGCGAAACAGTCAACAGTGAAATTTCTAACGTAGAAAATATCCCTTTCCCTTCTATAACTCATCCAAAGTTTACATTTATTGACCTTTTTGCGGGCATTGGAGGCTTCCGAATGGCCCTTCAAAGTTTGGGGGGCGAATGTGTTTTCAGCAGCGAGTGGGACGAGCAGGCGCAGAAAACGTACAAAGCCAATTTTGGAGAACTTCCCTTTGGCGATATTAAAAAAGAAGAGACCAAGCAACATATTCCCGACGGCTTTGATGTATTATGCGGCGGGTTTCCGTGCCAAGCATTTTCCATTGCCGGACGTCGCGGGGGGTTTGAAGATACCCGAGGAACGCTGTTTTTTGATGTAGCTGAGATTATAAAACAGAAACAACCGAAAGCTTTTTTTCTGGAAAATGTGAAAGGGCTTCGAAACCACGAGAAAGGCCGCACTCTGGCAACCATTTTAGCCACCCTGCGGGAAGATTTAGGTTATTTTGTTCCTGAGCCCCAAATAATGAATGCAAAGGATTTTGGAGTTCCACAAAACCGAGAACGTATCTTCATAGTTGGCTTTCGCAACGATTTGGGCATCACGTCGTTTGACTATCCTGAAGCGAGTAAAGTTCCAGTGGCATTTGAAGATGTAAAAGAAACAGAACCCGTCTCTGTCAAATATTACTTATCCACTCAGTATCTATCCACTTTAGTAAACCACAAACAAAGGCACGAAAACAAAGGCAACGGTTTCGGCTATGAAATCATTGAGAATGAAGGCATTGCCAATGCCATTGTAGTGGGTGGAATGGGCCGTGAAAGAAATTTGGTGTACGATCACAGGCTCACTAATTTTGTCCCTGAAACCAAAATAAAAGGAGAAGTAAATCGCGAAGGCATCCGAAAAATGACTCCCAGAGAATGGGCAAGATTGCAGGGCTTCCCTGATGAATTCAAAATCGTTGTTGCCGATGCCTCCGCTTATAAGCAATTTGGAAATTCTGTGGCAGTTCCCGCCATTCGGGCTACTGCTGAGAAAGTAATTGACAAAATTCTTCCGTAGAAAATGTTCAGAAAGCAGAGTAATAACTACTCTGCTTCTGCTATTTCGTACTCATAATCTTCATCAATAGCGTATTCAAGACAGAGTTCATCCAATGCTTCCAAAAACGCATCGGGGTCTTCTACTATAATTTCAAAATTAGAAATTTCTAAGTATTCTACCCCTTCTTCGTCCTCAATCATCTCATAATCAAAATAATAATCTTCTTCTGATTCGACATATTCGAGGCAAAGTTCTTCCAACGCAGTGCTAAATTCGTCTTCGTCTTTTATCTGAATATAAAAATCGACGAGATACAAAGCATCTTCGTTATAAAACAGAGAATCGTCATCCTCTACCGCTACATCGTCATCGTAAGATAAATTTTCAACGGCTTTGATTATCCAGGAATCATGTCCATTAAAATCCTCATCCATTATATAAGCGTAAGGAATGTAGCAATATCCACTTTGGCCCCAATTTTCCCCCCACGAGTTTCGCACAATAAATACCTCGTCAGGATCCGAGTAACCCACACACAACATGGCGTGCCAACCGTGAGTATTGCGTACTTTATCTGACTTTTTGGGCATGATAACCCGCCCTTTATTCGACGTGGCTTTATCAAAAGAGTCAAATGTATTTAGGGCAAAAGCAATGGGATAACCATCGGCAAGCGCACTCCGCCAGATATCTAAATCGGTTTCAACGTATTCTGCTTCTACAATTTTAAAATTACTGCCGTGATTATACGAATCTTCGTCTGGCTCTTCAGTTAATATTTCTTCATCGTTAGGCCAAAGTTGTTCTGAACAGGCACCATATTCTTTCAGTGCCTCAATGGCATCCTGCATCATTGACCCGTTATCTTCGCCTTCTTCCCCTTGGTATTTTCGAGCATTATAGTAGATAAACAGCCTACTTACATCTGCCGAATCTCCCAATTCGCGTTTTGCCAAGTACTCATAAGCTCCGGCCATTGCATTGGCCACGCAGCTATTTCCTACTTGTACTTCTATACTGGTCAGGAATTTACGTAAATCAACTTTGGATGGTAAATTACGTTTTTTGGTGGAACGTTTTTGTACATCGTCAGGAACGGCACCAGCTCGGTACCCACCTATACGTGCGTGAAGTGGTTTCATAAAGTTGCAGGGTTTATTATTTTTTAAATAAGGAATCTACAAATTGGGTGCGATCAAATACCTGCAAATCATCCATTTTCTCACCAACACCAATGTATTTGACCGGAATTTTAAATTCATCCGAAATACCTATGACTACTCCGCCCTTTGCCGTACCATCCAATTTTGTAATAGCTAAAGCGGTCACTTCTGTTGCTTTCGTAAACTCACGAGCCTGAATTACCGCATTTTGCCCCGTACTTCCATCCAATACCAAAAGCACTTCATGAGGGGCATCAGGTAGCACTTTCTGCATAACCCGCTTGATTTTCGTTAATTCGTTCATCAAGTTTACTTTCGTGTGCAATCGTCCTGCCGTGTCTACAATCACGACGTCTGCTCCCATTTCTACGCCTTTTTTTACCGCATCATGCGCTACGGCCGCCGGGTCGGTATTCATTCCATGTTCAATCACGGGTACACCTGCACGTTGCCCCCACGTTTTAAGCTGATCCACCGCTGCTGCGCGAAATGTATCGCCGGCTCCCAACACTACTTTTTTACCGCGTTTATTGAACTGATGAGCGAGTTTACCGATAGTCGTTGTTTTTCCTGCGCCATTTACGCCTACCACCATAATAACGTAAGGCTTGGGAAGGTTCTCAGTTTCATAACTGTCTTTAATATCGACCGACTGATTTTCGGTCAGTAAGGCAGCAATCTCGTCGCGTAAAATAGTGTCCAGCTCACTGGTGCTTGTGTATTTATCGCGCGATACTCGGTCTTCAATTCGTTTTATAATCTTTACAGTGGTACCAACACCTACATCTGAACTGATGAGAATTTCTTCCAGTTCGTCCAGTACCTCTTCATCTACGGTGGATTTTCCAATGATGGCACGGCTCAACTTGCCAAAAAGACTTTCTTTTGATTTTTCGAGCCCTTTGTCGAGCGATTCTTTTTTTTCTTTAGAGAAGAAATCAAATAAACCCATGTTACGGTAGCGGGGCCGCCCGTGCGGCCGTTTACAGTTTATAACAGTTATTAAAACAGAATAACTTTTACTATCTTATTCTGCTACTACTTAACAAATGTACAACAAAAAAAGTCCCTCAAGGGGACTTTCTCAAATATCGTTGTGGTAACAGAGTATGCGGATTAGTTTTTCAACGCAGCCTGTACCTCATCGGTGGGAACGATGACCTCCTTAAAAGTGTAAGCGCCTGTCTTAGGTGATTTAATTGCTTGAATCACTTTGGCGTAAGTCTTACCACCTTCTTTTTTCAGGGTTGCAACTACTTTCTTTGCCATGTTAGTATAGTTTAGATTTGTTAATTGCTAATAGTCAATCGTTTAACAGTACCAATTAAGCGGCTAACGATTAACAAATGACGAATTATTTAATTTCTTTATGAACCGTTACTTTTTTCAAATACGGATTGTATTTCTTCATTTCAATACGAGCCGGCGTATTTTTACGATTCTTAGTGGTGATGTAGCGCGACATCCCGGGAACACCTGATTCTTTCTGAGCAGTGCATTCCAAAATTACTTGTATTCTGTTACCTTTCTTTGCCATTGCTTTGCTTCAATTTTCAAAACGGAGTGCAAAGTTACGGATAGTCAGGTAGAAGACAAAACATTTTCTTAAAATTTCGATAAAAATATTTGGTTAACTTTGTGAAATAAAGCACCTCTATCCAAAATTATGCGACTCAATCCGCGCATTACCGCTTTTTTACTTGCTCTGCTAATCTCAACTATTACGGTTGCATTTCTGTCTTTTGTAAATGGCGTAAACCAAAGTATGCTTTTTGTAGTAGGTTTAGCGAGTTTTTCTGCGTCTTTTTTTATGATTTTGTATGCTATCGAAATTTTGGTGTACCGAGAAGTAACCAAGATGCACCAAACTATTCAGCGACTTAAACTAAAAGACTTTAGCTTTCCTCGTAAAGAGATAGTAAGTAATTCAAACCCGCTAAAGAAACTTAATCAGGAAATTTTTGTCTACGTAGCCAAAAAGCAGCAGGAGATTGATGAACTCAAAAAATTGGAAGTATTTCGTCGAGAGTTTTTAGCGGATGTCTCGCACGAATTGAAAACACCCATTTTTGCTGCGCAGGGATTCATACTTACGCTGTTGGACGGAGCGATGTATGACGAAAAAGTGCGAGATAAATTTCTTCTGAAAGCAGCAAAGAGTCTTGACGGACTCGATGCTCTGGTGAAAGATTTGGTAGCACTCTCGCAAATGGAAACGGGCGAAATCAGAATGCACAAAGAAAAGGTGGATTTGCGATTGCTTACCTTAGAAGTATGTGAACAACTCGAAAACAAAGCCAATCAGCGAAATACCGTTTTAAAAATCAAACCAGATCAAATGCCACACGCTTGGGTAAAGGCCGACCCACAACGAATCTCCCAAGTAATGACTAACCTTATCGAAAACGCTATAAAATATGGGAATGATAATGGTAAGGTAATTGTACATTTTGAGGAAGATAAAAAACATTTTGCGATTTCGGTACGGGATAATGGCCCCGGAATTCCGTCGGAACATTTGCCCCGAATTTTTGAGCGTTTTTATAGAGTCGATAAAAGCCGTTCGCGTGAAAAAGGAGGGACAGGACTGGGGTTAGCCATCGTAAAGCACATTCTCAGTGCTCACGGTTCAAAAATCACAGTAGCCAGTAAAGTGGACAAAGGGACAACATTTACCTTCAAATTGGACAAAATGGAGTAAACGACTTATTTTACGGATTAGGCGAATTGAACTTTTTTGGCTTATTTTACACCCTTATTTCAAGAAAAATAGAAGTTTTCTAATATTAACACACTTCAAAAAGACGATTCTTGTATGAACATTGCACTTGTCACTGGTTCGGCCGGATTGATTGGAAGCGAATCCGTAGCGTTTTTTGCTGATAAATTTGACCTCGTTATTGGGGTAGATAATAACTTACGTCAATATTTTTTCGGTCAGGACGGTAACACGGAATGGAACCGTAATCGTATTCAGGACGCTTACACTAATTATAAGCACTATAGCGCAGATATTCGTGAAGTAAGCCAACTGGAACCCATTTTTAAAGAATATGGGGCTGATATTAAACTTATCGTCCACGCAGCAGCACAACCCAGCCACGATTGGGCAGCGCGTGAGCCTTTTACTGACTTTGGTGTAAATGCCGTAGGTACGCTCAATATGCTGGAAATGACTCGGCAGAATTGCCCCGAAGCAGTGTTTATCTTTACTTCTACCAATAAAGTATACGGCGATAATCCCAATTACCTTCCATTGGTAGAATTGGAAACTCGTTGGGAGATTTCGGAAGACCATGCTTATTTCAAAAATGGAATTGACGAACACCATAGTCTTGATCATACCAAACACTCGATTTTTGGAGCTTCTAAAGTAGCTGCTGATATTATGTGTCAGGAATACGGTCGCTATTTCGGAATGAAAGTAGGGGTATTTCGCGGCGGTTGCTTAACGGGTCCTAATCACTCCGGAGCGCAGTTGCACGGCTTTTTAGCCTATTTAATGAAATGTACAATTACCGGCAATCCTTACACCATTTTTGGTTACAAAGGAAAACAGGTACGTGATAATATTCACAGCTACGACTTAGTAAATATGTTTTGGCATTTTTACCAAAACCCACGCCCAGGCGAAGCTTACAATGCCGGTGGCGGACGTTATGCCAACTGCTCTATGTTGGAAGCTATTGCTATTTGTGAAAAAATCGCCGGCAAAAAATTGACGTATCATTATTCAGAGACTAACCGTATCGGAGACCACATTTGGTACGTAAGCGACTTAACCAAATTTAAGAGTCATTATCCGGATTGGAACTGGTCGTATGATCTCGAAAGCACACTTAGCCAAATTCACGACGGTATTGCCGCTCGCTTAGCATTACCTGTGTAACTGTTAAATGACTCCTAAATACGTCATACTCATACCACAATACAACGATTGGGAGGCGCTGAACCTGCTCATCGAACGCATTAACGAAGACGTAGCGGCCGATACACTGGCTGCTACGTCTTTGGTTATTGTAGATGATTGCTCAAGTCAGGATTTGGAACGATTGGCACCTTTCGGCGGTCAAAAAGTACAGATAGTGCGCCTTTACCGTAATCTTGGACATCAACGAGCAATAGCAATCGGCTTGTCCTACATTGCTAAAGAAGTAGCTTGTGACAAGGTGATTGTGATGGATGCCGATGGCGAAGATGCGCCCAAAGATATCAACGCCCTTGTGGCCGCTTCTAAAAAATCACCCGACCGTATTATTTTTGCCCAACGGACCAAACGTCAGGAAAGCTTTACTTTTCGGTTCTTTTACGGAATTTATAAATTCATTTTCAGGCAGTTGACGGGTAAGGTTATCACATTCGGCAATTTTTCACTCATTCCTCAACGACGCTTGCAGAACTTGGTGCGTGTATCGGAAATTTGGAACAACTTTCCGGGAGGGATTATTAAATCAAGGATTCCGTATGAGGCTGTCCCTACTGAACGCGGAAAGCGACTGGCGGGAGAAAGTAAAATGAATTTTGTATCGCTGGTTTTGCATGGCCTCAGTACGATTTCGGTTTTGATTGACGTAACAGCGGTTCGAATTTTGATTTTCTCCATTGGCATGTCGGTGGCAGCTCTGTTTGTCATTTTTGTCGTATTGTTTTTGAAATGGATCAACAATGCATCACCGGGCTGGGCATCTACGTTAAGTTCCGCTTTGTTGATTGTGGTGCTGCAATCCTTCCTGATTTCACTGTTTTTAGTATTTATGGTGTTACAATACCGCACCCAACAGCAATTTATCCCTGTGCTTCAATACCGTGATTTTATTGAAAAAGTAGAGGATATGGACAGTTCGCAGTCTTCAGTTCACGGTTTGTAGTAAAATGGGTCTCTAATTTATAACTAACAGATTACTTACTCTGTGCTAAGTTTCGATGATTTTCCCGTAGTTTACTTTGCGCTCGGCTACCTATTGGCGGCGGCAGTGGCATTGTTGGTGTATGGGAACAAAATCAGAATTCAGGAGCTCCTTTTTTTGGTAGCTTCGGGTACATTGGTGATACTGATGCGCTTACCAATCGTCATTTTCAATCAGGAAATAAATCCTGACGAAAGCCAGATGATTGCCCATGCTCTTACTTTACAGCAATACCCTATTTATTGGCAATCGGTGGACGGGACAACGATTGGCCCTTTGGACAATTATGTTTTACTTCTTCCTTCTTTTTTTGGAATTGCCATAAACTACACTTCTGCCAAGTTGGTAGGTTTGCTTTGTGTACTGGGAAGTTTGTGGTTTTTCTACAAAAGTGTTAAAAATTTCTTCAATGGTTCGGTAGCTCGTTTAGCCTTATTGCCACCTTTATTTTTAGTGACCTTCACACAGGATGCTGATTTTGTGCATTATTCGAGTGAACAATTGCCCGTGTTTCTGTTGAATTGGGGACTTTGGCTGTTGAGTAACCTCATCCCCAGCCCTTCCGCACGGGCGGCCCCGTCCATTTGGAGAAGGGAGCAAGCCAGTTTGCGTCCGGATTACAAATCCAGACGAGCATTAGCACTATCAGGGCTATTTTGGTTAGGCTTTGTGTTGGGAATGAGTCCTTTTGCTAAAATTCAGGTAGTCCCGCAAGCGGCAGTCATTGGGCTATTTTCATTGGTCTTTACTTTTCAACCTAAAAATTTCTTCAGGAATGCAGGCGCATTAATCGCGGGTGGGATAACTTTTCCACTGCTGATTATTGGTTGGGCAGCAGCTTATGGGGTTTTAGACGATTTTTGGGATTTTTATGTACTTGGCAACTTGATTTATGCAGGAGGCAGTTCAGTACTTGATTCCATTTTGAGAATACCGTCGTTCTTTGCCAAAAGTCCTGATTTTATAGTGTTTCTGATAAGTATAGGCTTGAGCTCATTGTTAGCCTTTTTTGTTCCTAAAAAGCTTCTGGACAATCAAAGCAAAACTCCTTTAACAATTATTTTTTTCGCCTGTTTTTGGTTAGTAGCTTCACTTTATGCCGCTACTAAATCAGGCAACGATTTTGTCCATTACTTGAATCTTTGTATTTATCCTTTTGGGTTAATAGGTGCATTCTTTATCAATAAAAACTTTAAAAATCAGCAGTTTAGCAGCTTAACAGCATTGCTTATTCTGCTACCGTTTACCTCGGTTTTTGGTTATAAAATACTTAAACATCAACCGCTGAACACCTATATGTCAACTGCTGATCACCGTGTGCCGGTCAGCAACGTTTCTAAATTGATATTGCAACATGCCACTTCCAAAGACCGTTTAGTCGTATGGGGATGGATGTGCCGTTATCACATTGAAACACAAATGCCTCAGGGAACGGCAGAAAATCATTCGGAACGTTGTATTTATCCGCATCCCATGCGTGAAAAGTACTATCAGCGCTACCTTTCAGACTTGGAGCAAAATCGCCCGAAAGTGTTTGTGGATGCAATCCCTAACAGTCTTTGGCTAAACGACCGCGCTACGCAAGCCCACGAAGCCTTTCCTAAATTGAATGAATTTATTACAAAAAACTACCATTTGGTGGGAGAAGTAGAACGAACCCGAGTGTATGTAAGAAATGCCGAACAATAAGTTGTGGTACCATTAAACTTTGACAAAGGCTATGCGCCCCAGTTCCGAACTTTGTCAAAGTTTAAAAGTTAAGCTAATTTTGAATCCTTAGAATATTCATACATAATGACACATACTCAATTCCTTGAATCGTTGGTTAGTCCAAATACGGGACAGCCATTACAAATTGCCGACAATGGCTTATCGCTCACCGCTCCCGATGGCACCGTTTATCCGGTATTGGATTCGGGGATTGTTGACATGGTTCACCCACGCGAATTGTTTGCCGACGATGCCCGTGAGCAATACCTGTACGACCAAGCTTATCAACGCTATGACCGAGGAGTATCTTGGGTTTTTGAAACGCTCAATCATTCAGATGAAGCGGCTACCCGTCAATTTATGATTGGGCTGATGGATTTAAAGCCCAGACAAACGGTGTTGGAAGTAGGGGCGGGAACCGGTAAAGATTCAGCATTGATAATTGACCAAATCAGCCCGGGCGGTACAGCAGTACTTTCAGACTTATCACCCAATATGTTACGATTGGCTACCCAAAAACTCCAACCCAAAGAGGTCGATGTGCATTATTTCTTGGGAAATGGTTCTTATCTACCATTTCCCGACGGAACATTCGATTCAGTTTTCCACTTTGGAGGTATCAATACATTTTCTGAGCGTAAAAAAGCGTTTGCCGAATTGACTCGCGTGGTGAAAGTGGGTGGCAAAGTAGTGATTGGTGATGAAAGTATGGCCCCTTGGCTGCGGAAAGAACCTACCTACGAAATTCTATGGAAAGCTAATCCTCTTTTTCATGCTGAAGTACCGTTTGAAGATTTGCCGGATAGAGTAGAAAACTTCAAACTCCATTATATTTTTGGTAACTGTTTCTATGTCATGCAATATACCGTGGCTGCCAAAGCACCTGAAATTGATGTTGAGTTGCCTATTCCGGGCAAGGATTTTGTGGATAACTGGAAACTGAGAGCAGAAAAAAGTGAATTAAAATAGAACACGGATTGAACAGATTTATACAGGTTTTAAAATCCGTATTATCTGTTCAATCCGTGTTCCATTAGTACTCAAAAACTATGTGGCAAAAAAAAGGAGTTATTTATAAACCTGACGGTTCGATGGCGCATAGCCGTTCGCACGCACAGGTACCGTTTGCTTATAAACATCCCGATTTTTTACGGATCTATTTTTCATCGCGCAACGACCAAGGGTACTCGCAGCCTACGTTTATTGACGTAGATTACGACGACCCCACCAAAATTTTGTACATCCACGACAGACCTGTTTTAGAATTGGGCGGTCCCGGTGAATATGACGAAACGGGCTCCATGCCGGCGTGGTTTGTAGATATGCCCAATGGCGACATTTGGCTGTATTACACGGGTTGGAACCGTACTTATAATTCATATCGCCTTTCGATGGGACTGTCAGTTAGTCACGATGGGGGATTGACCTTTAAAAAGATGTTTGTGGGGCCTATTATGGATCGCAGTATTCAAAATCCTATTTGGGCGGCGCAACCTTCGGTGATTCGTGAAGAGGATGGAACGTGGCGCATGTGGTATATTTCGGGCCATAAGTGCGAGTACATTCACGGCTATCCTGAACCTTATTATCGAGGACAATCGGCTACTTCAACCGACGGTATACACTGGACTATCAGCGACGTACCAACGCTTGATTTCGACGATTTTCTACACGCAGTAGGTCGCCCGAGCGTTTTTAAAGAAGATGGTCTTTACAAAATGTACTATTCCTACCGTCATACTCGTGACTACCGTACCGACCGTAACCAAAGTTATCGGCTGGGCTATGCAGAATCGGTGGACGGAGAACATTGGGAGCGTAAAGACCATTTGGTAGGAATTCATAAATCAGAGAATCCCGAGGATTTTGATTATCAAATGATTAATTACGCCAATTACTACGAATACAAAGGCAAAAAATATCTGTTGTATAACGGCAATGGTTTCGGGGCGGCAGGGTTTGCGTATGCAGTTTGGGAAGATTAAAATTTGGAACGTTTATTGTAACTTTATCTTTTGGTTTTGACCAATGTCATTCTTTAAAAGGGAGTTATGTGGTAACATTGAGGGTTGTTAAACCAAACTAATCAGTAAGATGTCAACACTAGTAGAGCAGTTTCGTCAAGAGGGCTTTTTGCTTATCCGTAATTTCTTAGATAAAAGTGTGGTAGAAAACATCTATCGCGAGGCTCGTGAAATTTTTGCGACCCAAATCAAACACGTAACAGGACGTACGGTTGATATTGACAACCTTGATGAATTTGAAAACGCGATGTTTGAGTTTTTTGAGAAAGATTTTACCGCTTTTCGTAACACGGGTCTGACAGTACAGCATTGCCTTTCTCTTCATCAATTTGGAGTTAGTGAAAAAATTGTTAATCTATTAAAAGACATTGGTATCGAACAACCCGTCGTTGGCGCACGTCCTGCGATGCAGTTCAACAGCCGTTTTCTTTCAAAAGATGGCAGTAAACACTGGAAACTCGACGCTCACCAAGATTGGCGCACGGGACAGGGCTCGTTGGACAGCACGGTCATCTGGTTTCCATTGGTGGATGCTGGAGCAGATTTAGGAGCTTTGCAAGTGATTCCTAAAAGCCACAAAACGGGTCTATTGGCCTCAAGTACTTCGGGTTATCAAGGAGGAATTACCGCCGAACTTAGCGATGAAAGTTTTGTCCAAACTGAGTTTCAAGTAGGCGACTTATTGATATTTTCTGCCTTTTTGGTCCATCAATCGGGCAATAACATTACTAAAAACATCCGTTGGTCGGTACAATTGAGATATAACAATTTAGCGGAGCCAACGTTTATCGAGCGTGGTTATCCAATGGCCTATATTTATAAACCGGAAGCAGAGCTCGTAACTCCCAACTTCCCAACAGTTGAACAACTGGAAACAGTTTTTGCCTCACCAGCCCCTGCTGTATAATGAAAGTAAGCGTCGTTATTCTCACCTACAACCAGAAAGACTTCATCGGTAAGGCCATCGAAAGCGCCCTTACTCAGGAAACCGATTTTGATTTTGAAATATTGGTGGGCGATGATTGTTCTACCGATGGTGCTCAGGAAGTAATTTCCTCGTACCAAAATACCTATCCCGGTAAAGTAAAGGCCATTTTGCATTCCAAGAATTTAGGGCAAAATGGCCTTTTCAATACCATTGAAACTCTCAAATTGGCGCAGGGAAAGTACATTGCGCCCATGGATGGGGACGATTATTGGACTCATCCTCAAAAGCTGCAAAAACAGGTGGACTTTATGGAAGCCCACCCCGATTTTTCAGCCTGTTTTCACAATGCACTCGTTACGTACGAAGACGGCAGTTCGGCACACGAACTCAATGCGCATGACCAAAAAACGGTAATTACCGTAGAGGATTTGATTGGAGAAGACGAAATTTGGTTCATGGCTACTTCTGCTGTTCTATTTAAAAACGGGCTGATGTATTATCCTCAATGGTTTTTACAGTCAACCAGCGGAGATATTCCTCGGTATGTAATTTTGGCAAAACAGGGTCCGATTGGTTATGTACCCGGTGTGATGTCAGTCTATCGCAAAAACCGAGGTGGTGCCAGTTTTAGAGACCATTATCGCGATGCCAGATTTCTACAAAATCGAATTCAGATGTATGAAGGAATCAACAAAGAACTTGATTACCAACACAATAAAACGCTGAAGCGTAATATTGCACGGTATTATAGAATGATGTTGGATGCGCGACAATACCAAAAAAGTTACTTTCGTCGTGCAGGGTTGGCATTGAAGTACTTAAATTTGGGCAAACCAAGTAAAGACGTTTCCAAAGAAGTAATTCGAGATTATATTACACCCAAATGGATAATGAGTGTTTATAGCTTTTTTGCACTTTTGCCGCACCGTCTCAAAGAATCTGCTCGATGAAAGTCAGCGTTTGCGTTCCTACTTACAATCACGAAAAGTACATCGTCCAAATGCTCGAAGGAGCATTGATGCAACAGACGAACTTTTCATTTGAGATTATCATTGGGGATGACGCTTCTACCGATAAGGCCCCTGCCATTATTCAAGAATACGCCCAGCGCTTTCCCGATAAAATTCGCGCCTACCTTCATTCCGAAAACTTAGGTCCCCACGAACCGCGTGAATTTGGCGGACGAAATAATGTGCTCTTTTTGCTCAAAGCCTGTGCCGGCGATTATGTAGCGCTGTGCGAAGGGGATGATTACTGGACGGACCCGTTTAAACTTCAAAAACAAGTTGATTTTTTAGAAAACAACCCCGATTTCTCCATTTGCCACCACGATTTGGAAGTGATTTATGAAGACGGCTCTCCGAGTTATTCGTTCAATTCAACAGACCAAAAAATCATTTCGGGAATAGAAGACTTGCTAGAAGATCGTTGGTTTGTGGGGACGGCCAGTTTGATGTATCGCAATTTTTTTCGTACCGAAGATTTTGCTGAATGGCATCAACGAGCGGCTGCCGGCGATTGGGCCTTGGTGATTCAATTGGCAGCGCGGGGGGAGATTGGCTATTTGCCAGAGATCATGGGAAAATACCGCAAACACCGCGGAGGATTGAGCAACGTTCATGCCGTAACCAATTCGTTTTTTCTTAAAAATCGTCGCCAAATGTTTGCAGATGTAAATGAATGGCTTGGTTTTCGATACGATGCTACCGTTCAAAAAACACTTCAAAAATACGACCGTTTGCTGGAAAAAATTGGAAATTAGGGTAAAATAACCCAAATTTACTGCACAATCCTCGCAGATTAACCATAAACAAACTCCCCCATTGGGACGGTCCGCCGCTGCGGGTGGGGGGCTGCTACATATATGAAATTGAGCGTCGTCATTCCTGCCTATAACGAACAAGATTCTCTGCCGCAAACACTGCTGACACTGTATGCGGCACTATCAAAATATAACATTCCTCACGAAATTTGGGTTACGAACGATAATTCTAAGGATAGCACGCTAAAAGTGCTGGAAGGCTTATCAAAAGACATACCTACCTTAGTTTTTGAAACCAACCTCGGCCCTAATGGATTTGGTTATGCTGTTCGATATGGGCTTGAGCGCTTTTCGGGCGACTGCGTAGCTGTTTTTATGGCCGACCTTTCTGACGACCCCGAAGATTTAGTGAAGTTTTACAAAAAGATGGTGGAAGGCGACTATGATGCGGTATTTGGGACACGTTGGGGAAAAGGCGGAAAAGTCTATGATTATCCTACCGTAAAAAAAGTAATCAATCGTTTGGCTAATTTCATCATTCGGATGGTAATGGGAATTAAATACAACGATACCACTAACGCCTTCAAACTCTACAAGCGTGAAACCATGGAAGGGCTGAAGCCTTTCTTATCCCCGCACTTCAATCTGACAGTCGAATTACCCTTAAAAGCCATTGTAAGAGGCTATAATTACGCCGTGGTACCCAATAGTTGGACCAATCGAAAATACGGTGAATCGAAGTTGAAAATCAAAGAAATGGGTAGCCGTTACTTTTTTATATTGATGTACTGTTTCATCGAAAAGACCTTCTCTCGTGGTGATTACAAGAAGAAAGCGAACTTGGCCCAGAAACAGGCGGCTGGTTAACGAGCTATTGATCCAGAGATAATTTGAGAAGCAAAAAGCGGCAATTTTAGTAGAATTGCCGCTTTTTGCTTTTTTATGGCTCCATTTTATGGCTTATTATAAACGAGCTGCTTCCCATTTCATAATTTTTTTCTTCTATTTTGTAACCTTCTTGCCTTGGTTCAGTAATCTCTTCATGAAAACCCAATCAGCCCATGACCGACGAACAGGCCATGTATGCCGTAAGCCAAGGAGATTTAGACAAGGCGGCTATCTTGTACGAACGTTACAAGAAGTCGTTGCTGAACTTCTTTCTTTACCGGCAAAACGACCGCGAAAATGCCCGTGACTTGACACAACAGGTATTTCTGCGCATGTTACGCTATCGGCATACGTATCGTGAAGGAGCCTCGTTCAGAACGTGGATATTGGAAATTGCGCGCAATGTTTTTTTTGATCATCTAAAACAAAACCCAACGTTCTCTGACCTTACCGAGATTCCTGACGTAGGCGAGTCGTACGACGAAACCGATGAACAGCATCAATACTTACATCACGCACTGGCACAATTGCCGGAGCAATACCGCGAAGTGCTGTTGTTGAGTCGGTTTCAAAATATGAATTACGAAGAAATCGGGCAAACGCTCGGGCTATCCGTTGCTAATGTAAAAGTGCGAGTATTCAGAGCCATGCAAAAACTGAGGGATCTGTATTTCAATGTCAGCAGTCAGTAGCGAGGAGTTAGGAGTCAGTAAAAAAAGCGGCAGAGCCGCGAAATATTTGTAGCGATGTTAAACGAACAAATCATAACCGATTACCTATTGGGACACCTTTCCGAGGCAGAACGGGTCGTTTTTGAGCAACGTCTCAGTGCCGACCCCGTTTTGCGGAAAGAAGTGGAGGAGTTGAGGCGCGTTTGGCAAGTTCTCCAAAACGTCGAAGCCGAGACCGATATAGAAATGGATTCGAAGTTTTATCGGGCATTGCAGGGCGAAAAAATGCTTGAAACCACGGTAGTTGCATTTAAACCTCAGCCTTGGCAGAATTATATGCGTTATGCGGCTGCTATAGCAGGTATTACGCTCACTTTTTGGATAGGCCGCCAAACGGCTCCTACCCAAATCGAATACCGTACCATCACGGCAGCACCACCCGTTACCAAACCTATTGACAGCCTCCAACCCATACAGCAACAGGAATCAATAACGGAGGTAGCCAATTTGGCCGATGAGCCTAAGAAAAAATCGAAAGACGAAACCATTGCTCAGCAAATAGCATCTTTACGTCGCAATATGAAAATGACGCAGGAATTAGTGATTTTGGGCCTGTTAAAAGACCGTTCAGCTTCTGAAAGACTCAAAGGGCTTAATTACGCTGCGGCGCTCAACGACCCTAAACCCGCCGTGATTCAGGCACTTATCAAAACACTGCGCGAAGATGAAAGTTTGAACGTACGCCTTTCCACCATCGAAACCTTAGAGCGATTTAAACAAACCGACGAAGTAAAACGAGTATTAGTAAGTCAACTCACTCAAACCGACGAACCCGCCGAGCAAACATCGCTCATCGAAACGCTCGTACGGATGAAAGCAAAAGAAAGCTTACCCATTTTTGAACAACTTCAGAAAGACGAAAAAGTAGACAATTCCGTGCGGCTTTTGGCCAGAAGCGGCATCGGAGAACTGTCCATGATTACGGAATAAGAAGCATATAGCAGTAAAATTTAGTCATTCACAATTCACTAATTATAAAAGTCATGCAAAAATTCATGCTTTTCGTGTGCACCCTGGCAATTGCGGGCAGCACGTATGCCCAAGATGCAAAAACGTATAAAACCAAGTTCAGCGGTGCCAATAAACGAGTCATAATGGACATTGACGCCAAACAATTGGATATTGAAGGATACAACGGCGATGAAATTATCATTGAAGCCACCAACGTACCCAGTGTGCCCAAAGAAGCCGACGGCCTTCGCCCTTTGTCAGCCGGAGGCATTGATAACACGGGTGCCGGATTATCCGTCTACCCCAACGGAGATGTGCTCAAAATCAACGTAGTAATGAAAGGAAAAGCGCTTTACAAAATTAAAATGCCTAAAGAATTGGCATTGGTTGTAAAGAAGCGCAACTCCTGTTCATGTAACGAAGGAGGAATGCATATTATTGGAATGGAAGGGCCGTTGGAAATCAATACCAACTACGAAGACATTACCCTAACCGACGTAACCGGCCCGGTGGTAGCCAATTCTAATCAAGGGAAAATCAAAGTGGTTTTTGACGATAAAATGCCGGATAAACCTTCATCCAACGTTAATTATAATGGTCATATTGATATTTCTGTTTCTGACAAAGCCAAAATATTATTCAGTATTTTGTCAGGCAATGGCAATATGTTTACTGATTTAGATTTGAAACCTTATATTGAACCAGCCAAAACCGAGGAAAAATCAACTAAACAATTACAGGATGAAGTAATTGCTAATGCTGTCAAAGATCGCACCCGCGCCATTACGATTAATGGACAAAGTGTAGGTAAGGATGCAGGCTGGGGTAGTACTTCATCCGCTACTAATGCTTTTCCAAATGTGTATTATTGGAGTGGAAATGATTGGGCTACAAACAACACAAACATCGCAGCTAACAGTGCGGCTCCTACTTCTTATCTGTCTTGGAACGACGCTGACAAAGGATTCCCAAAATACGTACTCAATGAAGGTCAAACAAAAATCTTGATTCGCACTATCAACGGCAACGTGTATTTGCGGAAGAAAAAATAATAAACTTTGTCATCCAGTAAGGGTCTAAAATTGACGCATTTTGACCCTTACTGGATGACAACTATTTTTTGTAAAATCGGGTAGAAATACCCGACTTCTTTAGTTAGGGAAATACCGCTACTAACTCAATCTCAATGAATTTATCAGGGTGAGTGAGTGCCATAATGCCAATGGTAGAGCGCGTAGGTTTGATTGGGTTATCTTTCGTTCCAAAATACTGCGCGTACGCATCAAACCAGCCCTGATAATCGTGTTTGTTACCTTTAAAATGATCGGGTGTTACGTAAATCCGCAACATCAGCACGTCTTTGAAGGTCAATCCCTTCGCTTTTACGGCTTTTTCAAGATTCTTCAAAATATTGATTGCCTGCGTTTTAGTATCTCCAAAACGTGCCAAGGTTCCTTCAGCAGCTGTACTGTCAGCTACACCTGCCACAACCCCACTTGTCCAAAGTAATTGTTTTCCTGACGGCACCACCGCCCCCGATGAAATCGGAGAGGTTGGATTTCCATAAAACTGCACTGTTTGCGCAAAAGCATTGGCGAATAAGCAACAACTTAGCAAAAGAGTAAAAGTAGTTTTCATCGTTAATATAAATTGGAGTGAAGAAATAAAAAATAGTACGTTTTGGGTATTTATTGAAATAATATTTTGAGTTATCCAAGATAACAATAAAATCATTTGACTATCACGACTTTTATGGTATTTTTGTTTGGCCGCGCATTTTTAATCTAACTTTTCATTCTCTTCATCTAATCATTATGAATCGTCGTAATTTTATCAATGCAGCTACCCTAAGCGGCTTCGGGATAGCTACAGGAGTCGTGAGTTGTGCTCCGCGCCCCAGTGTTAAAAGCAGTTATCACACAATCCCAAAACTCAAACTCTCTTTAGACCGTATTGTCAAAGAAACCGTCGGACTACGGCCTTTCCGAGCTTCGGGACCGCGCATTGCCAAAGAAGAAATGGGCAGCAAAACCATCATTCATAACTATGGGCATGGTGGCAGCGGGTGGTCGCTTTCCTGGGGAACGGGCAACATGGCTCGTCAATTGGTTTTAGCCACGGGAGAGCGCAAAATAGCAGTAATTGGTTGTGGAACGGTGGGGCTTGCAACAGCCCGACTACTACAGGAAAAAGGCTGTGAAGTAACCATTTATACGAAAGATGTAGCGCCTAATATAACGAGTAGCCTCGCTACGGGTACGTGGTCACCGGCATCGCGGGTGTGTGATCCCAAAGTTGCCAAACCGGAATTTCAACAACAGTGGGAAGAAGCCACGCGCTTTTCCTTTCGTACGTTTCAGTTTTTACTCGGCATGAACGACATCGCCGCTTGGGTGGACGAATACAATGTTTCTTCCGAGCGGCCTACCGGTCAAACAGATATATCACAGGGAGGAGAATCTTTCCATTTAGCGGGCCTCGTGGCCGAAAGACAGGAATTGGCTGCTAATCAACATCCTTTCAAAAATAAAATTGTGAATTGGCGGTCCAATATGATGTTCAATATCCCGAGCTACCTGCATCATCAGATGAGTACGTTTGTGATGTTGGGAGGAAAAATCAAGATTCAGGAAATCAAAAAATTGGAAGATTTGGATGCTTTACCTGAAAAATGCATCGTCAATTGCATGGGATTGGGAGCCAAAGCCGTTTTTAACGACGAAGAATTAACGCCTATTTCGGGGCAGTTGGCGTGTTTGATTCCTCAACCCGAAGTTACGTACAAACTCATCACCAAAGGCGCCAACATCATTGCCCGAAAAGACGGAATTTACTTGGGTGGAAATGGTTTGGTTGGAAATTGGGATACCACTCCTAAGCGCGAATATACTGAGAAGTTTGTGGAGGTAATTCAACAATTGATGAATGAGATGCGAAGCTAAAACACTCGTATCATTTTTACATACGGTATTTCTCCTTTGTAGAAACGCTCGCCTTCCTGTTTCATGCCAAAACGCTCATAGAAGAGTTTGGCATCCAAGCGGGCATCGCACCAAATTTGGACTGCCTTTGATTGAATTGCTTTCTCAAAAACGTGTTGAAGCAATTGACTGCCAATGCCTTTTCGTTGAAAGTCAGGATGGGTGGCGAACTTGCGAAAACGGGCAACTTTATGCTCGTTGATAAATAAAGAAATAACACAAACAGGTTCACCAGCCACAAAATAGCCAAAGTGAAACCCGAACTCATCTTTGGGAACTTTTACAAATTCGAGGGGTTTGTCAGGCCACAAAACTTGGTGGCGAAGCGGGTAGGTTTGTTCAGAAGTAATCGTACGAATCATAGGCTAAAAACAACTGAGGCACCGTTTGGAGCGGTGCCTCAGTGTTAATTTTGGGTACTAAAAATCCCCTCGGGGTCACATTTTTTAGCGAGCAGTTCTTTCATGAACTCATAATCAAGCAGTTCTATGTCCAACAAGCGGGTTCTATGCAGGTTGGCCCAAGCCGCGTCGTAATTGCCTTTGTGAAATTCCAGTACTGATTTTTTGAGATACACATTCGCAGAAGTAGAATCCAATCGAATGGCACGGTTAAGAATTTGTTCCGCCTCCATCAACTCCCAATTCTCTTTAGCTTCTTTATAATGAATTAAGTCCACCGTTGCCAAATCTACCAACAAACCTACATTGGTAGAATCCATATCAGCTCCTTTGCGCAGCATTCGCTCGGCATCGGTCAGGTGACCTTTTTGAAAACATACCACGCCTAACCCCCAATAACAATCACTGTTTCTGCTGTCGAGCAAATAAGCTAAATTAAAACGATAGCAAGCGGTATCAAGGTCGCCCTCCTGAAGGTATTCCCAGCCACGTGCCGAGAAAAACTCACTGGCTTCGGTACGATTGGTGAAATTTTGATCGCAGTCGTTGAGAAAAGTGATTTCAAACTCAATTTGCTCAATGCTTTTAGCGGTTTCACCAAACAAGGGCATTAAGTGCATGTTCTTCACCACCGCAGTAGCTTCCGCAGACGCTTTGGTACTGGTATCGGCGGGACGATTGCTGCTGATAAACTGCATCGTTTGAGCCACCCCAAAAAGGGGCATCAACATGACAACAAATGACCCAAAAACTAAATGACTAAGTGACAGTATTTCTTTCATCGCTACCAACTCATCAGAACGTCTTAAAAAACGTTTGTTTCCAATCTGTTATTGTACGAACTTTTACTTTTTTCGTTTGCTGTACTTATTCTTTGTTAGTGTGGAAGGCTTCTTTTGTGACTTCGAAATTACAACTTTTTTATGTTTCTTTTCATGGAATGCGCCTTTAAAATTAGGATCATCTCGCTTGCGCTGTTCATCTATCTCGCGGAGCATATCCTGCTTTTCCTCAAAAGGCGTTTCCGGAATTTCAACGGCTTCGGGCATGGGTGCGCGCGGAATGGTCAGCCGAATGATTTTTTCAATTTTTGCAATGTGATATTCATCCGCTATCGTTACAAACGTAATAGCCTTGCCTTCCTGATTGGCTCGGCCCGTACGCCCGATGCGGTGCACATAATCCTCATAAATCAGCGGTACGTCAAAATTGATGACGTGGCTTACCTGAGTTACGTCTATTCCACGGGACGCTACATCGGTGGCAATTAAAATCCGAACTTTACCTTCTTTGAAGGCTTCCATGGCGTTGATACGCGTATTTTGGCCTTTATTGGCATGAATGACCCGCACTTCTTCGTCGGTTACCACTTTCCGTTTCAAAAATTTATAAATATTGTCGGCGGCTTCCTTTGAGCGGACAAAAACCATACCCCGTTGAAAATCTTCAGCCCCTTGAACGAGGTATTCGAGCAAGTTGATTTTTGACCTGAAATTGGGCAATTCGAAAATGCTTTGTTCAACACGCTCGGCAGTGGTTGCCTGAAGGGTTACTTCTACCCGAATCGGGGCTTCCAAAAAATTTTCGGACAGTTTTTCAACTCTGGGAGGAAAAGTTGCCGAAAACAGAAGGTTTTGCCGTTTACGCGGAATCACCTCCAAAATTCGGTTGATTTGCGGCATAAAACCCATGTCCATCATTTTGTCGGCTTCATCCAAAATCAACGTCGAGAGTTGCTTGACGAGGATTTCACCTTTCAAATACAAATCCATAAACCGTCCCGGAGTCGCCACTACAATATCCACTCCTTTTTGCAGCGCTGCAATTTGTGCTTTGGGCCCTAAACCGCCAAAAAGCGCAACATGGCGCAAATCAGTATATTTACCCAATTCACTAATGGCAGCATCAATCTGCATCACCAACTCACGCGTGGGAGCGAGGATGAGTGCGCGCGGGTGCTGTCCCTGCGCATACTTGATACGCATGAGGAGCGGGAGTAAGTAGGCCGCCGTCTTACCCGTTCCCGTTTGGGCAATGCCCAATACATCATGGCCTTGCATAACAAGCGGAATTGCCTGTTCCTGAATGGGTGAAGGAGTCTCATAACCCGCATCAGCGATGGCGTTGAGGAGTTGGCGGTTGAGGTTAAAATCTTCGAAAGTCACTATAAATCTATTATTTCTGTTTGAATCTAACGCACTAATTTTCAAATACATTCAAAGTTACGTGAAGTTTTGTTATCAATCACGCATCGAAAACCGTAACTTTGCAGCGGCAAGTTAATCACTCATCTGCTCAATTATTCCATTATTCTATGAAATTCGGCGTAGTAGTTTTTCCCGGGTCCAATTGCGACGATGATACCGTCTATACCTTACGGGTCAATTTAGAACAAGAAGTTATTAAGCTATGGCACAAAGACCACGACCTCCAAGGCTGTGATTTTATCATTTTGCCCGGTGGTTTTTCGTACGGCGATTACCTGCGTACGGGCGCTATTGCGCGTTTTTCACCCATCATGAACGAAGTGATTGCCCACGCCAACCGCGGCGGCTATGTCATGGGTATTTGCAACGGCTTTCAGATTTTGGCCGAAGCAGGTCTGGTACCGGGCGTATTACTCAGAAACAGCTCTCAAAAATACATTTGTCGTAATATTTACCTCTCTCCACAAAGCCAATCAACGATATTGACGGCAGGATTAGAGCCTAAAGCCTACAAAATTCCAATCGCGCACGGCGACGGTCGGTATTTTGCCGATGCGGATACGCTGAAAAGCCTTAACGACAACGATCAGGTATTGTTCCGCTACTGTGATGAAAATGGCCTCATCACCGAAATCGCCAATCCAAACGGCAGTTTAGAGAACATTGCGGGAGTAACCAATGCGGGTAAAAACGTATTTGGAATGATGCCCCACCCCGAACGTGCCTCTGATGAAGCCCTTGGCAATGCCGACGGTCGGTATATTTTGGATCAAATTGTGGCCGTTACTGTTTAATATCAAGCAGCATAAACTATTTACAAACCCCTGATGGTGTCTAAATGACCTATCAGGGGTTTGATATGTAAAGCCAATAGAGATGATGGGTGACAAGTGTCATTATCTACATTCCCGCATCCTTCATTGGCGTAAATTTCAGGATATAACCGCTTCCACCATCTCCCTCACTGGCAATGTACAACGTACCATCCGGCATAAAAGAGATACCTTCCGGTTGCAGGAAAATCAATGGATTCAGTTCTATACTTTTGAGCGGCACTCCGCTGCGGCTGAGAATCAACAGCTTGTGCCCCGCCGCACTCAGTAAATACACTTCCCCCGTTTTCGGATGAAAAGCAACTCCAGAAGGTTTAAAATCCTTCCAGCTTTTACCCTTTAAACCGATGGATTCAAATTGTTTTTCTTTCAATTCCAGTTCAGTAAAAACCCTTCTTTTTTTCAAATCAAAAGAATAAATCACCTTATCATCGTTTTTAACGGCTTTTTTAGAGGCTTCTTTTACCGCCAGCCAAAGTCGCTTCGTTACGGTATCATACGTTAGTCCTTCCACATCATTTTTCCCGGGCAGACTTGTTTCTATTTCACGGGTTTCCTTGCTTCCAAACTTAAAACTCAAGAGTTTGCCATCGCTCCGCAAAACATACACCTCATCCTCCACTTTTTCGATTCCTTCATAGTCGCCTGGTTGGTCAAAATGATGCGTCTCAGTAACTTTTTGTTGGGCTAAATCGTACACAAATGCATCCCCCGCTTCGTCCTGTACGCATAAAAGCTGTCCTTCTTTGTAAAACGACAATCCCGATATTTCTTTCAAAACCTTTGGCATCACGTACTTTTCAGTAGGTTTGGCAAAGTCATAGTTAAACACGGCAACCGTCTCGGTATCCTGCGATTGGTCTTTGTTTTTGCCCGGATTACAGGCAATTATCCCGCCTAAAAGCGCGAAGGTAAGAAGTCGGTTAGTAATGGTCATAATTCGTTTTTTTATTCAACTAAAGCAAAGTTTTTCATAAAACAAACATAGACTATTACCTTTTATCAGACCAGCTCCGGGAGCATCGCTGCTTGAGCGTTTTATCAGCGTATGGCCACCGTTTTGGCATTGGGCTTGAACTTCTCGGGAACCGCGTTTTTGATGGGTTTAAGCGACATCAGGTAGGTATAGATGGCTCCTAAATCATGCTCGCTCATACCTCCGTACATCGTCCAAGGCATAATCGTCTGAAAATCAGTTGGTCCTACTTTATAAGGTTTGTAAGAACTGTCAGCGTACGCTTTAAAACGGGCATTAAAGGCTTCCTTAGGAAGATTTCCCATGCCGGTTTCTTTATCAGGAGTAATATTCGGACTAATCAGAAGCCCGCCTGGAAGCGCAAATTCTCGACCTCCCGAAAACATTTTTTCGGCTATAATTTGTCCCTTCTCAGCTTGGGTATGACATTCTGCGCAGGCCGCAATACTAACCAAATACTTGCCCGTAGCCACCACGTCCGACTCTGCCGGACGCTAGGAAGGAGTTGCTTTTTTAGGAATGGTATTGATAATAAAATTGAATGGAAAGTCAGGTTTAGAGTCGGCAGGCTTGCTTTCAATGGGCTGCAAGGTACGTAAATACGCCACAATACTTTTGGCATCTTCTTCGTCCATGCTTCCGTAATAAGGATAGGGCATGATAGGAAAGAAGGCATGACCGTCCCGACTTACACCGGTTGTGATAGCGCAAAAGATTTCACCATCCGTCCAATTCCCAATGCCGGCAGGCGTAATATTTTTAGAAGTAAATATGCCTGGAAATCCCTGTTTTTGATCAAAAAGCTCACCACCCTTTCCGAGTGTACCCGGCACTAATGGAGCAGAAAACAACGTATAATCTCGTGTGCTGTGGCAATCCATACAGACGTTGACGTGGTTGGCGAGATATTCGCCCCGTTTTACTCGCTCAGGAGTCACTTCCACTTTTAAATCAGGAGCATCGCCCACGTTCGGGAGTGCCAACTTCACATAGGCTATTACGCCCGCGACACCAAGGATAACAATGCCTACAATAAGGCCCGCGATTTTGAAGAATTTTTTCATTTCGATTGAGGGTTGTGTTATAGAAATTGTTCACTTAGGAATAGTAATAAAATAAGGTGTACGTTTTAAGTTATTATTTTTGCCGTATGGCAAATTTTTATGACACAGAGATAGAGTTCTTTATACAGTTGCATTACAGCCGATTGTCAGAGAAAGACCGACGTCAATATGCAGCTATTGAGGCTAAAAAATTAGGTTTTGGTGGCAAAATGTACATTAGTAAACTATTGAGCATGAGTCGTCGAACGCTCAATAAAGTTCTTTTAGAGCTAAAAAATGAAAAAATCTATGAAGAGATTCCCATAGGAAAACAGCGTAGAGTAGGTGGTGGGCGCAAAAAAAATTTACAAAACTCTCAGCATTAAAACCTTGCTTATTAATTATATAGA
>NZ_JAIXST010000137.1 GCF_027484545.1 Runella sp. | reverse complement strand
GAAGGTGTGTTTGCCACTTTTACGAATATGGCTTGGATCAAATAGTATGGCATGATAACCCGTCCCTTTTTGACGAATATGTTCAGCATTGAACTCGCCAAATGGAAAAGGTTTATCGAGTTGATTCCGATAAGTTGTCATACTATATGTGCCAAATCTTGACATCTGCATAAAATTGATTCTACCCTTAATACTCATAAATAATGGTATCAAATGGGTAATAAATTGGCGCTGCCATTTGCCTATTTTAGGCATCTTTGCTAATATCGCACTCACGAGGGCTATACTCTCCATAAAAAGCGTTGTTGGTGTTGTGGTAAACCCAATTTAACGCTTTTTATTTTTTACCCAAACCTTTGCAAACTATTGAATAATGATAAATTACGAAATAGGAACGGTGCGCCGTAGCGGTACGATTTGTGATTTAGGGTGCTGCCGAAAAGGAATTTTTGGAAATCTCATCCAAAAGGCTTTGGTATGTATTTACTTCTTACTTCTTGCCTCTGATTTTATTCGTGCTCAAACTGACGACGGACAACGATATGTGGGCCTACAAATGCTAAATTTGAGTTCTGAACCTGATTATGCCCAAGATATTATAGAGCAATCGGTCAACTACGGGTGCAACTTAGTGGTGCTTACCGTCTATTGGGACGAGGTTTATAAAGAATCCACTTCTGTGGCCGATTGGCGACAACCGGACCGACAAATTGAACTTATAACGCGTTTGGGAGCAAAAGTTGGCCTGCGAATCATGGTAGGGAGGAAAAGTGATCGACTTGCGGGATTTTGGACTTCCAAAGAAACCATGAACGATGATTTGGGAAGGCCGCTTTCGGGTGCCTACGGACGCACTTGTTTTAGTTTTGCTCATGCGCCAACGGTGACTAAATCCCAAAGTTTTATCAAAGAAGTGTGTCAACGGTACAATTCGTATCAAAGTCAGGGAAAAATCCTGTACGTGACCTTCGTTAATACTCCCACTCAGGAGTTAGGTTACCATTATGAAACGGAATTGGATGGTGACTATAAAAAAGTATACGCAACTGGCTTTGATTATTCCGCACCGGCTACCGATGCTTTTAAAATTTGGATAGGTCAACAGTACAAACGCGTTAATAAACTCAATTATCTGTGGGGTACTAAGTTCAGTACGTTAAATGATGTAAGACCTCCGGGTACGGCTTACAAGCCCTTGCCTGCCTATCAAACCCGAGCTGGCAAGGATTGGTATTTGTTTACCCACCTTCAGCTTAAAAACTATATCGACCAAAGTATCAGTATCATCAAACAGGTTAATTCATCCTACAAAATTGTGAATGAATTTGGGGCTGTGACAGATGCTCAATCGGCCGTTCGGGGAACCATTGCATTTAAAAGCCTTGACAAAAATGCGGATGGAATAAAAGTACATAACGACCCTTTTTGGAGTCATCGTTTTATTGCCGATGTACTGCGCAGTAATAGCGCAGGGAAATGGATAATGAACGAAACATTTTTTTTCACCGGTTATTCAACGGATGTACTGATTCGGCACTTTAATGATTGTTTTGAAGGTGGTTGCAAAGTGGTTACTATGGTAGCAAGCATCCCTGACCCCAACTTGCGGAATGTGTTTGAGCCGGTAGCATCGCGGTGGCGGAATAGCCCGCTTAGGGAAATAGTACCCCAGATTACTATGAATTATAAAGTTTCTGATGTGCTCGATTCGACAGCTGCCCGTGTGGAAAAAGAATGGGAAATCAAAGCTCCTAAATTCAACCCGGCTTACGTAAATGTGCAGCTGAACGAGGATATTTTAAGTGAAGATTATTGGAAACCTCTATTGGTCAATGTCTATCCGGTGGTCAGTAATCCAATCACGGACAGAGCTGGAAAACCGCGAAAATCATACAGTTATACCCTTCCAAAAGACGTCTTTACCGACCCTGACGGAGACATTGTGAACATTGAAGTAACCGAAAAACCTCAGTGGCTTAGTTTTAGTAACGGTGTTTTTTCGGGGACTATACCTGACCAGTTGGGCGACAATAAAATTACCCTTCGTGCTACCGACGATGAGGGGGCTACGGTACTGACAAACTTTAATTTTAAAGTAACGAACGTAAACGCAAAACCGATTGTCAAACGCACAATACCTGATTTTGAGGCTTATTTAGAGCAATCCATTTATTATCAATTTCAGGGCGATATTTTTGATGATCCGGATGGAGTCATTGCGCGTGTGCAGGCGATTGGGGTACGCCCGTGGATGACCGTAAATTCCAAAGAGTTTTCTGCTTATCCGCAGGAACAAGGCACATTTACCGTCACTTTACGGGGGTATGACGATGATAGTGCTTTTGTGGAAACAGCCTTTAAAGTAAAAGTTATTAACCGTCCGCCGATAGTTAAACAGCTGTTGCCCGAAAAAGTCATTGCGCAAAACAAAGCCTTCAAATTCAAAATTCCGCAAACGTTTTTCAGCGACCCTGACGGGCAAATTACCAAACTAAAAGCCGTTAGATTGCCTTCGTGGCTTACGTTCGATGGTACAGAATTGCGCGGTACACCCACAGAGGTAGGAATATATCGACTGGGTATTCGAGCTTTCGATAACGGTGGGGACTCGGTCGAAACGCCTTTTGTGATTACGGTAGATGTACGCGGGAATCTAAACACGCCTCCTACATTACGCTATCAAATTTCGGATGTACAACTGTTTGTAACCCAGAAATTTTCTTATAAAATACCCGATTCGCTTTTTTACGATACCAATGGCTATGTAGATCGAATCGAGACCCCGAATTTGCCGGCGTGGCTTACCTTTAAAAACAATGAAATTTCGGGATTGGCTACACAAGCAGGCAGTTATACTATCACACTGCGTGCAGTGGATGATGACGAAACTTTCACTTCCACTACATTTAAGATAGAAGTACGTTATGCTGCCATTACTTTTGAGTTGATACAGGCAGGAAAAGCAGGCACCCGACGACTCATTGGTCCGCTTCGGGAAAGAGATGTACTATTGGAGTCTACCATTCCTGATCGCATTACGATATATGCAAACTGCGAGGCTCCGGCTAAGAAAGTTACGTTCAAATTGAGCGGTCCCTATCAAAAAACCGTCACTGCCGAGCGATTTCCGTTTTCGTTATTTGATGAAGAAACGGGTTTTGTACCTATCGTTGGGAGCTATACACTGGAAGCTACCGCTTTTAATGACTCCGTGCAGGTAAGTACCTCCACCATTCATTTTAAAGTTCAAACAACGCAACCCCTGTCTGATTGGGAAGTATATCCCAATCCTTTCGGAGATGTATGTAATATAAAATTGCCCGATACGATAGATGTTAATGCACTGACATTCAAAGTTGTATCCTTGTCGGGACAGGCTTTGCCTCTATTGGAAAAACAAATATTGATTATAGATAAAGTGGCTTATTTGAACTTTACTTCTTCTCGAATTTCCGCCGGAACCTATTTGCTGCAAGTAATTCAAAATGAAATAGTACAGAAAGTCGTTAAAATAGTGAAGCAGTAAATGGTTACTTTTGCAAAGTTTAAAATCCTATTTTACGATTCTATGTTCAAAAATACCAAGTGGTTCTTTGTTGTCATTCTATTTTCAACGTTTTGGAATTGCAAAACCAACACTTCTTCGGAACAAACTACTGAAAGCGAAACCACGAATACGTTGGTCAAAGCACCTGTATTCAGCGGAGATTCTGCGTATGTTTATACTGAAAAGCAGGTCAAATTTGGCCCTCGTGTTCCTAATTCGGCGGCTCATACGCGTTGCGGAGATTATTTAGTGGCTGAATTGAAACGACTCGGTTGCAGTGTGACCGAACAAAAATTTACGGCTACGCACTACGATGGAAGCAAACTCAACGCCCGAAATATCATTGGAAGTATTAATCCTCAGGCTACTAAGCGAATTCTGTTGGCTTCTCACTGGGACAGTCGCCCCGTAGCGGATGAAGATCCTACCAATAAAACGGGTGCCATAGACGGTGCCAACGACGGAGCGAGTGGAGTAGGAGTATTGCTCGAATTGGCCCGAATCATACAACAGGCGGCTCAAAAACCCACAGTAGGTATTGATCTGCTATTTTTTGACGTAGAAGATGGAGGGAATTCTGCCGTGGCTAAAGATAAATTTACGGGTTTTTGTTTGGGCTCTCAGTATTGGGCTGCCAATAAACACATTCCCAATTATTCAGCGTACTACGGCGTACTGTTGGATATGGTGGGAGCAAAAGGGGCTACATTCCCTAAAGAGTCTTTTTCAAACCAATACGCGGGTGAAGTGACGCGCAACCTTTGGAATTTAGCGAGTCAATTAGGCTACAGTTCTTATTTTATTCAACAGGATGGTGCCGCCATTACTGACGATCATTTACCCGTCAACGAAACGGCTAAAATACCGATGGTTGACATTATTCATCTCCAAATGAATAATCCCCAAAAAACTTTTTTTGATGATTGGCACACGCACGAAGATGACATGCGCAACATAGACCCCAATACCCTCAAAGCCGTTGGGCAAACGTTGTTGCAGGCACTGTACCAAGAGCAGTAGTATGTTAGTCCACAGTTTATAGTTTATAGTTTTTTCTCCCCTATGAAAATCCGTTCAACGTTCCCCTTTTTATACTTTACATTTTACCGTGCAGGGATTTTACTTTGCACTTTGCACTTTACATTTTACACCTTCTCCTGTTCTTCTGCCCCCGACCGAATAGGTAACTTGGATTTGGTTAAATGGCGCGGCGACCGTGGTGGTTGTAAGGAGATCAGAAAAACATTGATGGGAGATTTTAGAAAAATCGAAAGCGAAATTCTTGGAAAGCCCATTGACGAAATTGGAGAACTATTTGGAAAGCCGGATATCCATCAGTTGGGGGCTAGGAATCAAAAATTTTACGTCTATTTTTTGGAAAAAGGTGTGCATTGTAACGATATTACCCAAAAATCAGGAGCTCAAAAAGTAATTTTACGATTCAATGCCGTAGGTTTACTCTCCGAAATCACTTTTCAGGCACGACCTTTGTAAGAAAAAGTGGATGAATAAGAGAGACTCAAAGATTTTGTCTGAATTTCATTCACTAATTCACTCATTCACCATTCATTAATTCAGATGCATTTTAAATTCAGCTTTGGGCTCATTTTTACACTTTTAGCAGCTTTTTACACTTCTGCCCAGCATCTGCGGCACAAAGGTACTTTAGGAATTGAGTGTGTAGAAGCTTCTGATTCCTTGTTGCAAACCTTAAAATTTCCGAATACGCAGGGTATTTTGGTAAAAAGTGTTGTACCCAACTTTACCGCTGCCAAATTGGGAATTCAAGTTGATGATATTATCGTTGCAATCAACGAAATGGATTCGCTTGACTTACTTGATTTTAAGAAATTAGAACGAGAACTGAACGAAGAAGAACCCATTGCTATTACTTTCATTCGTGGACGACGCAAGACTCGCGTGGTTGGACAGGTATTGCAGGGTCGCTGGGAGTCCTCATTTGGAGAAGTGGCTTATGGAGAAGTGGGGTATGGTCGGGGTTTTTTACGAACCATTGTGCATAAGCCTTACGGAGCCGCGCGTTTTCCAACGGTGTTCTATTTGCAGGATTATACGTGTGGCTCCATCGACTTTTCCAAGGATTCGTTGTCGCCCATCAAAAAAATGGTAGATGGCTGGGTAAAAGCAGGCTACGCCGTTGTACGAGTTGAAAAACCGGGAGTAGGGGAAAGTGAAGGGACCAAAGATTGCGCTCGTCTCAATTATCTGGAAGAGCTTATGGCTTTTCAAAATGCGCTTGCGTCTCTCAAAAAACTGCCATATATCGACAGTACACAAATTTTTCTTTTTGGACATTCTCTGGGGGGGATTGCAGCCCCTTTGTTGGCGGCAAAAGCGAAATTCAAACCACGGGGCATCATGGTGTATGGTGCGGTAGTAAAGCCTTGGTTTGAGCACATGCTGGATGTGTTTCGGAAACGTCCTGTCTTATACAAAGAACCCCTTCAATCGGTGGAGGTCAATACTCGAATGATTACTCCGTTGCTTTACGAATGGCTGGTGCAGGGGCGAAACGCGAGCGATTTGTTCACAGACCCTGATTTTGAGGCAATTCTTACTTCCAAAGAAAACCCTTTGGCTTATTATAAAGGTACATTTTTTGGCCGCTCTTCGACTTTTTTTTCGGATTTAAATCGCCTGAATTTAGTCCAGACCTGGGCGCAGGCTGCGGTGCCAACCTTGGCCATTTATGGGGAGTTTGACGGGCAGGCCATTAGTTCGGAATCCTCGCAAATGATTGCTCAACTCATCAATGAAGTACGGCCCGGTAAGGGGACGTATAAGTTTTTGAAGGGAACGGATGAATCTCTGATTAAAGTTCAGTCTTTTGAAGAATCCAAACAACTTCGCAAGTCAGGAAAATACATTGAACACGCCCCTCAAAATTTTAATCCGGAAATCGTTGAGATGACCGTCAATTGGATGAAACAGCAGTAAAAAATTACTTACCGGACTGCTTTAGCTTTTGAAGACTTTGATTCATTTTGTTGAGGCTATCCAGAATCATTGTATTTTGTTTCTTCAAGCTGTCAATTTCTTGATGCATCGCATCCATTTTAATAGATAACCGCCCTTCGGGAGATGAATTTTGACCACAGGAAGTCAAGGCTAAAATAAGTGCCAAAACGATAATTTTCATTTATTGAATCATTGAAGTGAAAGACGAAAGTAACCTGTATCTCTTTGTAAATCAAGGAAAAAAGGATAAGTGGCAAATCAACTGAACACATACACCGATATTTCGTTAACTGAATTGGAAGAGATGGTAATCCATCCCGATTCCATTGTGGTGGACGTACGTGAACCTTGGGAGTTTGAGGAATTTAATGTAGGCGGTATCAACATTCCTTTGGCTGATATTCGGGAACGTCGCGCTGAATTACTGCCTTTTCGAAATATCATCGTGGTTTGTACCAACGGTACGCGTTCGCGGGTTGCGGCCAAAGATTACTGCCGCGCCGAATCATTTCTGCAAAAGCAAATTTACCACCTCGAAGGAGGAATATTGGAAGTGGAGTAGTTTGTAGTCCACGGTCGATAGTCCATGGTCAACGGAATTGCCATTATAAAAGTAGTCCACAATTAATATTCCATAACCAGCAGTTCACTGTTCATACACTAACAAATCTATGGACTGCCGACTATTTATTAATCTTCTACGCTGAAAATCCCTTCAAAAACTTTTACGGCAGGTCCAATCAAATAAATGTTGTCGAAAGTACCGTCGGTGTGTGGGACAAATGATACCCGAAGATTGCCTCCTTTGGTCTTGACGCTGATGGGCTCAGCCATTCCTAAACGTTGGTAAGCCATCAATGCACAGGCAGTTACGCCCGTACCGCAGGAATACGTTTCATCTTCTACACCGCGCTCATAAGTGCGTACATAAAGCGATTGTTCACCCAGTACCTGAACAAAGTTAACGTTAGTTCCTCCTTTTGGCCCATACACATCTCCATAACGGATTCTTTTTCCTTCTGCCACTACATCTACTTCTTCGATATTTTCTGAAAAAGTCACATAATGCGGTGAGCCGGTATTGAGAAAATCATCCTTTGCATCCTGTTGGCTGCCGGAAACGTTGCTCATATTGAGAAAAATCTCTTCTTCACAAGCGACGGCTTTGTGCTCTCCGTCTACGGCAATAAAGGTGGTGTTTTCTTCAAAAAGCCCCAAATCCTGAGCAAACCGCACCGTACAGCGCCCGCCATTGCCACACATGCTTCCTTCGCGACCATCGGCGTTGAAATATACCATCCGAAAATCATAGCCTTCGGCATTTCGTAAAAGAATAAGGCCGTCGGCGCCAATACCAAAGCGGCGATGACACAAAAACTCAATCAAAGGCTGACTGACCGGAAATTGTTCGGCACGGTCATCGATCATGATAAAATCATTGCCGGTACCTTGATATTTTGAAAATTTGATGGAAATCGGAAGAGTTGACATTGCGGGGTAATTGTGAATTAGTGAATTGTGAATGAGTGAATTAGCTATCAAATTTCACTGCACAGAAGCGGTTGACGTTTCCGTTATTTGCCGCACGGGCGGCCCCATCATTCACACATTTGCTCAGGTATAAAGAACTCATTTTTTAGAAAGCTCAGACTTACATTCTTAAGTATAAAAAAAGCCGCCTCTGAAGACAGCTTTTTTATAACCGGTCGATAAAAGAGATTATTTTTTCTTCTCTTTAACACGAGCGGCTTTACCTTGTTTGCCACGAAGATAGAACAAACGCGCACGACGTACTTTACCACGACGAACTACTTCGATTTTGTCAATACTTGTTGATAAAATCGGAATAATACGCTCTACACCAACACCATTTGAAATTTTACGAACTGTAAAAGTTTCACCGTTGCTGCCTACATTGCGGCGCTGAATCACAGTTCCGGTAAATACCTGAATCCGTTCTTTAGCACCCTCGATGATTTTAAGGTGAACGTTGATAGTGTCACCTGCTGCGAAAGCAGGGATAGCGTCGCGTCTGCCGGAAAATTCAGAATCTACCAGCTTGATTAACTCATTAGTCATTGTTTTAATCGGAATTGGAGCTTATCTCAGCGGACGGTTTATCGACCGTCATTCAGAAAAGCGAGTTTATCAAAAAAATTTCCCGTAAAAGTAGTCTTTCCTGCGGTGAAATACAACTTATAAGGCCACAAAATCATTGGCTTATGTATCTTTGTCGCTCAAACTACTGACAGCATGACCAAAATTACCGATTATATTCTACAGGCCAATGGGAAAACCTTGTTTTCAATTGAAGTAATCCCGCCGTTGAAAGGAAACAATATCAAGGAGTTGTTGAGCAATATCGAGCCTTTGATGGACTTTAAACCACCGTTTATTGACGTAACCTATCACCGCGAAGAATACATAGAAAGGCCCCAACTGGATGGCTCCATAAAGCAGATTGTGACCCGAAAACGCCCGGGAACGATTGGAATTTGTTCGTCTATCATGCACAAATTTGGCGTAGACGCCGTACCGCACGTGCTCTGCGGAGGATTTACCCGAGAGGAAACCGAAGATTTTCTGATGGATTTGCATTATTTAGGAATTGACAATGTGCTCGCATTGCGCGGTGACCCGGCCAAGCCGTATAAAACCTTCAAACCCAGAACAAACGGACACTCTTACGCTTGCCAATTGGTAGAACAGGTTGCCAACATGAACAAAGGGCAATACCTGCATGAGGAAGCGGACCCCCTTTCTCCAACGGATTTTTGCATTGGAGTGGCGGCTTATCCTGAAAAACACTTTGAAGCCGTGGATTTAGACACTGATGTCGACTATTTAAAGAAAAAAATAGAACACGGTGCCGATTATATCGTGACGCAGATGTTTTTTGATAACAGCAAGTACTTTGAATTTGTGAACCGTTGTCGGGCAGAAGGTATTACCGTTCCCATTATTCCCGGCTTGAAACCGCTTTCTACTAAAAAACAACTGGATATTTTGCCGCGTATTTTTTACCTGCACATGCCGGAAGATTTTGTGAAAACCGTAGAAAGCTGCGAAAATGACGCGCACGCAAAACAAGCCGGGATTGAGTGGTGTACTCAGCAGTGCCGTGAATTGATTGAGTTTGGGGCACCGGTATTGCATTTTTATACGATGGGCAAATCGGATAATATTTATAAGATTGCTTCGCAACTTTTTTAGTACGTCGGAAAATCTACCAATAAAAAAAGCCGCTCTCGAGCGGCTTTTTTTATTAATTACAATTGTTGATTTGTAGTTTGTCGGCAATTGGCAAACCTATTTCTCCCCAATTTTTGTAGCTTTTACTTCTACTTTTGGAGTAGCAGGAGTAAGAACGGGTGTGTGGGCTACGGCTGTTTTTTCTTCTGCAAGATTCGGCATTTCTACGTTTTCATCCTTAATAGGAAGCATTGAAATCATGCGTAAATCAGCAATTGAGAAAATAACTTTAGGCTCCGTATAGTTATCCTGCGTTGGCAACGCAGCCATCATTTGTTCTACAATTTGAGTTTGGGTGCGAACGCTCTTTCCATCTTGAGCTTCAGCGACTTGGCCAAGTGATAAAACACTTAAGGCAGCGATAATCATGAAAGTTTTCATAGTGGTACTTTTTTAAATTTAACGATTTAGTACTTGTTGTTGGCTGTTTTATCATCTGTTTCTTTGATGACGTTGCAAAGGTGCAGCAATAAGGGGACATGGGAAAGTGAAAAAGGATGAAAGGATTTTTTTGCAGGATGAACGGTTGATGAATTTGGATAAAACAGAATATAATTCTAATTTTTACTTAAAATAAGTCATTTGAATTAAAATAATTATACGAAAAATTGATTAAATTACATATAAAACAAAATTTAATTTTGTTTTATATGTAATGATTTTTGAATACTTTGTCTGAAAAAAGTTCTATTGTAAATCCCAAGATGAATAAAATTGAAGAAAATATTGTTTTTGTGATACTTATACTTATTTTCACCGTCGTAAGTAAGATAGCTTCTTTTCTCTCATTCAACTCCCTTTACCTCTATGTCTTCAGGTGTCAAAACGCTTGCTTGGATTCTGCTTATTGGCTGGATAGGCGGATCCACATACTGGCACGTTTGTAAAATCAAACAATTGTGCGACGGGCCTGCGCCTGCAGTCACTGTGCCCGATTATGCTGTTCCCCCGCTCAGTATTATTGATGGGGAAAAACTAAATTTGGTTTCATCGACTAATTTTGGCTTCAAAAAGTCAGTAGCTGATCCAAACTTCGCTAACGTCAAAAAAGAACTGGACTCATTGGCAATCTATCTTAAAGGAAATCTTGATCGTAAAGTGACGATTACCGGTCTGTACTCATCGGTAGAGAAGAATACCGCGTCGTTTGCTGACTTGGGTTTAGCACGGGCTGATGCCATAAAGCAATACCTTATTCAGGGAGGCGTACCGGCCGGGCAACTGGGTACGGCAAGTAAGTTGGTGGATTTGGCTTTTAGTCCCGAAGATTCTACCCATGGAGCAGAATTTGGATTTGACAGCTTATTGATTCCTAAAACCGAGGAAGCACTGGCGGCCGCTGAGAAATACGAAGATGTATTCAAGCCTTTGGATCTTTATTTCAAAACGGGTAGTGCAGAGTATATAAAAACGGCTGACAATCAGAAGTTTTTGGAAGAAGCAAAGAACTATTTAGCTGCCAATAAAGGCAAAAAAATGTCATTGACCGGGCATACAGATAATGTGGGAGCTGATGATAGAAACATGACTTTGTCAGGTACCCGTGCGGCAGGCGTCAAGGCAGCTTTTATAAAATACGGTATTGCAACCGAGCAATTGGTGACCGATGCTAAAGGTGAAACGCAACCCAAAGCCAGCAACGATGTTCCTGAAGGACGCAAGGCAAACCGCAGGGTAAGTATCGTGGTGCAGTAATTATTTTTAATTCACTCATTCAAAACAGAATTTATATGTACGGACATTTTAATCCATTGGAATTCGGCGATGCGTGGTGGCAACATATTTTGATGTTGGTCGTATCGGCTGTACTGGGGTACATTATCGGTTACCTTACTCGGAAAGGTGAAGTCGAAAAATTAGAAGCTGAACTTGCCGCTCTTGACTTCGAAGTAGATGATTGTCAAAAAAGCAAAAAAGTGGCAGTGGCCACAACGCCGCCTCCTGTTGTCATCCCCGAAGCTGTAACGATTTCGGTTCCGACACCTGAGCGGGTAGCGGTAGTCGTGCCGGTTATCCCCGACGATTTGAAAATAGTGGAAGGCATTGGGCCTAAAATTGAGAAATTGCTCAATGATGAAGGGATTTTGACCTTTGCTCAGTTGGCAGCTACGGCTCCTGAACGAATCAAAGAGATATTGGTGGCAGCAGGTACCCGCTTTCAAATGCATGACCCAACAACCTGGCCTGAGCAATCTGCCTTGGCACGCGACGGTAAGTTGGAGGAGTTGAAAGCGTGGCAGGATGAACTCAACAAAGGCCGCAAAGAATAATGGTTTTACTTTCAAACTGAACAATCACCATGATTATATTACAAGTGACTCCTTTGAGTCAAAATTTCTGGAGGGCTGGCTTTGAAGCCATTGCGTTGCTGGCAGTGGCCGCCTATATCGGTTGGTGGCTGGGTCGCCGCACGTTTGCCCTTAAAATGGAAGGGCTTCATGCCGATATTCATGCTCGTCGTATTGAACTTAACGATTGCAAAAAAAGTAAAGTAGCAGTAGCGGCTGCACCTGCACCTAATGTCGTGACGGTGCCGGTAGCGAACATAGCCGCTGTTCCTGTTACCCCTGTGATTGCCGATGATCTTAAAATAGTGGAAGGCATTGGGCCAAAAATTGAAGGATTGCTCAATGACGAGGGAATTATAACTTTTGCGCAATTGGCATCAACGGCACCCGAACGTATCAAAGAAATATTACATGCTGCCGGTCCACGGTTTCAGATCCATGACTCGAGTACGTGGCCGCAGCAGTCTGCTCTTGCCCGCGACAGCAAATGGGAAGAGCTGAAAAAATGGCAGGACGAATTGAATAAGGGGCGATTGGAATAGTTTATGGTTTGCAGTTTACTGTAAAAAAGCTCCGTTCTATTCGGAGCTTTTTTTGTGATTTGAACTTTCACTTTAAGAGAATAATTTCCTGTAAAGTCCGTACATCAGGCGGTTATCTTTATGTATATGGTTGTGAATAGCCCAAATTGTCCCGGCTAATAGGAAAAGCCACAAGGCCAAGGCGATGGGGTATTTGACAGCGTAAGTAGTGATGCCTATGATCATAAAACTACTCAGCGTTGCCCAACCGTTGGTATTACCACTCATGCGAGAGAAAGTGATGGCTTGCTCTACCAACAAAGGACGGTAAATGGAGAAAAACAAACCGTTGAAAAATAGAGCGACGGTGGTAATTGCGTAGAAAATAAGTAGTTCATCATTCATTATCCCTGCTATTTCAGCCACTGCCACCGTAATTATAAAATCAATCAAAATAGGAATTGTTATCAATTGAGCGAAAACTTTATAGACGTTTTTGGGAGTTTTAAGGTGTGTATTGAGCCAGATTTCTCGGTAAAACCCGAATAAATTATTGGCATAGTAAGTAAACACAATCAGAGGACAAAGATAAAGCATCCAAACAAAGTCAAAACCACTGCCAAACGTCCCTTTTTGGGCAACTTGAAGTATAAAATACGTAAAAAATACCTTCATGGCCGTTTGTATTAAAAACAAGGTGCGGGTTTTGTTGTTTTTTATAAATGCCAAATATACAGGCGATTTTCCTCCTAATTGCAGTGTGAATTTTTCTAAAAAATTGGACTGATTGGAGGCTCCAACGCTTTGTTTTTCAAGGTTAAGAGCCAAAATCAATTGCCAGAGAAAAATTGTCAACCCAAAACTAAGTTGGCGATAACTATTGAAATCACCAATGGTAAACAATACTCCGCCAATGACGGCAAACGATGACCATCCCAACCAGAGTACCTTCTTGTTTCGGTGACTGCCTTCCAGTAAAGCCTTGAAATTTTGAAGTGTTATGAAAACGGTAAAAAACAGCAGCAGAGAAGTTATAAAATCAAGGTTGGTATAGGCAGTAGATAGGAGATTGATAATCACAAAATTGCCTAAAATGCCCAAATGAGTTGGTTTTAGCAGATCATAAAGGAAATTGATGGCCTAACGTTGATTAAAGCCGATAGGGTACGCTTTGGAAACAATCTTAGCGCGGTACTCGTACGAAGGGAAGAAATAAAGCAATACCATAAACCCGCAAAAAAAGAGGTTGATGCCTTTGATAAGGTCTGCCACGCTTAGTTTGGCAGTATCAGAATCTGCCAACTTGTCCATTAAAAAACCAATCGTAACACCGTTGAACAGAAAAAACAGAACGTATAAAATAGTGAGCACAAAGCCGATGGTAGAGTCTGCGTTGGTAAACTTGGCTTTGAATTTCCGACCAATGGCAAAGAGGAGAATTTTCCACATAGTAACGGTTTGGTACTGGAACACTAAGTTATGGCAATCATTAAAGGTCTCATCATGAGCACTTCTTCGAGCGAATAGATACGTTTTGTCAAGCCTTGTTTCATAGCAGGCGATATTTTTTTGTATTT
>NZ_JAIXST010000154.1 GCF_027484545.1 Runella sp. | reverse complement strand
CGATAGGACGTGATAACAGCTTCCGTCCCGGCGAGGGTCGTCCAACTCAAAGAAAAATTCAGCTACATTCATTTCCCAAAGGTCGGGCTAACTTACCACTTCATGCAATTGCCCTATCAAAAAACAGATAAGAATGTAATTGTGACTTTGGGGACAGTAACAAAAAAATGAAGCTACCAGCACAGCCGGTAGCTTCAACGAGTACAACAAAACCACAGTCAACAAGGCGAACCCTCTGTGGTATGTTGAAATATTAATTAAGCTTCTACTAAAAATTCATCGTGTTGGCTAATATCTAAACCTACTTTTTCGTCTTCTTCCGATACACGCAATGGCTCAATCATATCGGTGATTTTTAAAATCAAATACGACATTACAAAAGCAAAGGCCGAAACCAAAACGAGAGCAATCAAGTGGTTTTTGAATAATGTGAATGTACCATACGCCAAACCTTCATCTACTACGGCAGCATTTACACCTTTAGAAGCAAAGATACCGGTCATCAACATACCCATCATACCACCTACACCGTGGCAAGGGAATACGTCAAGCGTATCGTCCAATGTAGTTTTGGTGCGAAGGTGTGCCAAATAGTTAGAAACCATGGAAGAAATGGTACCGATAAAGATAGACTGTGGAATCGTTACAAAACCGCAGGCAGGTGTAATCGCTACTAAACCAACGACCGCACCGATTGAGAAACCTAAAGCGGATGGTTTTTTGCCTTTAGCGGCGTCAAACAATACCCACGCCAAACCTGCTGCTGCTGCTGCTGTGTTGGTAGCTCCTAAAGCAGACACGGCCAAAGGTCCTGAACCCACTGCCGAACCTGCATTGAAACCAAACCAACCAAACCACAATAAACCTGTTCCCAGTAACACGTAAGGAATGTTGGCTGGAGGTAAGAAATTAGCTTCAACGTGCGCACGGCGACGTTTCAAATAAATGGCTCCTGCCAAAGCAGCCCAACCTGCCGACATGTGTACCACGGTACCACCGGCAAAGTCTAATACACCTAATTTGAACAGAAAACCATCAGGATGCCAAGTCCAGTGTGCCAAAGGAGCGTATACAAAAATACTGAACAACACCATGAACAAAATATATGAACGGAATTTGATACGCTCTGCCAATGAACCTGTTACAAGCGCCGGAGTAATTACGGCAAATTTCAATTGGAAAAATGCAAACAACGCCAATGGAATCGTAGGTGCCAATGACCAAGGCTTTCCATCCAATACGCCGTTAAACATAAAGAAAGTCATAGGATTGCCAACCCAACCTCCGATTGAATCACCAAAAGCTAAGCTAAATCCTACCACTACCCAAACAATACTGATCACTCCCATGGCAATAAAGCTTTGCAACATGGTCGAAATCACGTTTTTGTGGTTTACCATACCTCCGTAGAAGTAAGCTAAGCCGGGTGTCATCAATAATACAAATGCCGTTGCGACCAGCATCCAGGCGATATCGCCAGAATTGAGACCTTCAGTCACAATTTGTTTCGGAATAGCAGGCATCAAAATCCCTAAAAGACTGATACCCAGCAAAATCACGAGTGGGATGTACTTTTTCATAGAGTTACTTGACTGGTTTTGGTTGTACTTGTTTTTGTTTAGCAAGGTTTTTGAAGGAGGATTCCATCAACTGAATGATGGAATCCTCTGTACAGGCAAGCCCGTTAAAATGTATTAAAACTTGTAGATAAAGGCCAAACCGAAAGTTGACTGTGAATTTTTCGTAAAATCACCCTTTGAATCTTCAAATTGTTGATTTTTAGTTTCGCCACTGCCTTCTAATTTTTTGTAGGCATCCAAACGGAACTCCGGCTTAATCAATAAGTGGCCGTCAGCCAATGTGAAGTTACCGGTTAATGTCAATGAGTTTACCGAAGTACCTTCGCCTTTTTTGTTAAGAAGTCCGCGTACACCGCTGGTGTTGTCAAAATATTCATAACGAGCTCCGATACTGAATACATCCGATGCAGCAACGCTTATGTAACCGGCTGCCCCACCCCAAGTTTCACTATCTTTGAAGGTGGCTCCTCCCTGATATTCACCTTTTTGAGACCCAAAAGCTGCGTTGGCACCAATCAAAAGTTTATCGGTAGCTTGCAGCGTAGTAACAATATCAAGTACACGGTAATGTGCATCAGGAGTATTTCCTTTATCGTCAGCATTTGCTTCGTTGCTGTTGATGAAGTTTAAATATACGTTCCAACCTTTCGCAGGATTCAGGAACAACTGAGAAATAAGTCCTTTTTTGCGGTTGTTATCGTTCAGGTTATCAACGTTGTTTACCAAACCTACCATCAAACTTGCTTTGTCAGAGAAAGCATAAGCTGCTTTTACCCCAATATGATAGAAAGGACCGTTGTTGAATAAGTTAGACAATGAATAGTTGAAGTTAACAGGAGCATCAATTACTTCATAACCGATGTGTGTTCCGAACTGACCTGCCGTCAACGTAAATTTGCTCGAAGCTTTCCAATTAAAATAGGCTTGCTTAATGGCAAGAGCTGTGTTTGTGTTTGAGCCAAGTGCGCCTAAAACGTTACCGTAGTTTCCAAGGTCTGCATTAGGCCCAAATGTCAAATCAACAACCACATCCGATTTCTCATTGCTGTATTGCATTTTGGTTTGCACTAAACCTAAAGAGAATTGACCTGATTTCTGGTCAAATGCACGTGCATTGCTTGCTCCTAAGTTTTTACGGGAAGCCGGCTTGTTGAAGTTACCGATATAATAAGAATCAGTATAACCTGAAAAAGTGAACGTACCCTTCTTTTCGTCTTCAGTCTTACCTTCTACTTTACCTTCCGTTTTTACTTCTGCTTTTGTTTCGGTTTTACTTTCTGTCTTTCCGTCATCATTTCCCTTGGGAAAAGCCAAAAAAGTTGTAAACAAACATAAGATAAGTAATTGTAGCTTTTGCATAATATTATTTTGTTTAAGGTGGGCAATATGTAGTTTTGTTTTTCGACACAAACATTACCTTATTTTTGTAAACATCCAAATTTTTGGTATAATTTTTAAGTATTTTTTTATAAAAGTTCACCATTCTTGTCATTTTAAGTGCGTCTTTTAAGTTATATTTAATTTTTTATTTAAATAATTTAATTTTTTAGTTTATTCTGCATTATCAGGTATTGCCAGAATATTATTCTTTTCATATAGGCAAAACATTTCAATGAAACATTTGAATAATTACATTTTTTAACGTGAATTATGGACAGATTTGGAATTGATTAAACACGACAATGGAAGGTTTGTGATCAAGAAAACAATAAGCAATTAATCCAATACAGATATTGAATTGCGCATTAATTGGACTACGATGACGGGTATGTTCAATATCAAATACCGATGTTAGCAGGTCGTTGACTGATTCAATCAGTCAACGCTTACGCAGTTTGAGTTTGTCTGGCAACTTCATGCAATGTCCTCGTCGGGAAATTTGGGCCAAAACCCGATGAGAGTGAATTCGTTTATTGTGACGAACCACTAGAGGCTTGCTGTTGATAATATAAAAGCCTGTGCGTTCTGAATTAGCGCAAAGCCATTTAAGAAGTAAAAATAGGCTGGGCAATAAACGCGGCATTCAAGCCACGAACCGCTCGTAAGTAATCAGATAAGGATAGTCATCATTTCACTGTCAGTAAGTTGTCCTGCTCGGCCAGTGGGCAAGATACCCTGTTGAGTTTGCCATTGGGTAAGTGCGTTGCAAAAATCATCACAAGTGATGACTAGTTCGATGAGTCTTAGTGCTTTTGATTCGTAGAGCGTAAAAGTATGAATAGGCTAATTTGTGAGGTTGCGCTACAAATACCTTTCTTTGTAGCATTTTATGCTCTCATTATCAAATATTTGAGTATTGAGAAAATATATAATTATTTGTTTATCAACAACTTAACAAACGCAATACTTGGTACTATTTACTTAATACTCCTTAAGATTATAGTTATCCATAATTCACGTTTTTTTTAATAATTAGGGACCATACATCAAACCTTTAAAAATCGGTAGAATAATACCGAAAGGGCAAAAAAAAGCCCCTGAATTGCTTCAGAGGCTTTCGTGAAAGAGGCTTAAACCTTATTCGCCATGCATCCAGGCTTTTTTAGCAAGGAGCGTGTCTTCATCTTCAACATTTTCGGGGTCGGGGACACAGCAATCAACCGGACAAACCGCCGCGCACTGAGGTTCCTCATGAAAACCCATGCACTCCGTACACTTGTCGGTTACAATGTAGTAAAACTCATTGGATACGGGCTCCTGTTTTGCTTTCGCACTCACTACCGTTCCATCGCCGTAGTCAATTTCTTCCAGATGAGTCCCACTTGCGTAGGTCCACTCTACACCCCCTTCGTATATTGCTGTATTCGGACATTCTGGCTCGCATGCACCACAGTTGATGCATTCGTCAGTAATCATGATAGCCATAATTGCACAGTATCGTTTAGTTTTGGGATATTTGCATTTGCAATTAAAAAACAAATTTAACTATTTAAAGTTTCGGTTGGGTCATAAAAATCACAATTCTTTGATTTTTTGTACTTTTCCTATAAATATTTCAATGGATACTATCAAAAAACGCATATCGCCTTTCATTAGCTTAGGAAAACTACTCAAAACTACCCTCATAGAAGAGGCAGTATTCAGAGCTTATTCCCACAATCACTGGTTTACGCCCGAGTTTGTAAGACAATCATTACGTGCTATTTCTGAGGAATATCTGGAGGAAGAAAAATTAAGTAATTGGATTGAGCCCTATTCTTTACATTATTCTTCACAGACTGCCCCTAAAAAGATTGGAGTAGTGATGGCCGGCAATGTCCCGGCCGTAGGATTTGACGATTTATTGTGTGTTTTGGTGAGTGGGCATCATTTATTGGCCAAAATCAGCAACGATGACCGCTCTCTGATGCTGTTTTTAATTGAAAAGCTCATCGAAATTGAACCAGAGTTGGCAGAGCGCATTTCAGTGGTCGAACGCCTCAACGCCGCCGATGCCTACATTGCTACGGGGAGCGACAATACCGCTCGCTATTTTGAATATTACTTTTCCAAGAAACCACACATTATTCGACGCAATCGAACGTCGGTTGGAATCCTGAACGGTAACGAAACCAAAGAAGAATTAGCGGCTTTGGGTCGGGACGTACTTCAATATTTCGGGTTGGGTTGTCGCAATGTAGCCAAGGTGTATGTCCCAGAAGGCTATGATTTCAGGGAATTTTACGAAGCAATTGAACCCCAACATGATTATTACGTCAGTCATCATAAGTACTTCAATAATTACGAGTACAACAAATCGGTGTATTTGATTAATCAGGAGCCTCACTTTGACAACGGTTTTTTGATGACTCGCGAAACCGAATCGTTGGTTTCGCCGATTTCAGTTCTGTTTTATGAACGTTATCAATCCGCAGATCATTTAGCAGAACTGTTGACTACAAATGAGGACAAAATTCAGTGCATTGTTTCCCAAAAAGGAAACTATCCAAACAGCCTACCTTTCGGGCAGGCGCAGTCTCCTACCCTGTTTGATTATGCAGACGGCGTAGATACAATGGCTTTTTTGACCGGCTTGTAAAATTCAACCAATAGGAATATGTCTCAAGCCAACCAACGCTATTTTGTACTCAACAAACCCTACAATATGCTCTCCCAGTTTATCGGGCCGTATGATATGCGGATGTTGGGCGATTTGGATTTCGATTTCCCCCCCGGCACGCATCCTATCGGTCGATTGGATAATATATCGGAAGGGTTATTGATTTTAACAACCAACAAAAAAGTAACACGATATTTATTTCAGGGCGAAAAACCCCACCGACGCAGTTATTTGGTACAAGTATATAAGGTAGTAAGTCAGGAAACGTTGGAACAATTAAGAACTGGCGTTACAATTCGCATTCGTGGTACGGAGGAACTGTACGTAACAGCGCCTTGTGAAGTAACGATGGTAGAAAAGCCCGCGAATTTATTCCAAAGCGGCTACGAATTCAATCAAAACGTTCCGAATAGCTGGCTCATCATTACGATGACGGAAGGGAAGTTTCGTCAAATACGGAAAATGATTACGGCCGTTAAACACCGTTGTCAGCGATTGATACGCATCTCTATCGAAGATTTAGCATTGGACGGCTTGCAACCCGGAGAAATCCGAGAAATTGAAGAAGCCGATTTTTTTAAGAAATTAAAAATTGATAATTGGCAGTAAACGTTGCGGTTACCTTGCATTGACTGCACGGTAACCGCAATTCACTAATTCCCAATCGTGATCTCCTTCTCCTTGTATCCTCCTCTTGTGGAGAGCAACTTCACCTTGGCTTTGATAGAGCCGCTTTGATTGAGTTTTACTTTGAAGGTAGCTTCTTTCTGTTCGCCTATTTTGGTGTAACCTGCGTAAACAGTTTTGTCAAACAGAGCAGGTTGTGTAATTACGGCTTTGGCTTCTTCAAAGCCTTTGAGCAACGCCTTGTCAATGTCCAGCGTCACGCGATCTTCCTGCACGATTTTGACGAGTTTGGCCTGTTCCAAGGCTACGGGGAGTTTACCGGAATTGCTCCAACGTACTTTTATCTCGTACTCGTTATTGGGTAACGCTTTCACAACTACGTCTTTAAAGTCAATTTGGGGCAATTCTTTGGCCATTGCCAAGTTAAACTTAGATTGTTTGGAAATCCAGTTTTCCAATTGCCACGCCGGGCCGTTTTGGGCAAAAAATTTGGGATGAAAGCCACCGATTTCCACCTCGCCCAACACAGGATGTGTAAGTTTTGTCCACGGTTTAAAACCATTCTTTTGGTTGGCTTCGTCGTCCCACATCAGGCCGTCGTATTCGTCGTATTGACCGTCTTTATCGTAATCTTTCATGGCACCACCGTTCCACAGTTCATCACCGTACCAAACCGAACCATAATAGAAATAGCCAAAATCGGGTCCGTGGCCAAACAAGGGCTGTAACTTGGTAGGGTCGCCGGTGGTGCGGTCAATCTTGCTGCGCATGGCGTAGGTTTCGTATACATCGCCTGCCCAGGGATACCCTGTAAAAGATAGTCCCAAGCTATCCATGTGTTTATAGATTTTCAAATCGGCAGGAAACATACTTTCCGAAGATTTGGAAGTGGAAGGCGGGCGCAAGTGCATCGGTACGCGCGTATCCATGGAATTGACCACCGAAATATTGGGGTGTTGCAACAGCCACAAAACAGTAGCACGCGTTTCGATTTCACTCAGCGGATAATCTCCTGCGCCGCCTTGCGTGTAGCCGCGCCCGGTCAGGTCACCGCCGGTATCGGGTCGCCAGTTTTCGGGGTAGTTGCGGTGGTTGTCAAGACCGCCAATGCCGTCTTCGTTGTATTTCCCGTCACCATCATTGTCAATGCCTTCGGTATAGACCAACCATTCTCCTTTGCCTTCCAACACGCGTTTCATGAGCCGTCCCGAAGGGTCTTTGGGGTCGAGTATAAAATCCGCTTTCTCTTTTTCGGCTTTAGTAACTGCTTTTTTTCTGATTTGATAAATAATTCCATCACCGTCGAGGTCTTCTTCTGGGTCTTCGTCCAGCAGGCCGTCGCGATCATCGTCTTTGGGGTGAACGGTGCTGCGGTTGCGTTGTGCCGTGAAAAGATACATCGTAGAGCCGTCAGGATTGTTTTCTGGGCGCAGATAAACGGCTTTGCTGTCAATAAGTTGGGTAATGGAGGCGTCCTTCCCGTAGTTTTCTAACAAGTGCTGCGTCATCCACAAAACGGCTTCGCTGCTCGTCACTTCACCGCTGTGCCGACCGGCTTCAAAATAAGCGGCGGGTTTGTCGGTGTGCTTACCGGTTCTTTTATTGGTAATTGTCATTTGTAAAATCGGCCTACCTTCGTAACTTTTAGCGACCTCATACAGGTCTACGATGTCGGGGTATTTTTCGGCCCATTTGCGGTACCAATGGTACATCACGTCGGGCGAATGATAGACATCGAAAGCGAGTTTATCCGTGGGAAAATACTGTACGTCTTTGAAATAGTGCTTTTTGAAAAAACTGACGCCGTGCCGCTCGCCTTTGACCGTATAAAACTTAGCAGCCGTATCCTGTTCGGGCCATTTTGGCTCTGCGTAGTACGATTTCTGGGCAGAGGCTCCGATAAAAGTGAACAAAAATAAAAGAAGAAGGGAAAGGTTTCTCATTGGTTTGTAGGTTAATGCAGTTGAATTGGCAAATTATTGAAAAAAACTGATTGTAACGTTTACAATTTGCTTTTTTACCTGTTCTTCCTACGTAACTTATTTATTGTTTTCAAACTCACTCGTTAACCATTAATTTTGACCAAATTTTTATTCATAGTGTCCATTTTTCCCAATATAGAAACCACTCCCGAAAATCTAATCAACCTATCATGAACCTTATCAAAATCGTATCTCTGGCTTTTGCCCTTTTGTTTGTTTATTTCGTTGTTGTCCAATACAACGACCCTGACCCTGAAGTTTGGATGCCAATTTACAGCATTGCCGTAGTGGCTTGTTTGAGCATTTATTTCAAAAAAGCACCTCATGCTTATGTATTTATCATCATGGGTGTTGCCTACTTCATTGCCTCGTATCAACAGTGGCCTCCTCAATATGAAGGGGTGTTTTGGGGAGAAATGAAAATGCGCAGTATAAATATTGAATTGGCTCGGGAGTCATTAGGACTTACCGTTTGCAGCATTGCCATGTTAATTATGGCCGCTTTGCGCAGGAAAATTTAAGAAGCAAGGCTTCGCCAAGGGGAAAAAGCAAGAGGCAAAGGGCAAAATGCAAGAGGCAAAGCTTAGTCAAAAGGGAAAAAAGCAAAAGAGCAAAATTGCAAACTTTAAACCATAAATTGCAAATTTACTTGCTTCTGTCAATCGTAAACTGTACCAAACCTTCGAGCGAAGTACGGTAGGTGGATTCGGGAAAAGAGTGCAGGATAGCTTTGGCCTCATCGACGTGTTTTTGCATGGCTTTTGTGGCGTACTGAATCCCTCCGGATTCCCGCACAAATTGAATGACTTCCGCTACTTTTTGAGGTTTGTCGCTGTGGTTTCTGATAATATTGATGATGTTCCGCTTTTTGCTCCACGTCGTTTGACTCAATGCGTGAATCAAGGGTAAGGTCATTTTTTTTTCTTTGATGTCGATGCCGAGGGGTTTGCCTACCTCGGCGTCGCCAAAGTCAAACAAGTCGTCTTTGATTTGAAAGGCAAGCCCTACTTTTTCACCAAACTGCTTCATTCTTTCTACCAATTCATCAGCTGCACCTGCTGATTGTGCTCCAACGGCACAACAGGAAGAAATCAGAGAGGCTGTTTTCTGGCGGATAATCTCAAAATAGACTTCTTCGGTTATATCTAAACGACGGGCTTTGGCCATTTGAAGCAATTCTCCCTCCACCACTTCCCGAACGGCGTTTGATACGATTTTCAGCAATGAAAAGTCTTGGTTATCCATAGAAAGCGACAAGCCTCTTGACAATAAATAATCGCCTACCAAGACCGCTATTTTATTTTTCCAAAGGGCATTGACCGAGAAAAAACCACGTCGGTAATTGGAATCATCGACTACATCATCGTGAACAAGCGTGGCGGTATGGAGTAATTCAATAAGGGCAGCTCCCCGATACGTAGACTCTGAAATCGTACCACTGACCCCGGCCGTGAGAAAAACAAACATCGGGCGCAATTGTTTACCTTTACGACGTACAATGTAGTTCATGATTTGGTCGAGCAACATAACTTCGCTTTTCATAAATTGCCGAAATTTGCGCTCGAAAGCATCCATTTCAGAAGCGATGGGGGCTTGAATATCGTTGATGGAAAGAGACATATTTTAAGTGGGCTAATCAGTAAACACGTATCAAATACTAAATAGTTTACCTGAAATTGCCGGCAGCTTTAACCTTTTCTTGATTTGTTATCTTACAAACGCCAAATTTGGGACAAAATCTATTAACATTACATCAAAAAAAGATAATTTGTTTAAAGATATTCGCTCATTTAGCTATTTCAACCTTTATTCATGAAAGCATTAGTACTCGGAGGAGGGTCACTCAAGGGAGCATTTCAAGTAGGTGTGGTGCAGGCCGTTTTAGAAGCAGGTTTTGAACCTGAGATGATTTATGGAGTTTCCGTAGGTAGCCTAAACGCAAGCTACTTGGTCAACGAAGCAGGAAAACAAGCTATTGAGCATAAAAAAATTGACTGGCCTAAAATCAGTCGGCAGTTGATTGAATTTTGGGTAAAAAACATCACCAAGCCCGAAGATATCGCCATCGTACGCTCACGCATCACGCTCGGCATTGATACGCTGATGAGCCGCTTTGACGGCCTCCTTGATACGACCCCGCTCCGAACGCTGATTCATCAAAATGTGGATGAGTTTATTTTAAAAAACAGTCCTGTCAAACTCAAAGTAGGTACTGTGGACGTGGTAAGTGGCAAAATGGTTTATGCCACTCCAGAAAACGAACATTTTTTGGACTATATATTAGCAAGCAGTTCACTACCTACTTTAATGCCGTCTGTTCACATCAAAGGACAACGCAAAGCGGCTTTTTTAGATGGAGGTCTGCGGGTGGTAGCTCCTCTCAAGGCCGCGCTCGAAGACGGCGCAACCGAGGTAATCTGTGTGGCCTGTCATGCAGAACATATTTACGACGAGCCGCTTAATCATCGTAATTTATTAAAGCTCATTGAGCGAGTGAAGGACATCAACGTCAATCAAGTGGTGAACAGCGACATTTCCTGGGCACAGAGTTACGTTGAAAAAGAAGGTCTGAAAGGCCGCTCTTTAAATCTGACCGTTATGCGTCCGCAAGAGCCCTTACATTTGGACATGCTTAAATTTAATTCTGACGATATTGTGCGCCTCGTTGTACAAGGTTACAAAACAGGTTTCGATTACATTCAGGAAAATGGATTACCCGTCATTGAAGTTAATTCTTCCAATGGCACTATAAAGAATCATACATCTATTTAATAACAGCAACTTTTGCCCTTCATGAATATCCAAGTTCGTAAAGGTACGCCCGAAGATGTACCTCAAGTATTTAAATTAGTTCAGGAATTGGCCGCTTATGAGAAGGCCGCCGATCAGGTAAGTAACACCCCCGAGCAAATGTTGGAAGATGGTTTTGGTCCCAACCCCATTTATGGACTGTTAGTGGCCGAAGTCGATGGTAAAATCGTTGGCATTTCCATGTATTATACCCGTTATTCCACTTGGAAGGGCAAGCGTTTGTATCTCGAAGACCTCATCGTAACCGAATCCATGCGTGGCTCCGGTTTAGGGAAAAAGCTGTTGGACGCTACCATTGCCGAGGCCCGCGCCACTCAATGCACGGGGGTCATGTGGCAGGTATTGGACTGGAACGAACCTGCTATCAAATTTTATGAAAGCTACGGTGCCCGACTGGACGCCGAATGGATCAATTGTCATTTGGATTTTTAGAACCTCACCCCTACCCCCTCCGCACGGGCGGCCCCGTCCTTTCAGGAGAAGGGAATTAGAATATGTTACGAGAGATGAGTATTGCAGAGAACATTCAAAAAATAGAGGCTGAAATTGCGCCCGGTGCCAAGCTGATCGCTGTTACCAAAACCAAGCCTGTTGAAATGCTGATGGAAGCATACGACGCGGGTTTTAAGCGATACGGCGAAAACAAGGTGCAGGAAATGGAAATGAAGCACGAGCAAATGCCCAAAGATATTGAGTGGCATTTGATTGGACATTTGCAGACCAACAAAGTGAAATACATCGCACCGTTCGTGTCCACGATTCACTCGGTAGATAGCCTTAAATTGCTACAGGAAATTAATAAACAGGCTGCTAAAAACAATCGGGTGATTGATTGTCTGTTGCAACTATTTATCGCTCAGGAAGAAACCAAATTCGGGCTTTCGGAAGAAGAAGCCAAAGAGCTTTTGACTTCGGACGCTTTTAGAGAGTTAAAAAACGTGCGAATTGCAGGCTTGATGGGCATGGCTTCCAACACCGATGACGAAGAACAAATCCGCAGGGAGTTCAGAAGTTTGAAGAAATTCTTTGATGAACTCAATTCGACACTTTGTGCCGGAGAGGCTACTTTGACAGAACTGTCTATGGGAATGAGCAGTGATTATCTGATTGCCGTTGAAGAAGGTAGCACCTTGGTGAGAGTTGGCAGTGCGATTTTTGGTTCGAGGTAAACATAGTTACTAAAAATAGGCCGCCGATTTGGGCAATTTTGCTTCAAATCGACGGCCTATTTTTTACCAATTCAAATTTTTATTCTTCTTCCACCACAGGGCCGAAAAACAGCACCCACGTTGAAAAATCTTCGCTGAATTCCACAAATTTGTGCGCGGCGTGGGCAGGAACAAACAAAAAATCTCCTGTTTTTACCATCGTTTGCTTCGCTTCCAATACAAAAGTAGCCTCACCCGTGGCAATGATGTACACCTCGTCGCGGTCGTGAGGAGTTTGTTTATCCACCAAATGGGGTTTGTACAATTCTAAATCCAGCGTACCGGTTTTGAAAAGCAATAAAAATTCTTTGGGATGCTGACTTAGTTTTTCAGTGGCTTCGGCGAGACTGACTTTTTGTGGAAACATGGCTGTATGTATTCTATTTTAGGCTTGTATCAATGGGAAATAGCGTTCTTTCAAAACGTTGACGTGGTGAATAGGATGCCCTACCAACACAAATCCCAATGCCAGCGGTGATATCTGTTGATTGAAACTGATGCCTTCGCGGTGGAACATTTGGTCACTAAAACTCTTAAAAAGCGCAAGTGTTGATTGACGAACTAACGTAAATTCTTCCAGCAAATCTTCCAAAGTACGCGTTGCGGCCGTGGTATTAGCCCCAAAAAGCTCTTCATCATAACCGGGAAGAGCCGTTTTATCATTTCGGGCAAAACGCATCGCGCGATACGACATAATGCGCTCATTGTCAATAATATGCTGAACAATGTCTTTAACGGTCCATTTGCCCGGTGCATAGACTTTGTCCTGCAAGGCTTCCAACGACGTTTTGAACGTGTGTTCTTCCAGTATGCCCGCAGTGGCTTGGAGTGCGTCTATGATATCAATGTCAGGGGCCAAATTGATGTACCGATCAAAAAATTGAGGCATGTGCTGAATATCCGAACGTTTCATGGGAGATGGGTAAGACGGTCAATCCGTCCGTTAGTTTTTATAGATGAATTAAGTGTTTTGGCAAAGATAAGTTTTTACTTAACTCGTCCGAAATCGGTTTTTCGCGAACGGTACGCAAAGGAATCAGTCCCGACCAAATCGGCAATTCCAAATCTTCTTCCTCATCAATCGGCATTCCGGTCCGTAATTTTGCCGAGGCTTCCTCAATTTTAAAAGCCAAAACTGTGGTTTTTTTGACTTCACTTTCGGTAATCGGGCGTAGGTAATCCCAACTTTCGGGTACTATTTTTTCGGTAATCCAGCGTAAAGCTTCTACTTTTTTCTCGTATTCCACTACTTTTTCGGCAGTTGAAAATAATACTACCGAACGGTAATTGACCGAATGGTGAAAGGCCGATTTAGCTACGACCAGCGCATCGGTAAACATTACCGAAATACAAACCGTAATGCCGGTTTCGATGGCGCGAATAAAATGACTGCCTACCGAACCGTGCAGATACAGGTAGTTGGCATAACGGGCAAAAGCCGTTGGAATGGAGAAGGGCTGTCCGTCAATAACGCAACTGGCAGTACAAAAAAGGGATTCGTCTAAAATTGAATAAACGGTTTCTTCGTCGTAATGGGCACGTTTGGCGGAACGACTCGGGGTGGTACGGGGAGTGGGCTGCATGAGTTATAGAATTTGCTGTTTTTTTAACAAAAGTATATCTTTACCGGATTGCTGTAAGTATCCACTTTCAACAAACTAAGTAGTCCACTTCTTCACCCTAACACTAATTAAAAACATGAGAAAGTACTTACTTTTACTCTTATCCTTGGGAACGGGAGCTGCAAGCGCCCAAACCTCGCCCAACAAAGGGCACGAAAATGCCATCAAAGAAATCAGCCAAAAGGAAAAGCAATACGGTGCTTTGGCCAAACAAATCTGGAACTACGCCGAAGTAGGGTATCAGGAAGTAAAAAGCTCGGCGCTTTTGCAGGAACAGCTCAAAAAAGAAGGCTTCAAAGTTCTGGCAGGCGTGGCCGAAATTCCTACCGCTTTCACTGCCACCTTTGGCGAAGGCAAACCCGTCATCGGGATTTTGGGTGAATTTGATGCCCTACCCGGGCTTTCTCAGGATTCTATCCCTGTCAAAAAAGCCATCGGAGGTATCGCAGGTCATGCCTGTGGGCATCACTTGTTTGGCGTGGGTTCAATGGCATCGGCCATTGCCGTCAAAAATTGGTTGGTTCAATCAGGTCATAAAGGCACCATTCGTTTTTACGGAACACCCGCCGAAGAAGGTGGTGCGGGCAAAATATACATGGTTCGAGCAGGGCTGTTCAACGATGTAGATGTAGTATTGCATTGGCATCCAGGTGACGGAAACAGTGCAAATCCTACCTCCTCCTTGGCCAATAAATCAGCTAAATTTCGTTTTCACGGAATCTCAGCTCACGCAGCAGGAGCCCCTGAGCGGGGTCGCTCGGCTTTGGATGGCGTTGAAGTGATGAATTATGCCGTCAATATGATGCGGGAACACGTTCCTTCGGCTTCGCGGATTCACTACGTTATCACCAACGGAGGCAAGGCTCCTAACGTCGTTCCTGATTTTGCAGAAGTGTATTACACCGTACGTCACCCGAGCCGTGAGTACGTCAATTCCATTTGGGAGCGTGTCCAGAAAGCAGCGCAGGGAGCGGCATTGGCTACCGGCACCACCTTTGACGAAGAAGTCATAAGCGGCGTCCACGAATTGCTTCCTAATGATGTATTGGCACAAATCATGCACAGCAATCTAAAAGCAGTCGGAGGAGTACAATACACCCCTGAAGAAGTAAAATTTGCCGAACAAATAAGTACCACCCAAGGCATGGGAATCCGAGAAATCGCGTCGGCGGCCCAAGTAGACCCTTTCTCAAGTGAAGGCGGCGGCGGTGGTGGCTCTACCGACGTGGGCGATGTAAGTTGGGCCGTACCTACCGTAGGTTTACGGACGGCTACTTGGGTACCAGGTACTCCGGCGCACAGCTGGCAGGCAGTAGCAGCCGGAGGAATGAGTATTGGACGAAAAGGAATGATGGTTGCCGCTAAAACCTTGGCTACTACCGCCATTGACCTGTTCCAAAATGAAAAGGCAATTGCTGACGCCAAAGTTGAATTTGAAAAACGTCGAGGTGCTAATTTTAAATATAACGCATTGATAGGTGACCGCAAACCAGCCCTGAATTATCGAGATTAGCAAAACCTTATAGGTCTGGAAGTCAGCACTAATCAGACCTATAAGGTTTAATATTGTCATAAATGACTGCCTACCAGTTACTTCTTTCCATTGACAAAACCGCCAAACAACCGGCGTATTTACAACTCGCGAATCAGTTAATGAATCTGATTCGCGAGGGTAAATTACGAGCCGGGCAGAAATTGGTGGGGTCACGGCAGTTGGCCATTTTGTTGACTATTCACCGCAAAACAGTTGTTCAGGCGTACGATGAATTACTGGCGCAGGGATGGTTGGAAAGTAAAACGGGAAGTGGTACCTACGTGGTCGAAAATTTACCCGAAGTTCATCCGCAACGACTAACGGAAAGCGCAGGGTTTGACCCAAATCCCCTTAAAACGGCTGGTTTTTCTTTCTCCGAAGCGCCGCATTTACGCCGAGATATCCTGCAATCGGTCACTTCACTGCATTTGGATGATGGCTTTCCGGACCCGCGATTAGCGCCCTTGCACGAGTTGACCAGAGCTTATCGAAGCAATTTATTGTTGGGAAATCCTTACGTTAAATTAGGGTATTCCGACACCAAAGGCTCGGCATGGTTGCGGCAGGAATTGTCGGTGTATCTCAATGAAACAAGGGGTTTAAAAATTTCCTCCGAAAACATTCTCATAACGCGCGGAACCGTTATGGGCCTTTATTTGGTCAGTACAGGGCTGCTGCAAAACGGTGACAATATCGTCGTAGGAGAAATGAGTTGGGGCAGCGCCGGCATGAATTTCGTGCAAGCAGGGACTAATTTGCTAAAAATAGCCGTGGATGAACATGGTTTGGTGGTAGATGAGTTGGAACAACTCTGCCAAAAACAGCCTATTCGGTTGGTGTATATCACCTCGCATCACCACTACCCTACCACGGTGGCTTTACGCGCCGACCGCCGCATCAAACTCCTGCAATTGGCTGAGGAGTACGGATTTATCATATTTGAAGACGATTACGATTACGATTTTCACTATTTAAGCAAACCGCTATTGCCCTTGGCCAGTGCCGACCGTACCGGAATGGTGCTCTACTGCGGTTCTTTTACCAAAACCATTTCTCCTGCTTTTCGCGTAGGATATCTGGTCGCCCCCGAAAATGTCATTCGCCATTTAGCTCAACTGCGACGTATTGTTGACCGACAGGGAGATTTGATACTGGAAAATGCCATTGCTGAACTTCTGCAAAACGGAGTGATTCAGCGTCAACTTCGCAAATCACTGCGCGAATACCGCGAGCGACGCGATGTATTTTGCGATTTACTGAAAACACAGTTGGGTAACTATGTCGATTTTCAAATCCCCGACGGAGGCATGGCCGTGTGGGCTCAGTTTGACAAGGGAATTGATTTGGAAGTTTTAGCTCAAAAAGCCATCAAAAAAGACCTGTTTTTTTCCAACGGCAAACACCATCTCCCGTTGACAAATGTAACGCGGTTAGGCTTTGCTTCTTCGACCGTGGGCGAACTGGAGCAGTGTGTCGCTGTACTGAAATCTTCTTTTAAGTAATCGGCAATTTCACTGTAAAAGTCGTTCCTTTTCCCTCCATACTTTCCACTTCAATCGTCCCTCCATGTCCTTTAGTAACAATGTCGTAGGTTAAACTCAATCCCAATCCCGTGCCTTCGCCGGTAGGCTTGGTGGTGAAGAAAGGCTGGAAGATTTTGGCTTTGGTCGCTTCCGACATTCCTAATCCGTTGTCTGTGACTCGGATTTCAACCGCTCGGGGGTCCGATTGGTTTTCAGCGAATTTGGTCGAAACTGTTACTTTGGGTTGGTAGGCAGTGGCAGTTAACGTCGGCAGGGTTCCAAACCCTGCCGACGTTTTTTGGTGTACAGAGTAAAAAGCATTATTAATCAAATTCAGCAGCACACGCCCTATGTCCTGCGGTATGACTTTGATTTTAGGGAGATTTTCGTCGGCAATCAATTCATAATCAGCGCCAAATCGAGACGTAGAACCGCTCATATTTTTGGCTCTTAATCCATGATAGGCAAGGCGCAGGTATTCATCTGCCAATTGATTTATGTCTGTGAGTTCAGGTTCTCCGACAGCATTTCGAGAGTGTTCCAACATTCCTTTGATGATGCTGCTGGCTCGTTTGCCGTGATAATTGATTTTCTTCTGGTTTTGGGAAAGATCATCCAGTAACTCGTTTTCTAACTCTTTATCTCGTTTTCCGTCTTCCTTGCTCCGTTCTTCCATTAATTCCGAAATTAACTCCACGCTGAGTTCCGAGAAATTGGTGACAAAATTCAACGGATTCTGAATTTCGTGAGCAATCCCAGCCGTGAGTTCTCCCAAACTTGCCAATTTCTCGGCTTGAATCAGTTGATTTTGAGTAGCCTTCAATTCACTGAGGGCCTTTTCAGCTTTTTCCCTCTGCAGATGTATCTCTTCTTTTTGATGGTGCAACAACGCATTGGCCTTCTGTTTTTGGCGGTTGTTACGGTAGAGAAAAAAAGCAAAAATCAGCACACCGCTCAAGATCGCCATCAAGGCATACAATTTAATTTTAGTTTCAAACTCCTGTTTATGAGCTTCCAACCTTCGTTGCGTACGTGCTTCCCGCTCCTGTTCTTCGTAGGCGAGTTTGTCTATTTGTCTGGTTTTTTCCTGAGCAAACAGCGTGTCCCGGGCGGCGGTTGCCATTTTGTAATACGTCAGGGCTTCGTTGGGTTTGCGGTATTTTTCATAGACTTGTGCCAACAAAGTAGCGGCCTCCATCACTGTGAAAAGATAATAGACATTGCTTTGCTTTTCTTCCAGGGCTTTTTTGCAGTAATAAATCGTGGAATCTTCCTGCCCCAAACTGCTGAACAATTTTGCTAAACCCTGATACGCCCTTGAAATCGTGTAGTTGGTTTTCAGCTGACTAGAGTATGAAATGCTTTTTCGGTAATAGTTGAACGCTTGGTCTGTTTGTCCCGATTGAGCGTAGACAGTTCCCAAATAATAAGTGGAAGAAGTAATATAAGTAGGCATTTGATTCTTCAATGCAACTTCATACGCCTGCTTTAAATACACAATCGCCGAATCATACTTTCCCATATCCCGATAGGTGGTACCCAAACTTAAACTGATAGGATTGATGGTTTCGGAAATATAGTGGGTAGCTTGGACAATTTGGGCTTTTTTGGCATAGTCAAGGGCCTTTTTATAGTCTTTATTGAGCGTGTATATATTGGAGATAGTGGATAAAACTCTCGCCAGTTCTTCGGGTTTATCGTTCCTTTCACAATATTGCTTTGCCTCCATAAGCAACTGAAGGCCTTCGGCATGGTCGTTGGTTCGAGCCAAAATAAAGCTCAGGGAAATAGTGCACAGCAATTTTCCGGGCATATACCCAATCCGTTCGGCGAGAGCCTTGCCCTGTCGTCCATATTTTAAAGCGCTATTGAGGTCAATGGCCGTATAACAACGGGTTAACTTTTCCAAAATCAATACCTTAGCGGTATCTTCTTTGGCTTTCATCAGCTCCTGCTTCAAACTGTCGGCGAGGGAGGGGCTTATGTTAGGCTGTGAAAAAGCCATTTTTGTAATCACTAACAAGAAGATTAAACAGCCGTATTTTTTCATGTGTATATAGGGGTTCCTGCCAAGCAAATGTAGGATTTTATTCTCTACTAAAGATACAGAGTTTCTTTCTGTTTTGCTAAAAATAAACGCTGCAAATTTGGGGAAACGTCCAGGCTTGAGCCTTCCTTTATCGCTTTAAAATTCAATATAAATCCTAACTTACTTACGCCATCAAAGTAAAACGCTGCGACCGGAAAAGGCTTCGCGACGTTTTTGTTTAAAAGAGGTATTTAACGTCAGCGAGGTTTTGAACCTCGCTGACGTTAAATACCAACATTTTAAGAAATACTGACAGCTTTCATTGTACTTCCTCAAAATACTTTTTAAGTTTAGCACAAATTTTCATTCACCCTTAATTTCATTCATCATGGCCGAAAAACAGTACAAAATCTTACTGTCGGAAGACGAAATTCCGAGACATTGGTACAACATTCAGGCAGACATGCCCAACAAACCGCTTCCTCCGCTGCACCCCGGCACGAAGCAACCGGTAGGCCCGGCCGACTTGGCGCCGTTGTTTCCGATGGAACTCATTAAGCAGGAAGTCTCGCAGGAGCGTTACATTGAGATTCCCGAAGAAGTACGTGAGATCTATAAATTGTGGCGTCCTACGCCGATGTTCCGGGCGCACCGTCTGGAAAAAATGCTGGATACGCCCGCCAAAATTTACTACAAATACGAAGGTGTAAGCCCATCGGGCAGCCACAAAACCAACACGGCCGTGGCGCAGGCGTATTACAACAAAATGGAAGGCGTCAAGCGCATCACCACCGAAACCGGAGCCGGGCAGTGGGGTACGGCCTTGGCCATTGCGTGTCAGATGTTTGACATTGAGTGTGAGGTGTTTCAGGTGCGCATCAGCTATAACCAAAAGCCGTATCGCAAAGCGTTAATCGAGTCGTTCGGAGCAAAAATTTATCCTTCGCCTTCTGAATTAACCGAATCGGGCCGCAAAATATTGGAGCAATATCCCGATACGCCGGGCAGCTTGGGCATTGCCATTTCCGAAGCCATCGAATGTGCCGTACAGGACGAAAACTGCAAATATGCCCTCGGAAGTGTATTGAACCACGTGCTCATGCACCAAACCATCATCGGGCAGGAGTGCTTGGTACAAATGGAAAAAGCGGGCGATTATCCCGACATCGTCATTGCGCCGTTGGGTGGAGGCTCCAATTTTGCGGGGATTTCGTTTCCGTTCTTGCACCAAAACCTGACGCAGGGCAAAAAAGTACGCGCTATTGCGGTAGAGCCGGCATCGTGCCCCAAACTCACCAAAGGCGAATTCCGCTACGATTTCGGCGACTCGGCTGGCTTTACGCCGTTGTTACCGATGTACACCTTGGGTCACAATTTCCGTCCTGCGGCCATCCACGCGGGAGGACTGCGCTACCACGGAGCCTCGGTGCTTTGTTCGCAGTTGTTGAAAGACGGGCTGATCGAAGCCAACGCCATTCAGCAATTGGAATGCTTTGAAGCGGGCATCGCCTTTGCCAAAGCGGAAGGAATTATCCCTGCTCCCGAAGCCACGCACGGCATTGCGCAGGTATTTCGTGAAGCCCAGCGCTGCAAGGAAGAAGGCAAATCCGAAATCATTCTGCTTAACCTTTGCGGACACGGTTTCTTAGACATGCAAGCCTACATGGATTATTTCGACGGAAAACTATCCGACCATTTCCTAACCGACGAAGAATTGAAATCAGGGCTGAAAGAGTTGGAAGGCTATCCAAGCATTTAAGCATAAGTAAGTTATTATCCGTTAATCGTTAGCTGTAAAAATTAGGCAATGACACTAGCGGAAACTTTCGCCCAACTAACTACTTAACCAGCAATCATAGCAACAAAAAAAGAAGGCGTTAATGCCTTCTTTTTTTGTGCTTACCCCAATGTCAACTCCACTTTAAAACCTTCCTCATAGTTTGCCATCAGGCGTCCGCCGAGTTGGGTGGCGCGCATTTGCATGTTACTGAGGCCCAGCCCATCCGAAGATGTCGGGGTTTGAAGTTGGGAACCATTGTCATGAATCACTAAATGCAGTCGATTTCTTTGCTCAGAAAAGACTATGTTAACGTGCGTGGCGTCGGAATGCTTCACAATATTGACAATGGCTTCCTTAAAAATCAGATAGATATTTTGCCTTTTTTGTGGGTCAATAAATTTTTTACCGTCTTCCACTTCCACTTTAAACTCGTGCGAAATTTGCTTCCGATTGAGGTTACGATCGGCAAAATCTCGCATTCGGTCAATCAGATTTTCGTATTTATCCTTGTGTGAATCAATTGCCCAAACGGTGTCCCGCATTCGTTCCATGGCATCGTGACTCATGCTGCTTATTTCAAGCAATGAATCTTTTTGCTCTTCTTTGGCCGAAAAAGCCAGCATTTGCGATTGCATAGCCAAGCCCGACAAAATGGTACCGACATCGTCGTGGAGGTCACTGGAAATTTTGGTACGAATCGCAGTAGTTCTTGAAGGGTGTCAGGGCTTTTTCATAAAACAGTTTAACTTCTTGCAAAACAGCTCTTTGCCTTGTGTCTATCAAAGTTAAAATCTTCTCTGACGAGCCTTATATTATTTGTTATATTCTTTTTTGGTAT
>NZ_JAIXST010000175.1 GCF_027484545.1 Runella sp. | reverse complement strand
AGTGACGTAAATTGGATTGAAAATCAACTAAACAACCGACCCCGAAAAACTCTTGGGTATTTATCTCCCATCCAGTTTGCTCTAAAACACCAAATTGCACTTCAAACTTGAATCCAAGATATAATTACCGCAAAGCAAATTTTATCAATTGCTCTACCGTAATCTGGTCGCCTTCGCGTTTGAGAATGGTATCCACGCTTTTTTCAGCGGTTGGTTTCGGGATTCCCAACATGACCAACGCCGAAATAGCTTCGCTTCTGACTTGGCTATTGGCGGCCATAAATATATTGGGTTGAGGAGACAGCAGGCCTTCTTTTTTGATTTTGTCTTTTAAATCAATAATGACCCGTTGAGCCGTTTTACCACCGATTCCTTTGATGGTTTGAATCAGTTTAACGTCTTCATTTACAATGGCCTGCTTGATTTCTCCTGCCGACAGCGAAGAGAGCATAATCAAAGCCGTAGCAGACCCTACGCCCGATACGCTGATGAGATCAAGAAATAATGTTTTCTCAGTAGGTTCAGAAAAACCGTAGAGGACATGCGCATCTTCCCGGATTTGCTGATACGTAACTATTTTGCATACCTCGCCAATGTTTGGCAATGCACTGAAGGTTTGTAATGAAATCTTGACTTCATAACCAACCCCGCCTACATCCATAATGAGATAGGCGGGGTCTTTATAAGCCAATTTGCCGTTTAAGTATGCTATCATGCTTTATTTTTGTGTCCAGTAATCAACCACTAAAACTTTGTCCAAGTAAGGTCCTAAAACCTTGCCAAAGGCTTTGTGGTCGGGGTGAGGCAGATAGACAGCGCGGTCGGCTTCTGAATAAAAGGTCAGGAAAAAACAATGAGTAAAACCTTGCGCCAATCCTTCAGGACTGTTGTTGGTTCCCCATTCATAGCCCTTTATTTCTTTGATTTGGGTAGGAAGTTTGCGAAAAGCATCTTCTACAATTTTTGCCTGTGCGGGTGTGGTGCCGTCTTTAAATTTAAACATCACTACGTGACGAAGTACCTTATCGGAAGAGGTTTGAGCCATAGCACCGAAAGAAAGAAGGAGGACAAGCCCCCAGCCCCAAAAGGGAGTTAAATGTTTGATTTTCATTTGATTTTTTCAGGTTAACTTTATTGGTTTAGTTCCCCCATTGGGGGCTAAGGGGCTTATCCTGAGCAGTTGATACATTCGCTGCTTTCTTCGCGTACGCCGCGTTCAAAATCGCCCAATTGCTCTTTCAGTTCCAAAATTTCGTCTTCCACTTCGCAGCGGTCAAAAAGTGACAGTTCGCCTGATGCAATTTGTTTTTCGAGGTTTTTGAGTTTCACGCGCATTTCGGAAACTTCCATGAGAGTTAGTGTAGTCATAGAATTTATAAAGGGTAAAAAATGAAATAATCGTTTTGAGTTAATGCAAAAGGGATTGAAAAAGTTCGGAGAAATTTATTGAATTGTAGGACTTTCGTGCCACCACTCGTCGTTTTCCCAGTAATTGTCCCAACCCAGATGCCGGTATTTTTTGTTGATTTCTACTTCACGTTCTCCAATTGAAAAGTCTGTCAGGATATTATTGGCAAACATAAACAGATCTTTTGCCCAAACGACGGGCTTATTCAATGTCTTTTTATAATTAACCCAATTTCCTTCAAATTTGAATCCACCGGCCTGAGCAGGTGCGTTGGGTGAAAAATACCAAAGTTCAATGTTCCCGTCTTTACGTTCAAAAAAGTCCATGAACATCTTTCCACTGAATATACCCGAACCTTTGGCGGCCTGATTTTCACGAAATTCAAAAATTGCTTCCGTAGTATAGGCTTGTTTTAGCTCAAATTCGTCGTGGTCGTAATGCTCTTCGTTGAGGTTGGGATCCGTAAACGTAGCCAACTTACTAAAGGTTATGGTTCCTTCAAAGGGTGTAATTGTTTTTTTGAAACGATTTTTTCCTTTGACGTGATACACATTGGGTTGCAAAGAATCTCGGTGAATATCCGAGTAAAAAAATTCGATTCGGTAAAAATCTGTACCGTAAAAACCGTCAAAGCGATTGGCATATCCTCCTTCCAGGGTAGAGTCAAAAAACAAAGCCGTTAGATTGTGATTGGCAAAAAAAGCGGTTGTTTTTTCGGTTGACAAGTCAGAAATACGAAGGGGTTTGAGTGGAACGGTCGTATCTTTTCGTAAAGAATCCGCCGCTTCTTTGTGGGTAATCAATTTGACAGGAATAGCGGTAGGCTTTGAACTTTCATTGGCTTTACGGGTACAACCATAACCGAATAAAGCAATCAGAATAAGGCAAAAAGCGTTTTTCATCAATGAGAAAATTAACGAATGTATTTAAGTAGATTTTTTGCTAAATTGTTGTAAATCAATACTTCTACTATGATTAAATTCCCTACCCAAGACAGCCACGTAACGGTCAGGTAGGTCTCAATGGGCTTGGTATGAAATAAATAAACCATTCCGTAACTCCCTACGCGCAGGCTCAAAGCTGCCAGCGTAACACCGTAGCTCCGCATCATCCACTCCACGTGTTGTTGCCATTGTTGCCGAGTTATTTCGCGCCAAGCTACCCACGTACATAACCACCAAACAACACATTGCAACGAAAAACCAACTTTGGCAGGTAATCCGCCATTGGCATACCAAGCCAAAACCAACCCCGACGGAGCCGCTAAAATCAGTATCGAAAATACGTAAACTTTTCCGAGGGTTCGATGCAGTTGGGGATATTTTTTTACTAAAGCCGGAACAAATTGAAATATACCAATGCACATGACCCACCAGCTACTCAGGATATGTACGTAAAATGCTGCCTGAAAATCATTGCGGGTGAGTACTCGGTCGGTTTTAGTAGTCAAGAAATCAATTTCAGACTCAAAACTCAGGTAGGGAATCACCTTCGTAAGCATCAGTAGCGTGAAGGCTGCTATGGAGAGGAGGAAAAGGGTAGAAGAAACCCGATATAATCGCATAACTGCTACCCTTTCTATATGTTACAAATACTTCATATATGTCGCCAAATCCTTATCACCACGTCCCGAGAGGTTGATAACGACGGTTTCGTTAGGAGCTGCTTTGAGATAAGGCAATACAGCTAAGGCGTGAGCACTTTCGAGGGCAGAAATGATGCCTTCGAGTTTGGCCAATTCCATGGACGACACGATGGATTCATCGTCGGTGATGGCGTAAAATTGGGCGCGGCGGCTGTCGTGCAAATGCGCGTGAAGCGGACCTATACCCGGATAGTCCAAGCCTGCTGAAATGGAGTGAGGTTCAACCACTTGTCCGTCTTCGGTTTGCATCAAAATGCTTTTGCTGCCGTGTAAAACACCGATTTTGCCTAAAAATGTAGTGGCGGCCGATAAACCTGAATCAATGCCGTGTCCGCCTGCTTCGGCGGCAATGAGTTTTACCGATTCGTCATCTAAGAAATGATAAAACGCTCCTGCGGCATTGGAACCTCCTCCTACGCACGCAATGACGTAATCTGGAAGTTCAGAACCCGTTTTTTCGAACAATTGCTTTTTGATTTCTTCGGATATAACCGACTGAAAGCGTGCCACCATGTCAGGATAGGGGTGAGGCCCTACGACCGAACCGATGATGTAGTGAGTGTCGGCAGGGTTATTGATCCAGTGACGCATTGCCTCGTTGGTCGCGTCTTTGAGGGTTTGGGAGCCGCTCATGGCGGGACGAACTTCTGCGCCGAGCATTCGCATACGAGCCACGTTGGGCGCTTGGCGTTGGATGTCAATCTCGCCCATGTACACGATACACTCCATTCCCATTAGAGCACATACTGTTGCGGTGGCTACCCCATGTTGCCCGGCACCTGTTTCTGCTACGATTTTTTGTTTACCGAGACGTTGAGCCAACAAAATTTGCCCAATGGTATTATTGATTTTATGCGCACCTGTATGACAAAGGTCTTCGCGTTTGAGATAAATGGTGGTATTGTATTTTTCCGAAAGTCGTTTGGCCAGATACAACGGAGTAGGCCGCCCGACATAGTCACGGAGTAATCCCTGAAAATCTTCCTGAAAATCGGGTTGTGCCATAATTTTCAGGTAATTTTCGCGGAGTTCTTCTACGTTGGGGTACAGCATTTCGGGAATAAAAGCTCCGCCAAACTGACCATAATAGCCTCGTTCGCTGACTTGAAAGGGAGAATTTACTAATGTGGTTGTCATTACTTTTATAGCTAAGATAAGTGCTGAATTTTTTAGTTAAGAGAGGGCTTTGCGCTGAATCAACGAACCGCTCAGAATAATGAACGCTCCAACTATAATGGATACGTCGGCTAAGTTGAAAATACCTGTTTGAAATATACCCACTTGGATATGCAAAAAATCAGTCACTGACCCGTATTGCCATCGGTCAAAAAGATTGCCAATGCCCCCTCCAATAATAAAACACAATCCGACGAGTTTTTGATTTGACAAATCAGATTTAAATAATAGAAATACCAATCCCAAAATAAGCGCGATGACTGGAAGTGTCAATAAAAACAGGGTTTTAGCAAAATCAGGCAGGGTCGCACCCAAGCTCAAAAAAGCTCCCGAATTTTCTACTTTGGTCAAAGTCAGGTGTTTACCAAGAAGTTGGATGTTGTCGTAGAAATACACATTTTTACGGACTATGTTTTTAGAAACTTGGTCGCATCCGATGTTTACGCCGACAATCATTAAAATGAGGACAGTCCGTATGAATTTTTTCAGCATCATGGCTTATACTTTTTATGGCCTATTTATACTTCCACTTCTTCTTCGGCAGGGCGAACAATGTCAATCAATTGCCGAAGTTTTTCGATGTCTTTGACGGCGGGTGCTATTTCAAATTTGCTATTTACATCCAACCCGTAAATCTTTATCCCAAGTTCTTTGACTTTCGCAATATTTTCTAATGAAAGCCCTCCGCTCAGGAAAAACGGCTTTTCTCTATCTTGGTAGCGTTTGAGAATGTCCCAGTCGAAGGCTATTCCATTTCCGCCGGGGTCAGAGCCTTTGGCGTCAAAAAGGAAATAATCGCAATGAGGTTTGTAGTTGTTAAGGCTTGCGAAATTAAAGGATTCGTCAATCGAAAACGCCTTAATCACATTTACCCCACGGCTTTTGAGATTGCGGCAAAAGTCGGGTGTTTCATGTCCGTGGAGTTGCACATATTGCAAATCATATTTTTTGGCAATCCGAAGAATATAGTCTGGGTTTGAGTTGACAAAGACACCTACTTTCTTAATTGGTTTTGAGATACTTCGGACAAGCTTCTCATCGAGGAGGTCTCCTACATAACGGGGAGATTTGTCGTAAAAAATGAAGCCGATAAAATCGGGTTTCAATTCAATCAATTCGGCTAAATTTGCCTTGTCACGCATTCCGCAAACTTTAATCTTCATCATAGTGGGGCAAGTGCCGGAGCACTGTTAAGGGTTAATTTATTATTCAGTTAATTGAATTTTGGGTTTCAGTTCGCTTATCAACTCTTCTAAGGCGGCCGCAGGATTTGAGGTTTTCATAAATGATTCTCCAATCAAAAAACCCTGATAACCCGCTGCACGTAATTGTTGAATGGTTTCGGCATTTTTAAGACCGCTTTCTGATATTTTGACGAAATTGTCGGGAATAAGTTGCGCCAATTCCAAAGAAGTTTCAATGGAAGTAACAAACGTTTTTAAATTACGATTATTGACTCCTATCATATCTACGTATTCGCAAACACTCTGCTCCAATTCTTCACGGTCGTGCACTTCGAGCAGTACTTCTAACCCCAAATCATGGGCTTTTTGTCCTAAATAGCGAATTTCGGCAGGCAAAAGGCAGGCAGCAATGAGTAAAATCACATCTGCTCCAATGGCTTTGGCTTCCCAAAGCTGATATTCATCAATCATGAAATCTTTGCGAAGCATGGGCGTGGTTGGATTGGCAATTCGGGCCTTTCCAAAGTCTTCGAAATTGCCGCCAAAAAATTCAGTATCAGTCAATACCGAAAGACCGTTGGCGCCTGCATCTACATACCCCTTGGTCACAATTTCGGGTTGTACCGAGGCATTGATAATGCCTTTGGAAGGAGATTTGCGTTTGAATTCAGAAATGATTCCCGAAGCTCCTTCGGTTTGCAGAGCGCTTTTGAGTGAAAAAGTAGAATTGCCGAAGAGTGCTGATTTTTCAAGTTGAGCAATACTGATTTTTGATTTCGCCTCGGCTACTTCGGTCCGTTTGTGGGCTATTATTTTGTCGAGAATGTTCATTAGGGTTCAAAAATTTTACTGACAGATATTTCAAGTCCCTGAAGTACGCTTGATGTAATCACGTCGTCTTCGGTATAGGGTCTTAAACCAATATAATTACCTTCATCGTTGAGTACATAAACAATGATGACATTGTCGTTGGGTTCTACCAACCAATATTCTCTGACACCGTTCTCTTCATATACCTGAAATTTATCGCTCATCTCTTTTTTTGTATTACCGGGCGATAAAATCTCAATAATCAAATCTGGAGCACCGATGCAACCTCGATCGTCGAGTTTGTCTATGTCACAAATGACACATATATCCGGCTGTACTACCGTATAAATCTGATTGTCTTTTCGTTTATTGCCTTTGAGCGGAGTTAAACGTACATCAAAAGGAGCCGTGTACATTTCACAGGTTTTACCCTCAAGGTAATTTCCAATAGTTAAGGATAACTTTCCTGAAATCTTTTGATGCCTTCTGGCGGGCGCAGGCGACATATTGAAAATTTTACCTTTGATAAGCTCAAGTCGCTCCTCAAAAGTCCATTTCAAGTAATCAGCGTAGGTATACGTACCTTTGGGGTCTAAATCGTTGAAAGTCAATGCGCCCATATTAATCTTCGATTAGTTTTTTAAAACATGCCAACGCACGTTTGCTTTCCAGTGATTCTTTGGCCGTAGCTACGGCATCGGTCAATGATAACGAAGGATTGGCTGCGTATAATGCCAACGCAGTATTGGCCAATACCACCTGTTTTTGAGCAGGAGTAGCTTCGTCATTCAGTACGTTCAGGAAAATTTTGGCCGAATCGGCCAAGGTGACTCCACCCGAGAGTTGGGCAGGCGCAAGGGTAGTTAGACCGAGGTGAATCGGCGACAGTATTTGCTCACTGTGAGCGGTAGTTATTTTAAAATCACCCGTCAAGGACACTTCATCGTAACCGTCTAATGCGTGAACAATCAAATAATTGTGATCTGATTTCTGGTAAAGGTAAGCATAAAGTCTGGCTAATTCAAGGCTAAACACCCCCATCAATTGCTTTTTGGGAAAACAGGGATTGGTCAAAGGACCCAACATATTGAAAAAGGTTTTTATACCTAATTCTTTACGAATGGGCGCTACAAATTTCATGGCGGGATGAAACAAAGGGGCATGTAAATAGCAAATTCCTGCGGTTTCTATCTTACGGGTTAAGTAATCAATGTCATTGGAAAATTTGATACCTAAATGTTCCAAAACAGTTGAAGAACCTACCGGACTCGAAACGCCGTGGTTTCCGTGTTTGGCTATGCGTTGTCCTGCACCTGCTACTACAAAAGCAGAAAGAGTCGAGATATTGAAAGTGTCTTTGCCGTCGCCGCCCGTACCGCATACATCCATGGGGTCATAGGCTTTCAGATCAACACAAAGACAAAGCTCCAACATCGCATCACGGAAGCCGCACAGTTCTTCGACAGTAATTCCGCGAACGGCAAAAATGGTTAAAAAGCTGGCAATTTGTGAGGGGTTATATTCGCCACGGCCAATTCCCAGGAACGTTTGGTAAGCCGTGTCGCGGTCAAGGGTTTGGTGGTTGAGGAGGTAGTTTAGCGTGGCTTTCATTTTTTGAATGTCGATTGCAGTTAAACTTGACAATGTTAAAATAGTAACAGACTTGGCAAGTTTTGTGATCTATAAGTTTTGTTTGATTTGGGCTAAAATATCGGCTGCTCCTTCGGCTAAAAGTAACTCAGCCAATTGGATTCCCACGTTTTGAGGAGTAGAAGCAACACCGCTGACTGTATGTTTCAGTAATTGCTGTCCGTCTAAACTAACTACGCCTCCCGTCATGCTTACAGTGTCATTTTCCAAAGAAGCCAAACCAAAGACGGGGACGCTGCATCCGCCCTGCAATCGTCTTAGAAAGGCTCGTTCTGCCAACAGACAGGTTTCAGTATCGGAATGATTGAGTAATGCTCGTACTTCTTCTCTTTTGCCTTTTTCCATCTCTCGGCTACATTCTATTGCCATGCTGCCTTGCCCAACGGCGGGCGTAAATTCATTTAAGGATAAATGTTCACTGATCAATGAATCATATTCCATGCGGTGTACGCCTGCGAAAGCCAATAGAATGGCATCGCACTGCCCTTCTTCGAGTTTGCGAAGGCGGGTTTGGAGGTTGCCGCGCATGTCAACGGTTTTGATATGGGGGTAAAAATGCTTCAACAAAGCTACCCGACGGGTAGAGGATGTCCCGACAACAAAACTCGCTCCGCTGCCCAACGAAAGCGAAGTGTTATGACTCACCAATACGTCGTTAACGCGCTCACGTTCCGTGAAAGCAATCAGTTCCAAATCATCGTCCAATTCGGATTGTAAATCTTTGGCGCTGTGAACGGCAATATCAATGCGGCCATCACGAAGTTGGTCTTCAAGTTCCTGCGTAAAAACACCTTTGCTCCCAATTTTCGACAACGAACGGTCAAGAATCTGATCACCTTTGGTTTCAATAGTAACTATTTTGGTAGAAAGGCCGCCTTTTTCTAATAAATTTTGGACGTAGTAGGCCTGCCAAAGGGCTAAGCGACTGCCGCGCGTTCCGATTTTTATGTGCATTGGTGATGATGTCAATAATGATACTTGCACTTGATAATGATCAGGTCAGTTACTTGGTAAACTAAGCGATGTTCCTGCGTTATTCTTCTTGACCAACAGCCTTTTAAGTTGTGTTTTAAAGCTTCCGGCTTCCCCAGTCCCGCAAACGGATTGCGAGAAGCATCATCAATTAGTTCAAGAATTTTCTTGAGGATTTTAAGGTCTTCTTTCGACCATTCCATAAACTCCTCCCATGCTTCAGGTGTAAAAACCGGTTTACGCATCGGCTGTTAGTTTACGGAATTGGTCTAAGTCTGGAGTAACAAAATTACCTTGATTAGCATTATCCAATGAACGTAATAACCTTTCTCGATTTGTAGTAGACTGTAAAAGGTATTCAGTCTCATCAATTTCATCTTCTAAGATAATTGTCACTTTACCATGTTTTCTTTTGCCAAAGAAAGCTTTAAGCCGGCGGATCAAAGTACCGTTAAGCTCGTCTAAATCTAATGAGATTGTATGTTTCATAATCATTCTATTTTAATACTGAGCATTTATGTCATGAACAATCAAGCCAAGCGGATAGGTTTCTATTTTTTTAACCCTTCTTAGCCTCTGCCTTCAGCAATTCTTTATCAATCGGTACCACTCCCACGTGTTCACAGACAAGGCCGCCGCCAAGATTGGAAAGTTCGGCTACAATGTCGGGAGCAAGGCCCAGCGCAATGGCGCAGGCAGCGATGCTGATGACTGTATCGCCCGCACCCGATACGTCGGCTATTTCTCTTTTATGAGCGGCAATGCTGTGTTGTTGGTCTAAGAAGTCTATATAAACACCTCGTTCGGAAAGCGTTACAAAAGCGCCTTTGGCGTTAAGTGCCTTACGCAATTGCTTCACTACCGCTTTGAGTTCGTCCTCTTTTCTAACGTCAAAGTCAACTTTTAGTCCCTCTTTTAATTCTTTCAAATTAGGTTTAAAAAGAGTGACATTTTGATAAGCCAAAAAGTTTCGCTTTTTAGGGTCAACTACGGTCGGTATTCTGAGCGAATTCGCAAAATCCGTAATTTCTTTGATGACGTTGGGACACAGCACTCCTTTGTCATAATCTTGAAAAAGGACTACCTGGCATTGGGGAATCAGTTCTTTCGCTTTTTCAATCAATTGGTTTTGCTCATCCGTCGTAATGACTTTATCGGTTTCGGTATCGACCCGAACTACCTGCTGTGAACCAGCAATGATGCGTTCTTTGACGGTTGTAATGCGGTCGGGGCTTTGGAGAATACCGTCGGTGCGGAGGCCCCGTTTTTCCAACTCACCCAGTAAATTCAAGGCTTCAGTATCCTGACCAATCACTGAACAAATAATTGGCTCTGCGCCAAGAGCATGAACGTTTAAAATTACGTTGCCTGCGCCTCCTAATCGGTACTCGCGACGGTGTGCCACGACCACAGGTACGGGTGCTTCGGGTGAAATTCGTTCCACTTTCCCCCACACGTACGCATCCAACATTACATCGCCCACAATCAGTACGCGTAATGAATTGAAAGAATCAAATATTTCGTCAATATTCATGTTATAAATGAGTGAATGAGTGAATTGTGAATGAGTGAATCTGATTTTATTCACTCATTCACAATTCACTCATTCACAATTAAATAGAAAGCCAGTTTTGTAACATTTGTTTGCCGTGCTCGGTCAGGACGGATTCGGGGTGAAACTGAACTCCGCGCACATCGTACGTATTGTGATGAAGTCCCATTACCTGTCCGTTTTCATCAATAGCTGTAATGGTCATCGTATCAGGAACAGTATCTACTACCACCGTCCAGGAATGATAACGTCCTACTTGGAAGGAGCTTGGAAGTCCCTGAAATAACGGCTCGGAAGGGTCAGTGATGATGGCTGTATCGCTGATGCCGTGCAATACATCGGCCATGTTGTTGAGACTGGCACCGAATACTTCTCCAATGCCCTGATGACCTAAGCAAACACCCATAATGCTTTTGGTGGGAGCGTAAGTACGAATCAAATCCTGCATGATACCGGCTTCCGATGGAATACCGGGACCTGGAGAAAGCAAAATTTTGTCATACTGCGCTACTTCTTCGAGGGTAATTTTATCATTACGGTGTACTTCTACATCATCGTGAAGTTCGCGCAGGATATAGACGAGGTTGTACGTAAATGAGTCGTAATTGTCGAGAACCAGTATTTTCATATCTATTCCTAATTTTCTCGCAAAAGTATCCATTTATCATCGTACCTCAAACCTTCCTTTTAAGATAGGAGTCATAGTCGGGTAAGATTGTTTCGTAAGCTTCGCTCATGAGGGGCGAAGTCATAATAAAATCGGCGGTAGCGCGGTCGCAGGCGATGGGAATATTCCAAACCACAACCAGTCGCAGCAATGCTTTGATGTCCGGGTCGTGGGGTTGGGCCGACATAGGGTCCCAGAAGAAAATCAACACGTCTATTTTACCTTCGGCTATCAATGCTCCAATCTGCTGATCACCGCCCAAGGGGCCGCTTAACAGACAGGTAACGGGCGTTTGAAGGGATACTTGCAGTAATTGACCCGTCGTACCGGTCGCGTATAGTTCGTGAGGCATCAACCGTTCTTTATTGGCAGAAGCCCATTGAATCAAATCCGCTTTTTTGTGGTCGTGGGCCACCAGTGCAATACGCTTTCGGGCTTGAATGGTACGGTTTTGCATATTTAAATCAGGGTTTAGCTTGAAAGAGATTGGGCAAATGTTGCATTGAGCTGGTGCAAACTTCTGAGTTTGCACCTTTCCGCGTCCACGCGGCAATTTACATCTCATTCACCTTTAATGGACTAAGCGGGTTGGCACTACTGTAAAAATACTCGTGGGGCTCATTCACAATTCCTGCTTTCACCGGATTCTCGTGGATGTAATCTATTTTTTGTTGAATTACTGTAGGAGACCAAAGAGCCGTCGGATAGTTTTCATTTTCCCAGAATTGGTGATATTTATTTTTGGGGTTATCTACTCCACTTTTGAAGAAAATAGGTAACATCCAACCCTTTCGACTTTCTTGGGGGTTATCCTGAATCATTTTGACCAATTCTTTAGATGAAAAAGTTTTCAAATCACGCAGTACCCAGCTTAAGTCTTGGGTAGTAGAACGAGCAATAAGATGCAAGTGATTGGTCATCAGTACGTATGCGTAGATTTCCAATCCTTTGTTTTGTTGACAATGTCGTAAACAGCGGATTAGAAAGTCTTTGTATTCGACTCGGGTAAAGACATCAACCCAATGGACTACGGTGAGTGTTAGGAAATTAATTTCAGAAGAGTAAGTTGTTCTTCTCATTTGTTAGATTTATATTTTCATCAGCGTGGACGCTGGGCGGTGCAAACTCAGAAGTTTGCACCAGCTCACTGTGTTTGAATCAGGGTTTAGTTTGAAAAGACCGGGGCAAATGTGGGCATTTGCCCCGGCGTTCAACTTTTAAAATCCTATTTTCCCTTTTCTTGCCGTATTATTCTTCCCTTCAAAGTACGCTCTCAAGTCTTCCAATTCTTTCTCAAATCCTCCCGACAAAATGGGAAAACGGCACCAGGAGCGAGGGTCGAGGTTGTAATCATCCAAATGAAAACTCGGGGCATAGCGCTCACGTTTCCATTGGTTACGACTCCATAATTTGAAAAACCGTTCAACGGAAGTGAACAACATGTCGCGCGAGTAAATGTCGGCAAAACGGACCTCCATGAATTTGAAGCAATCAATGGGAGATTTTTTGTCTCTAATAGCCACTTTTTCAATGGCATCCAATACTTCATAAGGCATCAAATCTTTCTCGTCGGTTTGCATTTTGTCCTGCGGCCGCAGTTCGGCGGTAGGTTGCAGGCTGTTTACTTTTTTCAAACCTTCGATTTTAAGGTATTTGCCTTTGACGTTGCAACCGATGGTTTCGAGCCAAACAAGCCAATGCCGCAACCAATATTTGTCAATGCCCGCAATGGGACTGATACTTCCTGCGGTATCGCCGTCCATGGTACAGTAGCCTACGGCCACTTCGGAGCGGTTGGAAGTAGCAAGCAACAAGTGGCCGTATAAATTTGTCAACAGCCACACACTTGGGGCACGGACGCGGGCTTGGATGTTTTGAAGTGGAATATCATCCTGTTCCCACGTCAAATCACGACCTATTTGCTGTTCAATCAGTCCTTTGTACGTTTCAACAAGCCCATTAATGTTGATATTGTAAAAAGTGGCGCCGATGGACTCGGCCAGACTTTGGGCAGAGTCGTAGGTGTCATTCGAGCTGTTTTCTGTGCCTTGGTAAATGCTATGAATGAGCTGTTTGGCAATGCCTTCAACGCTCGTTTCTCCCTGAATTTTTTTAATAAAATTCAATTTTTGTTTAAAAGCCTCCAAACCAATGCTTTCGTCGGCCAAGCGAATCATGAGCCCGCAGAGCGCAACGCAGGCGCAAGAATCAGCCCCGCCTGAAAGTGAAACGGTGAAACCTTGGGAACGGGATTTGCGGAGATAATCAAACAAGGCCAAACTGACTGCTCGCGCAAATTCTTCTTCTTTTAAGTAACCACCTCGTTCAAAAGGTTCTAATTCAGGTGTTTGATAAGTGGGAGATGCTTCCTGCCAACTGAATGTGTCTACCACTTTCCAATTCCCGGAAGGAATGGAAGACTTGATTTGAGCGTGCGAAAGTCGGGTGAGGTCGGTATCAATCACGGCTGACGTAATGTAATAATCAGCGTAGCCAAAACGCGGACTGGAGGCCAAAAGGGCTCCTTCGGAAGCAATCATGGCATCGCCGTCAAAAATTAGGCGTCCCGACTCATTTCCCAGTAAATTGGTATATACATAACTACAGGAAAAAGAACGCGAGCCGTCAATCACAAATCGCTCACGGGTCATGAATTTATGAAACGTAAAAGGGCTGGCACTCGGATTGAGAATAATATCTACGCCGCGTTCAAAATGAGCGCGTCCGGGGCGTTGGGCCACCCAAGCGTCTTCGCAAATTTCAAAACCAACACGTATGCCCGATAAATCAAAAACCAAATCGCCGATAGGGTAACTAAAACCGGCTATTTTAACTTCGTCCCGCGCTCCTGCAGGCCAACGGTGAAACCAACGATCTTCGTAAAATACGCCGTAATTGGGCAAATGCTGTTTGCAGACAAATCCTACAATATGCTTGTTGACAATCAAACAGGCCGTATTATAGATTTTGTTATTGAATCGTAAAGGTAAACCCACCGCTACTATTATACCGGAGGTATGCGGCACAATTTCAAGCAAGCTCTCAATGGCTTGCGAAGTGGTATTGTGGCTATAAAATGCATCGTCGCAGCCGTAACCCGTGATACATAATTCAGGAAGACAGAGCAGACTCACCTCCTGACGGCGAGCTTCTTCGATGGCTTCAAGGATAATTCGGCGATTGGAATCCCAAGCCAAAGGAGTGGTATTGCTGGTGCCGGCGGCTACTTTGAGAAGTGGCATGTTAAAATAGGTAAATGATTTGTACAAAATTGAGATTTCCAACCGAGAAACCCAATGAAGAAGCAGGAAAACCTGCATTTGAAAAAAAATCTCATGTCACTTTTCGCGCGTGAGACGATATAATGGTATATAAAGTCACATTTATTTGGTATATTTTTTTGAAAAAATTTACCAACTTTCTATGCCATCTAATGGAAAAATAGGCCTTGGGATGTATTTGTAATCAAGTTGATGAACATCTACATTGGTGGTTCCTGCTGATAATACATTGATTGTAAGACGATTGTATTTGAGGAAATGGTACCGAAAAGGAAAAAGATTCTTAACGGTAACCAAATCGGCCTTCCACAGATTAAGTCCCAAATCCTGATAAAATTGCGGCTTCATGACGGGGTTAGGATTTTCACTTACAACGATGTGCGTTCCTTCGTGTTGTAATACAACTACTTTTCCGGTCAATTGGCTTTCGAATTTACGGATTACTTTTCCTTCAAAATCCAATGACCTGTTAAATCGAGGCTCCAATTTGCCGCCAATCGTTGCTTTTAGCCAACTTCCTTCGGGTTGGTCGAAGGCCATTTGAGCTACCTGCGCATCTCGAATGGAAGTATACGAAACGAGTGATGGGGCTTGTTCCAAAATGGCGCGAATCAGGTGGGTATTCTCACCGGGAGCCCCGGCCGAGACAATGTCCGAAACATCACACAAAATAGCCGTTCCGACCAATCGACGAAATTTTGCCTGCTTCACTTTTTCAATGGCTGATTCGGGAGTGACGGGTTGAGGATGGGCAATTTTACGGACGCTCCAGTTTAAATTGGCTAATTCCTTGGCCAACTGGTCGGCTAAAATCGGGTTATTGTTGGTGACCACAACCGTGCTCCAACCCAGTTCCGGCTCATCCAGCCAAATGTGACAGGGGAAATTCGCAACACTTAATACCCCCGGTATTTTCTCCATTTGGCGCATTCTACGAAAAATAGCCCGCATCGGTTGCAAAAAATCAATGGTATATCCCCCACCTTTCAGCAATCGCATTTTACGAAAAGCCATCGTAGGTTTTGCTTTTCCCAAAACGGTATCAATTAATACTTTCCCCGATTTATAGCCAGTTTGAAAATGGTCGCGATGTGGATTAGTATGGTAAGCACTGATAAAGGTGGCGTGCTTCACCATGCGTTGGGTGACGTTGGCATGAAGGTCGAGGGGGACACCAATCGGGATTTCGTTGCCTACTCGTTCGCGCAACCATTCCAATAAATTCCCTTCCGGGTCGGTCATGCTTTGTACTCCCATGGCGCCGTGCAGGGAAAGCCATATTCCTGCCAAATCAGGATGCTGAATGAGGGAATGTTCAATAACGGCCTTAAAATGGGCAAATGTGTCTTCAGAAAGTGGGCCGCCGGACTGTGCCCAAGCGCAGATGATGGGGACGAGTTCGACCGTATTACGGCCATATTCGGTCATGGCCTTATAAAATCCTCCCGTTTGAAATTTAGAGGTTTTTGCTTCGGGAAGAATGTCATCGCCGTATTTTAGAAACGACCATTCAAACTCTTTGAGCGTTGTCAACAGAGGCGAGAAAGAATTGGTCTCCTGTTGGATTTCGATAAGGGCGATTTTTCGGCGTGGCATAATTGGGACGTTGGACGTAATTTAGGATAAAAACAAGCGTGCCAGACACTCAGCCTCCCTTTTGACTTTGGAGGGCTTTAATCACCTCCATGACTTTTTCCGTTGCTCCCGCATTGTTGAGAACATACTCACGGCAAATGTCAGCCCGTTGTTCTCTTACCAATTGATTTTCATATACTTCCGTAAACCCCTGTTTCAGTTCTTCCGTATTTGTAACGGAAACAGCCCCGTCAAGCTGTAACAAGTCGTGGGCTTCCTGAAATTTTTGGTAATGCGGTTTTCCGAAAAAAATCGGCGCTCCAAATACGGCCGGTTCCAAAATATTATGTAATCCGTCACCAAAGGCCCCGCCGATGTATACAAAATCCGCATAGCGATAAAGGGAAGAAAGCATTCCGATGGTATCAAGAAATAAAGTGTCGAGGGTAGAGTGGAGAATGTCGAGTGGGTTGTTTTTTGCCTCTTGCTCCTTCCACTGTAAACTGTAAACTGTAAACCGTAAACTTGTTCCCTGTAATTCTGACTGCCACTTCTGAATTTGTTCGGTGTTGATTTCGTGCGGGGCAATGATGACTTTGAGTGGTTGGGTAAATTGATTTAGAAAAGGGATTAAGACTTCCATATCATCGGGCCACGCTGAACCTACAATCAGAAGCGGTGTCTTTCCTTTGAATGCTTCAATTTCGGGATATGATTTGGCTTGAGCGGCAATTTGAGCAACACGGTCAAGGCGCGTATCCCCTGCCACTGTGACGTTGAGATAGCCAATGGATTTCAGTAATTCTTCAGAAGTCTTATTTTGTACTAAAACGTGGTCGAAGCAAAATAGCATCTGCCGATAAAAGCCGCCGTACCACTTAAAAAACAGTTGATTGGGTCTGAAAATGGCCGAAAATAGGAGGGTTGGAATTTGACGTTTTTTCAGTTCGTGTAAATAATTATGCCAAAATTCGTACTTAATAAACAAAGCTATGTTGGGCTGAACGGCGTCTAAAAATCGGTTGACATTGGCAGGGGTATCGGCTGGTAAGTAGCAAACCAAATCCACTTGGTCGTAGTCTTTTCGTATTTCGTAACCCGACGGTGAAAAAAAGGTCAAGACGAGTTTGGCTTTCGGATATTGTTTCCGAACGGCCTCAATCACAGGTCGACCCTGTTCAAATTCCCCTAAAGAAGCGGCGTGAAACCAAAAAGTGGGAGTATGAATGAGTGAATGAGTGAATGAGTGATTGAGTGATTGATGAAAATTTGCCCTTTGCCTTTTGCCCGAAGGCTGAGCGATAGCCTGCCCTTCTACCCATTTACGCGTTTTAGGGTGGAAAAGCGCCACGATACGGGCCAACATTACCGATAAGTGAATACCAAGGGTGTAAAAAAAAGCGAACAATTTTGAGATAAGTTACGTTATGACCGTAAAAATATTCACTCAAGTATTCATTCACTAATTCACGCGTTAAATAAATGAACTGGAATCCACTCACCAACAGTACTCAAATAGAAGAAATCAAGAAAGAGTCTTTCCAACATCCCGTTTTGATTCTCAAACACAGTACTCGTTGTTCGATTAGTTCGGCCACCTTGGGACGTTTGGAGCGTAGTTGGAAATCCGAAGAAGTAGGTGATTTAAAGCCATATTTCCTGGATTTGATTGCCAATCGACCCATTTCAAATCAAGTTGCCGAAGATTTTGGCGTATGGCATGAGTCACCACAGGTATTAATTATTCAAAATGGAGCCAGCGTATTCGATGCCTCTCATTTTGATATATCGTTTGATGCCATCAAAACACAGGTAGCGTCTTTGGTGTAATAAATTGTAGAGACGCAAAATTTTCGGTCCGCCGATGCGGCGTCTCTACTGTTCTATCGTATCAAAGTATTCCTTGATTTTCCGGGCTTTGTCATTCCCTACAAACTCCGCAATTTTATCCACATCAGCTTCGCGAATGGCTTTTACCCCACGAAATTCTTTCAGCAAGTTTGCAGCGGTTTTTTTACCAATTCCCTCAATGTTTTCGAGCTCGCTCACAAAAGCATTACGGCTGCGTTTATCGCGGTGATAGGTAATGGCAAAACGGTGAGCCTCGTCGCGAATTTGTTGAATTAATCGCAACGATTCTGATTTTTTGTCAATGTACAGCGGCAAAGAATCTTCAGGGAAATAAATTTCCTCCAACCGTTTGGCAATACCGACAATCGGTACTTTACCGTAGATACCCAAGGCTTTGAGGGCGTCGCAGGCGGCACTAAGTTGTCCTTTTCCACCGTCAACGACTATTAAATCAGGCAGCTCGGATTGCTCTTCCAGTACACGTGTGTAGCGACGCGAGACTACTTCATACATACTGGCAAAATCGTTGGGGCCAATGACCGTTTTGATGCTGAAATGCCGATAATCTTTCTTGGACGGACGACCTTCTTTAAAACACACCATCGCCGCTACGGGGTTGGTACCCTGAATGTTGGAGTTATCAAAACATTCGATGTGGTGCGGCAGACTTTTCAGTTGAAGGTCTGCTTTGAGTTTGATGAGAACCCGGTCGCGGCGATTGGTAGTGGCACTTGATTCGATGAGTTTGCGTTCGGCTTTTTCCTTGCGGAAATAATGCACGTTTTTGAGGGCCATATCCAGCAAACTGCGCTTGTCGCCGATTTTGGAAATAGTGACTTCTGCCTTAAAATCGGTAGTGATTTCAATGTTGGAAATAATTTCTTTAGCGTCGCTTTCGTAGGTGGTACGCATCTCAAACAGCACCAACGCCAGAATTTCGTCGTCGGGCTCGTCGAGTTTTTTCTTCACTTCCAGCGTTTGAGCGGCCATAATGTAGCCGTTCACAATTTTGAGGTAATTCACATACGCCGACTCTTCATCGGACGCAATTGCGACCACATCCACGTTGCCGATTTTAGGATTCACCACCGTTGATTTAGCCTGAAAATTTTGGAGTAAGTCCAGTTTTTGTTTCCATTCGTGGGCTTTTTCAAACTCCATTTTTTCAGAAGCCACCATCATGTTTTGCTTAAAATAGTTCTGCGGAACGCTCAATTGTCCTTTCAAAATTTGGTGGATTTGGGCTATTTCCTGCTCGTAGTCTTCTGTCGGCTGCAAGTTCATGCACGGCCCTTTGCAGCGCTTGAGGTGGTATTCCATGCACACTTTATACTTTCCCGCCTCAATGTTCTCCTTCGATAGATTGAGCGTGCAGGTGCGTAACGTAAACAACTCGCGAAACATATCAAGCAGGTTGTACATTCCCCTGATATTGGCAAAAGGGCCATAATACGTTCCCGTTTTTTTATCCACCCTACGCGTCATTTCCACCCGAGGAAAAGGTTCGTTAAAAACCTTGATGAATGGATATGATTTGTCATCGCGCAGGAGAATATTAAAGCGAGGCTGATAGCGCTTGATGAGTTGATTTTCAAGCAATAAGGCGTCAAATTCGGTGTGGACAATGGTGAATTCAATGCGCCGAATCTGACTCACCAACCGCCTCGTTTTGCGGTCGGCGTGATTTTTTACAAAATAACTGCTGACGCGGTTTTTCAGGTTTTTCGCCTTTCCCACGTAAATGATTTCTTCTTCTTCGCTGAAATAACGATACACTCCCGGCTCAGAAGGGATTTTGGCTAACTCAGCTTTGTGGTCAAAATCGGGCATATTGTTTCAGTGGCTTCTGTTTTTGATAAATACAAAGTTCGCCAAAGTTTGGGGTAAAGAAAAATGGGGGAGTTTCAGATGGGGTTAACATATTTTAATGTTTGATAACTTTTTATAAATTGATTTGTATTGCTACCATATATTTAAGTAGTTCAATACAAACAATAGTTCGCTACGATTTTGACAGGTTATAAAAAATAAAGGGTAAAGAAGTAGATTTGTTTTGCGAACCAAAAACTACTTTTTACCCATGAGTATAGAAATCCTCACGAGTACAATATTGAGCAAAATGTCTAATGTAGGCAAATGGCAGGCAAAATTTTTTATAGGCTTAACCAATTTATGGTTAGGCTTAAGAGGCCGTTATCATTTTGAGAACTTATCTCGACAAGGCGATTTGAGTTCCGAGAGTTATCGGGCTAATTTTTCCAAATCGTTTGATTTTAAGATATTTAACTTGGAATTATTCAAATATTTAGGTGTAGAAAAGGTATGGGTTTTAGACCCTACATTTTTGAATAAATCGGGCAAAAAGACTCCCGGGATAGGCTACTTTTGGTCGGGGTGTAAGCAAAAGGTAAGTCGAGGTATAGAGTTAGTCGGTATTGCTGTTGTAGATGTAGAAAATTATACCTCCTTTCATTATCATGCGACTCAAACAATTTTGTCCAAAGGGCAGGATTTACTGGCTTATTATGCTGATTTACTGGTCAAGGATGCCTTTAATCTGCTGACTGTCTCCAAATATGTGGCGGTTGATGCCTATTTTTCAAAAAAATCATTCATTGATTCAGTCACCCAAGCCGGTTTGCATCTAATTACGCGCATGAGAGATGATGCAGCCATGTATTATGCCTACACAGGACTACAGCGCACAGGCAGAGGCCGTAAGAAACAATTTTCAGGAAAAATAGACACGAAAAACCTTGATTTAAGCGATTTTAGAGCTTGCCTTCAAGAAGATGATTGGACTGCTTTTGAAGGATTGGCTTATGCCAAAGCCCTCAAAAGGTGGGTTAAAACAGTCGTTGTACAGAATTATAAGACTGATGGGAGCATCAAAAACTGCAAAATCTTCATCTCTACTGATTTGACTATGACAGGTATTGATTTGTACCTTTATTATCACCTCAGATACCAAATCGAATTTGTATATAGAGATGCCAAGCAGCACTTGGGTTTGACCCATTGCCAATCAACTCAACAACAAAGGCTTGATTTTCATCGCACGGGCGACCCCGCATAACTTTTCACTGACTTTGCTTTCATTGGCTAAAATAACACATTGGCTATCGCAACCAATTCAAAATAGACAACCCTTTTCTATTCAGGATATTAAGTCGCAGCGGCGAACCGCCTCAATATTTCAATGAACGTTTCTTGAATTTATTTTTTGACGTGTTCGGAATTTGCCCCGAACAGCAAGAAAATAACCCCAAGATAGCAATACTAACCAATTACGCTAAAATCGCTGCATAATCCGTAGCGAACTATTGACGTAATGAACATAATACTTAGTAAAATCGTGAATGTTGCCTTCGATTTCAGCTTCGATTAGTCCGTCCCAATAATTCTGTAAAAATTTCTCAGGTGAAATCCAAAATAAAAAATTTTCAGTAACAACACTTTGTTCGTAAAATTTCATACTGTGAATGTTATTCAGCGGTAAAGCAACAAGTTTGTTATTCTTGTCATTAGAACCAAAATAAACTAAAACTTCATTTTCTGGATTTGTCGCAATATGTTGTTGAAATAGGGGAACTTTACATTTAAGAATATTCGGATTGTTGTGCTGTCGAATTTCAAATTCAATATATTTTTCTTCTTCGTTGTTTGTAATGTTGTCAAATCTTATTTCTGGTCTTTGGACAATTGCATATAAGCTACTATTCTCAATAATATTTTGAATTACAGGGTCGGCCTTCAGTATTGTAAAATCATAATTGCATAATGGGCTGTATGCAAGTGTAAGTTGATTCATTAATACCTTTCTGTCCATAGTTATTGTCGTTGTTTATAATTACTGCTAACGGACGGGTATTTATGAAGAAGGGGGATTAAAAGCACAAAAGCCCAATTTAGGGCTAATGTTGAAAATAGCAGGAAGCTCAATAACTTCCGTGTGCCACTTTTTCATAAATACAATGTTGGTGGCTGCCGCATCTTTCGCCAGTCAAATGTCCATTAGGAAAAAGTCAACAAGTGTCTATTTGACAGTAAGTTGTCGCTGAACAGACTTAACAAAGTCCACTGCAACGCCTGCCACTTTTGCGATTTTGTCAAGGGAAAAATCCGTCTCTGTCAAGAGGTTCTTAACAAACTTCATTTGTTCACGTTCTTGTCCACGAAGATAGAGAACGTCTCTTTCTTCTTTGATATACTCTGCGATGCTGTCCATAGCGTTTTTTAAATTTAGTTCTAAGTTACGAAGTTGTGCTAAAACTCGCAACTGATTAAAGTATCTATTTAACGAAAAATCTCCTTTGGTAGTTTCTTTGATACGTACAAGTATCTGTTTTAGAGCGTCTTCTGGGTTTTCGCCTTTGAAGTTTGCCAAAATCCCCAAAATGATTTCTTCGGGTTTGTCCGAGTTGAGGAAAATATGATAATCCAGTGTCGAAAGAGAAACAAGTGGAAAACTGAATTTTAGCCTCTCTCGGTCAAGTTCGGTTGGCATTTTAGGATTGTCTGACCCAAGAAAAATGACGAATTGCCTTACAGGTGTTTTGTACTTTCGTTCAAGCATTCCATAATATTCAAGCATCCGATACACCATTTCGGGTTCGTCTCTCACTTGAAACTCAATTTGAAGGACAAAAGTGTCGCCTTTAGTATCAGTTACTTTTTTGAGGACATCGGGTTTTCGTTCTTTGGTATGCTGAATATCATCGGGAAGTTCTTCCATAGAAACAGCCGTAATTTCGAGTACATTTTCCATGATGCTCGAAATTACGGCTTCGATATTTTCCTTGAAAATCTTGTCGTATTGGCTTGATTGGCGTTTTTTCTTTTTTGCTTCCATGAAGCAAAGTTACAAAAAACATGTGCTTTGCAAAGTACTATTTTTTAATAGAATAAATATGGATAGCGT
>NZ_JAIXST010000161.1 GCF_027484545.1 Runella sp. | reverse complement strand
TAGTCCCGACCAGCGGGACTACGCAGGATGCAATGGTATAAACTACTGCTCCTTATGAGTCCCAAAAATATTAAAAAAATTCTATTTCAAAATTTGTATTTTAAGACAGTACCAGCGGTTGCAGTTATTCCGTTTTCAACGATTTCACCGGATTCATCAATGCGGCTTTAATGGATTGGAAACTCACAGTGAGTAAGGCAATAGCAAGTGCCGAAACGCCTGCTACCAAAAATACCCACCAACTGATTTCAATCCGATAGGCAAAATCCTGCAACCATTGATTCATGCCCCAATAGCCGAATGGGAAAGCAATGACACAGGCAACTACTATCAGTTTCAGGAAATCTTTCGATAATAAGCCAATGATTTGACCCACGTTAGCTCCCAGCACTTTACGAACGCCGATTTCTTTGGTACGTTGTTCGGCGGTAAACGTAGCCAATCCGAAAAGCCCCAGGCAGGCGATGAAAATAGTCAGACCTGCAAACAGGCTGAGAATGGTGCTCGTTTTTTGTTCGGCAATGTACGTTTTCGTAAAAAGCTCGTCCATGAAAGCGTACTCAAACGGTTCATCCACGTTAAACTTTGCCCATTGGCTTTTCATCGAGGCTAAAAGCCCAGCCACATCTTTGGTTTTTACTTTTACGATGAGTCCCCAGTTATTTTCATAGACCATCAAAAGCGGCGAAATCGACTCGTGGAGGGATTTGAAATGAAAATCCTTTACAACGCCAACGACTTGATATACTTTTTTTCGATTGTCGTTGGCATCGCCTACCAAGCGCGTAATGGTATGTCCTACGGCGTTGTTACCCCAACCAAATGCTTTTGCGGCAGTTTCATTGATGATTATTCCGGAGGAATCGGAGGCAAAACCTTTCGTGAAATTCCGTCCTGCTACGATTTGCATTCCCAGCGTTGGAATGTAACGTTCATCAATGCCGTATTGGAGCGTACGCATGATTTGGGAATCGTTATTTTCTGGATAAGCCAGAGAATTGTTTGAATTCGTAGGACCGGCGGGCCGATACGGAGAAGCGGTTACGTTGGCCACCCGAGAATCCTTTAAAAGCTCATCCCGAAAAACTGACTCGTTTTTACCCAAAGCCCACGAATTTTGCAAAACCACCAGTTGGTCTTTGTCGTAGCCCAGTTTTTTGTTTTGAATGTAAGAAAGCTGTTGATAAACTACCGTCGTACCCACAATAAGGCAAATAGAGACACAAAACTGAAATACTACTAATCCACTCCTCAGTCCAATGGTTTTTTTGCTGCCCACAAACCGGTCTTTCAATACCGCGATGGGTTTGAACGACGAAAGAAAAAAGGCGGGGTAGCTTCCCGCCAACACCCCCACCAACAGGCCGAATACTAACAAGCCCACGAAAGTAAGCGGGTTGGCGGCAAAATCAAGGCTCAGATTTTTGCCCGATAAGTCGTTGAAAACGGGTAATATCAATGGAACCAGAATCAGGGCTAGAAACAAGGCAAAGGAAGTCAACAGAAGGGATTCCATCAAAAATTGCCGTACCAATTCCAGTTTTGCCGAACCCAATACTTTACGGACCCCTACTTCCTTGGCTCGTTTGGAAGCCCCGGCCGTAGAAAGGTTCATAAAATTGATGCAGGCAATGAGCAGCATAAACAGAGCAATAGCCCCAAAAATGTACACGTATTTAATATCGCCGCTTGCTTCTAATTCATTGGTACCTTCTGAATGAAAATGAATATCGGTCAATTTTTGTAACTCAAAACCGAGTTCATTGCCTTTGGTACGAAATTGGGCCAAATTCATTCCCATCGCCTGAATAATTTGCGGCCCCATGTACTTTTCGACCATGGCGGGCAATTTGGCTTCCAGTTTTTTATAGTCGGAGTCTTCGGTCAGTAATAAATACGTGAAATAATTGGACGTCATCCAGGACGTGGAATTGGCTTCTGTATCCGATGCCAACGAGCCCAACATATCGAAGTGAAAATGGGAGTTTGTTGGAATTTTGTCAAATACGCCGGTTACTCGGAAAGGAGGTGTATCGTTGCCTTTTTTAGAATAAAGAAGTTTTCCGATGGGGTCTTCGTTCCCAAAATATTTTTCCGCCAATGCTTGGGAAAGCACCATGCAATTGGGCTGAGTCAAAGCCGTTTTAGGATCACCTTTCAGAAAAGGAATGGTGAAGACGTCAAAGAAATTAGCATCGACTAATGCCAACTTACCTTCATTGTAAAATTTGCCGTCGACAATTACCCTTGGCGTACCAAAGTTTCGCAAACGAGTAGCCTGTTTCACTTCTGGATAATCGTTCTTCAATGCCTGCGCCGTGGGTGGCATCACAAACGATTCGTTGATTTTTCCGCCGTTGATATTGGCTTTAAAAACAATTCGGACAATTCTGACGGCTTTTTCGTTGAAACGATCATAGCTTAACTCATCTTTCACAAAAAGACTGATAACCAAGCAGGTTGCAATACCAATGGACAAACCGAAAATGTTGATAAATGAATACACCTTGTTCTTGACGAGGTTTCTGAAAGCGATTTTGAGGTAGTTAGCCCCCATGCCCCGCGCGGCGTACCGTCCAATGGGGGTTAAAAATGAATATTTCATAATGGTAACGTTCCCCGACAATGTTTGGCTTTTAAGCCCCCATCGGGGGTTTGGGGGCGTTTACTCCGTTCTCAAACTTTTTACAGGATTCATTAACGCGGCTCGAATAGCCTGATAACTTACTGTCAATAAGGTAATTAAAATAGCAATAATGCCCGACAACGCAAACACCCACCATTGGATACTTACGCGATAGGGGTATTGTTCCAGCCAACCGGTCATGGCGTACCAAGCGATACCTGCGGCTATTACAAACGAAATCAACACCAGTTTCAGAAAATCTTTGGAAAGTAAGGTAGTTAAACTCGCCACCGAAGCACCCAATACTTTACGGACACCAATCTCCTTGATGCGATTTTCAGCGATGTAAGTGGCCAAACCAAACAATCCCAGACACGAAATAAAGATGGTCAGTCCCGTAAACAGCGCGGCCAAGGTGCCTGTACGTTCCTCATCTTCAAACTTTTGGGCATATTCCTGGTCTATAAATTGGTACTCAAACGGATACTCAGGATTGTATTTCTTGAAAATGGCTTCGGCTTTTTTCAGACTTTGGGCGGTTTGTAAATCTGCATTGAGTTTGATATGCATCACACTGAACCATCCCTTGGTTCCTTCGATGACCATAGGTGTGGTAGGATGGTAAGGAGACTGGAGAATAAAATCTTTAATAACTCCCACCACGTGCCACTCTTTTCCATTGTCTTTGATCAGCTGCCCGATAGGCTCTTTAAAATTCATGGCTTTTGCCGCCGATTGATTCAGAATGACTCCTAAAGAATCGGTAGGATATTCTTTCAGGTTAAAATCACGACCTTCTACAAACTGTAATCCAGCCGTAGCGCCCAAGCCTTCGTCTGCGCAGAAACGGTCAATGAGCGTTTTGTCATTCGGATCTTTCCCTTTCCATTGGATTCCCCACGTATTGCTCCAGCCTTGGGTAAGAGGTGCGCTTGTTTTGGTAATGGAGGTGGCGATGCCCGAAGCGAGCAATTCGTTTTTGATGAGCGAGTAATTCTTCTCAATATCGCCCGTCAGGAAATGGTAAATCAGGTTGTTTTTGTTGTAACCGGCCTCTTTGTTTTGGGCATGGTCAATTTGCTGTTTAACAATAATGGTGCAGATAATGAGCGTAATGGCAAACGTAAACTGTAAAACGACCAGTACTTTACGCGGCGTCACTAAGGCATTGGCTTTGGTGAATGTGCCTTTCAGGACTTTTACGGGTTGGAAAGAAGAAAGGAAAAAAGCAGGGTAGCTGTCTGCTAAAATTCCCGTAAACAGAATAAAACCTAAAGTGGCTAACCAAACGTTGGGATTGGTGTAATCAATAAACAGTTTTTTGTCCGTCAATTCGTTGAAACCGGAAAGGCTCAAAAGAACAATGGCAAGGGCAATTATCCCCGCCATTAATGACAGCAGGATGGATTCGCCGATAAATTGCCCTATTAGCAAGGTTTTTTGCGCACCCATCACTTTCCGAACTCCTACTTCTTTGGCGCGTTTTTCGCTGCGGGCCGTGCTTAAATTCATGAAATTGATGCAGGCAATCAGTAAAATAAAGGCAGCAATGACCCCGAAAAGCTTCACAAACGTGATGCGTCCGCCTTCTTCTACCCCTTCCACAAAACTTGAATATAGCCGCCAGCGATTGAGGGGATAAATGAATAGTTGGCCTTTGGCGTCGTCTTTGTCGTAGCGGGCACGAATGGTTTTGAGTTTGGGAGCAATGGAGGCAAGAGTGGCGTTTGGTTTGAGCAGTACATAAGTACGGGTTGAATTGTTTCCCCAATAATCATCGTCTTCGCCTATTTTTTTCAAATATTCCCACGACAAAAGGTATTCAAAATTAAAGCGAGTATTGTTGGGAAGGTCTTTGACAATGCCCGTTACTGTAAAATTATCTTTATTGTCCAGCTTGATGGTTTTGCCCATTGGGTCTTTTTCTCCAAATAGTTTTTTAGCCAATTTTTCGGTTAAAACAATGGAACTGACCTCTTTCAATGCCGTTTTGGGATTGCCTGTAGCAAGAGGAAAGTTGAACACTTGCAAAAAACCAGGGTCCACAATATTGCCTTTGATGGTCAGACGTTTATCGCCAATGCTGAATAAATAACTGCTTGGCCAATTGACCCGCACGGCGCGCTCTACTTCGGGAAAATCTTTTTCCAGCGTTCTGGCCAATACTTTCGGTGTTGTATTCCAACTTTGTAATTTACCGCTGTATTCAGCCCGATTCCACGCTTCATAAATCCGGCCTTTCTTCTCGTGGAATTGGTCATAACTCAATTCATTTTGGACCCACATCAAAATGAGCATTGCACTCGCCATTCCCACGGCTAGCCCAGCAGTATTGATAAAGGTGAAAGCTTTGTTACGACAGAGGTTTCTGAAAGCAATTTTGAGATAGTTAAGGAGCATGACTGGTCAGTTTTTAATGAGTTGATGGTATTTCTAAAAAATACGTTCATTAAGAGTTTCTTAACTTACAGCAGTGGACAATACTTGTGCCACGGATGTATAGTTCTATAAATCAGCGAGTTGTTTTAGATTGCGTAAACAAAAAATGTCCGTAAATGGACGATTACTCGTACACTTACGGACAACTAAAATTCAACGTCAGCGAGGTTTTGAACCTCGCTGACGTTCTTTGAGCCTATTTACTTCGTTTTGCGGATATAAATATTGCCGTGCATGTTTTTCATCATCACTTCGCTGCCGCCGCTGTTGACTTTGCTCTGAATCCAGTCATCAACCGTTACTTTGTACATTCCGCCTTTGCTTACCCGATTGGCTTTAGGCTGTGTTTTGTCTACGTCGAAGTCACTGTAAATTTCTCTGCGGTCAGATTTGAGTTTTACGTCAAACTTTGCCGACGATGGAAACGTGACATCAATTCGACCGTTGAGCGAGGTAAATGCCATCGGCGATTCGGCAGTGACGCTTTTGAAATTGGCTTTTACCCGAAGCATGAGTGCGTTCCGTTAGTGCGTTCAAGCCAATGAGAATGGTTTATCAGGTGATTTGTACGTGGTAACTTCGGAAGTATAGGAAGGTTACAGAAAAAGTAAATTTTTATTTGTAACAAATAGATTGGACAAAAGGTTTTCAGTTAATATACAGATTATCAATCAGTTGTAGTTTAGTGCGCAGTCAATAATCAATTTGGGGAAAGTGGTTGAAAGGATAAAATTTTCTTTCATAATCCTTCTGCTTCATAATTTCGTATTTTAGAACTTGGATTCAAGTTTGAAGTGCAATTTGGTGTTTTAGAGCAAACTGGATGGGAGATAAATACCCAAGAGTTTTTCGGGGTCGGTTGTTTAGTTGATTTTCAATCCAATTTACGTCACT
>NZ_JAIXST010000156.1 GCF_027484545.1 Runella sp. | reverse complement strand
CGGGTGAGCCGTCAGCACCTCATCAACCTCGACCATATCGCCAAGTTTATGAAAGGGGAAGGCAGTTATGTCATCATGACCGACGGTCAGAGTATCACCGTAGCCCGCAGTCAAAAAGAAAAGCTGGTAGAGAGGTTTGGATGGTTATGAGAACCAACAGTTGAACTGAACCTGACAATGCCTCAGAAAAGCTTACAAAGTCAGATTCAGAACGTAATTAATACAGTTTTTACTTACAATTTATCAGGTGAAATGGGTTGAGGTATAACGTTGTGGATAGGTTTGCAGCTTTTTAAGTAGGCAAAAACGGCACGCAAATCTTCGTCTTTCATGTTTACATAATTTTGCCACGGCATAGGTGGCAATAGAGGGCGAGCGGTGGCTATTCCCTTACTTTTCCCTTGTGTCATGGCTATTTTAAATTGCTCATAGGTCCAGGAACCAATGCCCGTCGCATCGGGTGTTATGTTTGCTGCAAACGATGCTCCCCACGGACCAACTGACATGGTAAGGGTTGGGAAAAATAAGGCCCAATCTTTCAAAGCCTCTTTGTTTACTTTCGGCATAGGAATGGCGGAAGGGTGTCCCGAAAGCCCCAAAGCAGGGTCGGGGGCGGGGCCTTGTGAGGTCATCATCTTAGGTGCATGACAGTCGCCGCAACCCAAAATGCCGACCAAATATTCCCCTTTTTTGATTAGGGCATCATCGGCCAATTTCGTCTTTTTGGGAGGTTCTGCTTTGTTAAAAGAACTTAGAAACATAGCCCCTGCAAATGCCATAACAGAGAGTGAAATCAATTGGGTTTTCATTGTTTTTGAATTGGTTTGAGGTAATAAAATAGATAGATTTTTAAAAATTTGAAATGAATGGAACGTGGGTTAAATATTTTCGGAAGGATGCTTGTACCCTGCACGGTATTCTCGTTTTAATAGTTGGGTGGCCATGGTATTGCTCTTAGGGTTAAGACTTTCTTTGGTGACAATCCCCATTCCTGTACGATACGCCAAATCTGCCATAATCATGGCGGTATTGGTTTGGATAGCGTCGCTTAGTGGTGCCGAAATATTTTTGTTTGACTTGGCCATGATTCCATCGTACAATTCAACAAACTGTTTCTTGATGCCATCATTCATTTTTACGTTGAACTCCTCCGTCCAGGGCTTGAAGCCGATTTCACCGTGATTAATTTTTGGTTTTCCACCTTCTGGATACACTTCCCAGCCAAACTCACCCTCAAAAATCGTTGCTTTTTCGCCCATGTACCACACCCCGATATTGGTATCAGGGTTGAGCGACTGATAGCCCCACGCTCGTTGCGAATATTGTACTGGTAAGTTGCCGTATTTGAAATGAACGTCCATGTAGTCGGGCTGTTCTTGCCCTATATTTTTCAGATTACCGCCAGTTGCCATGACCGAATCGGGCAACCCCAAACCCATTAATTTGCGGGCATTGTGTAGATAATGACTGCCCCAATCTATCATTGTGCCGTGTCCAAAGGCATAGTTAGCCCGCCAATTAGGCGTGTCGCTATCGGGGTTACACAGGAATTTTTGTTTGGGAGCAGGGCCACAAAAAGCCTCGAAATCAATGTGATTAGGGACAGGTTTTTCAACAACGGAGCCTTCGGGGTTGTGCAGATTGACCAAGACTTGACGAATCGTACCCGCCGCACCGCTATCAATATAGGCTTTGATTTGTTCGTTGATCCCAAACTGTACTCGTTCAAAGTCCACCACGACTACATTCCCTGCTTTTTGGTGGGCTGTCATCATCGCTTTCGACTCGGCGATGTCGAAGCTGACGGGTTTTTCGAGAAATACGTGCAGCCCTTTTTTGCAGGCGTCTATAAACTGTAAAGCGTGCCAGTGCGTGCGTGAAGCAATAATAACTGCCTCCAAATCAGGCATTTCGTACATTTTTTTGTAGTCGCTAAAAATAACGGGCTTCGGCAAACCTGCTTTTTGCAATACATCCAGCGATTTCTGAAAGGCTTTTTGATTGACATCGCAAAGGGCTACGATTTCAAATTTACCACTGGCCAAGGCATTGGGCAGCAGCAAGTCAGAGCCGAACCAACCGGTTCCCAAAACTGCTATTTTAATTTTTCTTTCGGCAGAAAAAACGTTGTTGGACAAGGCCAAACCCAGCGATGTCAAGCCTGTATTTTGTATAAATTGCCTGCGGTTCATCTTGAATTTGTTTTTGAGGTTTCAAAAAATAAATTAGATTTGTTTTAAAATTACTAAACCAATGAAAGGCATCGTAAGTGACCCTGATATTCTGAGTGGAACACCTGTGTTTATGGGGACAAGAGTTCCTGTTAAGACCTTAATTGATTATCTGGCAAGCGGTGTAAACACGCTGCAAGATTTTTTGGAAGATTATCCTTCAGTAAATCCTACTGATGCCAAACAAGTAATTGGGCAGTTGGGGCAACAATTGCTTCATAGTGAACTCATTGCTGCATGAAACTGTATCTTGACGAAAACCTTTCACCCAGATTTAGGCATTGTTTTGACTCCCATCTTTTTCAAGTTTATACCTATCAATTCATGGGTTGGCAAGGCAAAAAAAATGGCGAACTACTTTCATTACTTACTCAAAATAGTTTTAGAGGTATCATTACTTCCGACAAACTGATGTATAGTGACAAACAGTTGCAACAGTATCAACTTCATTTTCTATTGCTTCAATCTGCTTTTGATACCCCTACTGAAAGAATCCCACTTTTTGAGCTTTTGAATATCTTCTTGACAAATCATTATCAAAGAATTGACAGTGCTCAATCCTCAAAAATCATTATAGCTGACGGGATTGTTGACAAAACACTTGTACGAGGTATTCATCCGATTTGGCTTCAATAAAAATGCTACTTCGTTTTAGGCGTATAATGATGTACCGACTCCCCCACTATTTTCCATTGACCGTTGATTTTTTCTAACATTCTCATCTCGTACGAATACGATTTAGTACCGTCTTTGGCGGTGGTTTCTTGGTCGTGACTCGACCATGCTGCATCACCAATAATCCCAATTCGGTAATTGGAATTTATTGAATTGCCGCCACCACCCATTATATCTGACGTTGGGTTGAGCATCACGGCAGGTGGTACGTCAATGGATGTACCGTCTGGAAGTGAAACGAGAATTCTGCTGTATGGCTGCACATGCCAACATTCAGCATGACCTTTGATATCTCCTGCCCGCCAAGTGTCGGTTTCTCGTTGGACGACGGCTTTGATCGCTGCTTCGTCGTTGGTTTGGGCAAAGAGTCCCAATGGAAAGGCGAGTAGTAAGTAGAGTACCAATTTTTTCATTTTGAATAGGGTTTAACAGAAAGCAGATATGTTGGAACAAATAAAATAGCTTCGATCTGCACCTGCCAATAAAGTAGGGTGAAAGGGGCCTATTTTTGAGTAAGCTATAAGAATGATTGAGGGAATACTTTTCTAAACCAGTTCCTACAAAAGTACGGCTCTCATGTAGCTACTTAGTGGTAAAAAAACGTCATTTACTTGTGTAGCGGGAATGTATTATTGTTCTCTCGAAGATTACTTTGGTTCGCTCAAAAAACCTGCCGTTCCCTGAAAAAATTAGCCGGATTTGAGCTTAATCATATACCTTGTGCATTGAAAGATTCTAACAAATAGGATGCAAAAAGATAACACACGTACAGTACGGGTGAAACAGATTGGCTATCTGTAATTATCTGTTTTACTTGTTTTATCAATGCTCCATTGATTTTAGCCAAACCCCCATCGTCATTCACGGTACTCCCGACTGGAAACAGGGAGTGAATAGAGAGGAAAATGTGCTTTTTTATGACGATAAAAGTGGGGATAACGTCCCTTTTGACGTAATTCAGAAACAAGCGTTTCGGCCTTTTTCTCAAAAAGTGCCTGACCATATTCAGCAATCGCCCGTTTCGACGATTATTACTTGGCTTACTTTTAGAATCTCAAATACGCTCCTACCCAAATCTCAGAAACGTTACTCGAAGTAGGTCGTCACGGTCAGGTTGAATTGTTTGACAGCTCGGGGCGGCAGTTGCAGCAAACGGGCGTTTATTTTACGCCTTATAATGTACACGATTGGCAAGCCATTCGGTTAGTAGTTACCCCATTGAGTACCAAGACTTACTACCTAAAAGTGTCGAATCTGGTACGAGTGGTTGATCCACTTAAAGTAATGCTACACACTCCGACGAGTTTGCGATTGTGGTTTGCGGATAATTCATACTTTACACGTTGGTTATTTTTAGGATTAGCAATCGTTGCGAGTGGGTTGCTGATTATGAGCTTATTTGCCTTTACTCAATATCATTTCACGCGTGACAAGGTGTTTTTGTATTACGCCATTTTTTGCTTTATCGCGGGTTTTTTCGTGGTCTGGAACATGAACTTTCGGTTGGGATTGGGGCTACCTCTGCAAATGAGGTCAACCAGCCGTAACTTTACGTTTATCATGGCCTTTTTTTACGTTTTATTCCTTGCCAAATTTGTCAACCTGGCCACGTATGCACCCAAGACGTGGAGAGTGATGAAAGTTTTTCTACTTGTCTTTGTCGCTCAGGAGTCCCTTGTTGGATATGAATATTTTTATGGATTAGTTTTTCACTCGAATTGGCCTTACTTACGCCAAGATGTTACGTTTTTGCTGTCAGGTATCATTTTGTTTACCAGTGTTTTAAGGTCAAAGAGTCCATATAAGGTATATCTTTTAGCGGGTATTTCGAGTGTATGGGCTATTGCTTTTTTGAGTATGTTCTTAGACGTAAGAGTGGCAAAAGGGAACCCGTCACTTTTGGTTTTTATCAACTATATTCCCTTCTTTTTTGGCTTGGGAATGTTGCTGGAAAATTTCTTTTTCTTAATTGCCCTTGCTTATCGAAATCGGTTGGTAGAAATTGAAAAAAATAAGATGCAAGTCCGCTACGCCGAGCAACTGGAACGGCAGTTGGAGTTTCGTACCAAAGAAGTACAGGCGCAGAGTAAAATTTTGGAAGAACAGCACATTCGACAATTGGAAAGTAATTTTGAACAAAAAATTGCCGAAACCGAAATGACGGCGCTTCGAGCGCAGATGAACCCTCACTTTATTTTCAACTGCCTGAATTCCATTAAGTTATATACGCTCGAAAACGACGTTTTCACAGCTTCCGAATATTTAACAAAGTTTTCACGATTGATTCGGCTGGTGCTGGAAAACTCACGTTCGGAGAAAGTAACCCTTGAAAATGAATTAGAAACGTTAGAATTGGACATTGCGATGGAAGCAATGCGGTTTAAAAACAAAGTAAAGTATCACATAACTATTGATGAAACCATTGATTATCAATACATTGAAATTCCGCCGCTGTTGCTTCAACCCTACGTTGAGAATGCGATTTGGCACGGATTGATGCACAAAGAAGAAGGCGGTACAGTGACCATAACCGTAGAGACGCAAAATAATGCGACGCTGCTTAGGGTAATCATTACGGATGATGGCGTAGGGCGTGCCGCTTCGAATGAATTGAAAAGCAAATCGGCTACTAAAAATAAATCCTTTGGCCTGAAAATGACTTCCGAGCGTATTGAACTCATCAATCAATTGTACAAATCAAAAACACAGGTACAAATAGACGATTTAGTGAATGCAGAAGGCCACGCAGCCGGTACGCGTGTGATTGTAAAGATACCGATTTAACCCCCTGATATGAAAGCAATTATCATAGATGATGAACCCGACTGCGTAAAGTTATTGGCCTTACAGTTGAAAATGTATTGCCCCCAAGTAGAGGTAATTGCCGAATGCACGGGTAGCGATGAAGGTCTCAATGCCATTCGGTCCAATGCTCTGGATGTGGTTTTTATGGATATTGAAATGCCCAAAATGAACGGCTTTCAGTTGTTGGAAATGGTGGGAGATTTGAATTTTGCAGTCGTTTTTGTCACTGTTTACGATAAATTTGCGGTAAAGGCATTCAAATTCAGTGCGATAGATTACCTGCTCAAACCTACTGATGCCAAAGATTTGATTGCGGCAGTGCAAAAAGTAGAACGGAGCCGTCGAGTGG
>NZ_JAIXST010000095.1 GCF_027484545.1 Runella sp. | reverse complement strand
GAACGCCAGAACAGGTATTCAAGGGAAGAAAAAGTACTATAAACAAAGTGGAAAACAAAATCAACTAATAACTTCGTTATTCAACAGAATGGTCCAGTTTCAGGGGCGCAGTATAGGGTATGTATTCCATTTGCACGTTTAAAAAACACCTGTTACCCGGTTCGGAACCGGTTACAAACCGTTGGTGATACGGCTGCAAAACTGTACTTTTGACTTATCATCAACCCTCAATCGTATGATACGGCCACCGCCTTAACTAACCGTTCTCCCCCCGAACGGAACCGTCATTTGAACCCATCCGTAGTTTTGTTATGTTTGTAGAGTTAAATAAATCAAGATAGTTATGGCAAGTCTTCAATCTTCTCCCTTGAAACTCAACGAAGCCCAAATGGTGATTCTTCAATTGTTTCAACACCGAACTATGAATGAGCAGGAAATCAACGCTTTGAAACGCACATTGACTCGACACCTGACAGCCGAATTGGATAACGAAATAGAAAGGGTGATGAATGAAAAAGGGATTACGGCCAAAGACGTTAAAAACCGTACGGAGGGTATTAATGAAAACCGTACCGAATACATGAAAGCCCTAAGAGAAGGTAATCAATGATAAAGGCTGTAATTGATACCAATATCCTGCTCAACTCTATACCTAAGAAGGGTTCGTTACGATGGCTATATGATGCCTTCCAAAACGAGGAGTTTATTTGGGTGTTCAGCAATGAAATTATTACCGAATATGCCAAAGTCATAAACCGTGAATTTAGCAAACAAGCAATGGAAGTCGTTTTTTCGATATTGCTTACTGCTGTTAATACTCAGCGTTTTGAGCCTTCTTACAAATGGCAGTTGGTATCAGATGATCCCGACGATAACAAATTTGTAGATTGTGCTTTAGGGGCAAACGTGGACTACTTGGTATCAAACGACCGACACCTGAGAAACCTACTAAAAATCAAAGACTTATTTCCACCCGTTCCCGTGGTGACCCCTGTACAGTTTAAGAAGATTATTGGCCTCTAAAACCAAACATTCTTTGGTGATTTTGTGCTGATTGTCTCCCTTTTCTCATTGATGCACGGCAGAGCCGCCCCCTCAATCGGCTCCGCTTCGGAAGGTATAGGAAATTCTACCACCTCACCTCTATCATTTTTGGTGTACATATTTCCTTCAAAAAAAAGTAAGACTCCCAATGTTTTAAGATATAGTTCAGCGATGGAAACGAGTTTGTCTTCATATTACTTTATGATTATCCACGTACCTACAACTAAAATATGCTTTGGCTGTTTTGTAATGTTAAAACAGATATTTTGTCGCGGACTTTAAGGATTTTATCCGCGTCTCATTTTTTTGTATTCTACCAAATAGTTAATAAGTCCGCCTTTATCATCAATATCATTAGTTAGTTTTTTTAAGAAAAATGTAAATTCATCAACATTGTTTACACCTACTGAAATTCCTAAACTAATGGATATGTAATTCAGCATAGTATCCATAGTTTCAAAAAGATTTTTTACTATATCACTTAACTCTTTGGAATCTATTTTGGGGTCGTCTATGGCTTCTTGTATTATTCGTTCTACATCTATTAATGTAGTTCCTTTGTATTCATCTAATTCTTCTTTTGATGTTTTAATCGACCTCCTGTATGATTGATTAATTGATCCTAAATTCTTGTTAAACTCCCTAACTTCTTTTAATGACTCCTCAAGTCTCTTGACTTCTTTCTCAAGTACTTTTACACTTTCACTATCCTCCACCTTTTGATCGGGCATTTCTACCCGACACGCTCATCTGAGAAAGGTGAAACGGCTCATCGCTTGTTGTCATTTCACCTTCACCACCTTCAGCGTCGCTTGCTTCTCAGCCGTATGTACCCGCAAGGAATACATCCCGTTGGCAATCTCACTGACGTTAAACTCCTCTTGGTGTTGGTTGGTTTCTGGAACAAAAGCGCGTTGTAAAAGCATCCGTCCCGAAGCGTCGAGTAGGCTTACGTTTACCTTTTGACCTTTGGTGTCGTTGACTTTTAGGTGCATTACACTTGAAACAGGATTGGGTGCGACCTCGGCAAAGGCAAGCGGATTTAGACCCTTCGCATCGGCGAACCGCCAGGGTGACAAAGCGTTTTCGGCTGCCTCCCGCGCTGCGCCCTTTCCTACCCCATCTTTGGATTGAATTCTAAACCAAAACTCTTGGTAGGCCAGCACATTGCCTTGCGGTTGGCGGGTGGTGGGGAAGATACTGCCCTGCCCCTTCTGATCCCAGTAGCGAATGCCCAATTTGTAAAAACCTTTGGGTAAGCCCGTATCATATACGTTACCGCCGTTGCCATCGCTTTCATAAAATCCAAAAGCGGGGTGATTTTGCGCGTAAATCTCGGTGAAACCTTCGCGGTTGGCAAACATGAAATAAGGTGCGTTGTTCTCGTGGGTGTTATAAGATCGGTCAAAGCCCGTTTCATCGGTGCATGACATATTGAAAGTCAATGAACCTCCTGTGCCTAAATTACAGGTTTCAACGTGGATTGTCCAGTAACGCGGCGCGGTTTTGTTCATATTCTCCGAATAGTAAATCGTCGGGTTGGCTTGGGTGCTGTATTCCAGCGTTGGCCCGGCATCGGGGGTGATGGACTGACTTGCCCATGCTGATTTGTCGTTGACGACTTTGGTGCTCGATTGGCCTCCGCCAACGTTGATAGGGGTTAGGCTAAAAATCGAAATCCATTCTACGCTATAAGGTGCGCTGGAAGTGCTTTCGCAGAAACCTGTCTGTTGGCACTTGACCGTCACGGTTTGTAAACTCGGATTATTGGCGTTTAAGGCCAATACCGAGGCGGTAGAATCATTGCTCCAAAGCACGGTAGAACCCTGCGGGCAGTTGGTAAAAAGTAACACTTCCGTTCCCGCACAAACCGAAGTGGATTGATTACTCGAAATCGTCGGAGCAGCCAAAACACCTTGAATAGTTACGTTGGCCGTGGCCTTGAACTCAGCACAACCGTTGGCCGCTGCTATCGTGTAAGTCACCACGTAAGTGCCTGCTGTGCTGGTGGCTAAGTTAATCGCGCCCGTGGTGGCATCAATGGAAAGTCCTGTCGTGGAGCTAAACGTACCGCCCGTGCTTCCAGTACGGGTCACGGTGGCCGTGCCTACGTTGGTGCAATAAGGCGTTGCTGAATAAGCAATTGTAGCCGATACCGCTGGCGTGATGGTCACGCTGGCCGTGGCCTTAAACTCGGCACAGCTGTTGGCGGCAGGAATCGTTAAGGTCACCAAGTAAGTGCCTGGGGTGCTGACCGCTAAGTCAATTGCACCCGTGGTGGCATCAATCACCAGTCCTGCCGTCGAGCTAAACGTACCGCCTATACTTCCCGTGCGGGTCACGGTGG
>NZ_JAIXST010000120.1 GCF_027484545.1 Runella sp. | reverse complement strand
TGTAGAGAATGAACTTAATAACAGGCCAAGAAAAAGACATGATTTTCAAACACCAAATCAAATTTTTAATCAATTAACTAACCATCAAGAAGTTGCATTTGTAACTTGAATCCTGCAACGATAATCATGACGGCTTTTGGAAATAGCTTTTACACTATCCAAATAGCTTAGTAGTTGGTTGTGTTCCCTGTTTTCTACATTCACTGTTTTCCATAATTGAAAAACGCGTTCATCTTTTGGTAAGTGAAGCAGTTTTTCGACTTGAGCGGACAGATTCGTAAATAACAGTAAACAACCAATGAAAAGGCTAAACAGCCAAGTGTATATATTTTTAAATCGTAATAAGCGCATTTACCAATACATAGACGTTGAGGGTATACAAAAATAATCGTTTTCTCCTAAACACCTAATCCGTTTAAATTTTTAAAATTGCTTTCCCAATTGAAATACACTGCTTTAACTTTTCCTTATCTCGCTTTGCTTACTTCGATAACGGTTCATAGCTAATTGTACCAATATAAATGAGATTTATTCTTATTTTTGAAAATGGCTGACAACATCCTGAATACCCTGAACTAAGATGGCTAACTGCAAAATGACACATACGAAAAAATTGACCATTCCGGGGCTTATTTCGCTCCTTTTATGCTTGACAATTCACGTAAAAAGCCAAACCAAGGGCGATTACCCCATTCAACCCGTCCCTTTTACGGCCGTGAAAGTCAATGACCAATTTTGGGCACCGCGCATCAAAAGAAATCACGACATCACCATTCCCATTGCTTTGGGGCATTGCTACAACACGGGAAGGGTAAATAATTTCTTATTTGCCGCCAAACTAAAAACAGGCAAATTTTGTACCGAATATCCATTTGACGACACAGATATTTATAAAATTATTGAAGGTGCTGCTTTTTCTCTCCAAACCTTCCCAGATAAATACCTGGAAATGCGCATTGATACGCTCATTGAGCATGTCGGAAAAGCGCAGGAACCCGACGGGTATTTGTATACCAATCGAACCATCGACCCACTCCATACGCACCCATGGTCGGGTCTGAAACGTTGGGAAAAAGAATCGGATTTGAGTCATGAATTATACAACAGCGGGCACTTAATTGAGGCCGCTGTGGCTCATTATCAGGCCACAGGCAAAAAAACGCTGCTGAATATCGCTATCAAAAACGCAGATTTACTTTGCAAAGAATTTGGCCCCGGCAAGTTGGATCACGCCCCCGGCCACCAGATTATTGAAATGGCGTTGGTGAAATTGTACCGCACCTCCGGTCAGCAAAAATACCTTGACTTGGCCAAATTTTTTCTGGACGTGCGCGGCAAAGGCAAAGAATACAGCCAAGACCATAAAAAGGTCACCGACCAATCCGAAGCCGTAGGACACGCCGTTCGTGCCACTTACATGTATTCCGGCATGGCAGATGTAGCCGCCATCACGGGAGACAAAGCCTATCTCAACGCCATAGATAAAATTTGGGAAGACATCATTGACGACAAATTTTACCTCACCGGCGGCATTGGTGCGGCGGGCGGTCACGAAGGATTTGGGGCAGCGTACGAGTTGCCCAACATGTCGGCTTACAACGAAACATGTGCTTCCATCGGCAATATTTACTGGAATTATCGCCTGTTTCTGCTCCACGGTGACGCCCGTTTTTACGATGTATTGGAACGCACTTTATACAACGGAATGGTCTCGGGCGTGTCGCTCAGCGGTGACCGTTTCTTTTACCCCAATCCGCTCGAATCCTTGGGTCAACATTCGCGCAGTGCATGGTTTGGATGCGCCTGCTGTCCGAGCAACGTATGTCGCTTCATACCATCGGTGCCGGGCTATATGTATGCGCAACAAAATGACCGTGTTTTTGCCAACTTATTCATCAACAGCAACGCTGACATTACCCTCAACGGAACGGCTCTGCAAATCGCTCAAACGACTCAATACCCTTGGAACGGCAAGGTTGATTTTACCTTAAATCCCGCCAAACACAAAACTTTTGAAATGGCCATTCGCATTCCGGGATGGGCGCAGAACCAACCTTTACCGAGTAATTTGTACGTTTTTACCAAGAAAGATAACACGCCTTTTACTTTGACTGTCAACGGAAAAACGGCTGATTATCACCTTGAAAATGGCTACGCCGTACTCAAACGCGAATGGAAAAAAGGAGACGTAATCAGCCTGAATTTACCCATGCCCGTGCGAGAAATAATGGCCAATGACAAAGTAGCGGCCGACCAAAGCAAAATAGCGATTCAGCGCGGCCCCATCGTGTACTGTGCCGAATGGCCCGACTATCAGGAAGGCCACGTACTCAACTTAGTTGTTAATCCTGAAACTCCGCTAACGGCTGATTTTCGCCCAAATTTTCTGGACGGAGTGACGGTGATTACGGGAGAGGCACAACAGTCCAAACGCACGTTGACGAATGAAATCCAAGTTTCAAATGTGAAATTGGAGGCCATTCCCTACTACGCTTGGGCCAACCGAGGAGCCGGAGAAATGGCGGTTTGGTTTGGCACCAAACCTTCGGCATCGCGTCCTCTGCCCGCGCCTACCATCGCCACAAAGAGCAAAATCACTGCCTCGCATGTTACCAAAACGCTCATGGCGCTCAATGACCAGGCCGAACCCAAAAACTCCAACGACCACGACAACATTTACTACCATTGGTGGCCGATGAAAGACACACTTCAATGGGTTCAATATACCTTTGAACAACCTGCCACGGTATCTTCCACGAAAGTGTATTGGTTTGACGACGGCCCTTGGGGCGGTTGCCGCGTACCTGCTTCGTGGAAATTGCTGTACCAAACCAAAAGCGGCGAATGGAAGCCTGTCCAACCTAAAGGCACTTTCGGTACGGTGAAAGACCAATACAACGAATTGTCTTTTGAACCTGTGGAGGCAAAAGCCCTGAAAATGGAGGTATTGCTTCCCAAAGAGTACGCAAGTGGCCTTTTGGAGTGGTCAGTAAAGTAATAAGCGGCCTTTTTCTTTGTACTTTTCCCCAAAAAAGCAGTATTTTGCCGCCTTACAAAACCTATGATGAACCGATTGATTTCTACTGATTCACTGACGCGTGAGGCGTACGTGAGCGATTGGCGTAACACGTATCACCACTTTCTGACTGAGTATGAGGGTTCTCATGTCTCTTTTATTCCTGAATTGCTCCCTGAGTTTGCCACGAAATTTGACGTTTTTCAAGTTCTTGACATCCTCCAAAAAAGGCTGGGAACAGAAACGCTGCTTCGGGCGCTCAACCCAAACGAAACGATTGCTTCTCCGTTGGCAGAAAACAATGACAGCCAATGGCTCAAAAAATCAAACATGGTTGGGGTCAATATCCGTACCATCGGGAGCTTTTGGAATGTGGTAGGTTATGCCCTCACTCTTCCCAACTTTCACGATTCCATCCACCTTTTGCCGATTTGGGAGCCCGGTGTGGTGGGCAGTTTGTACGGTAAAGTCAGTTGGAATATCAACGGCGAATTTTACAGTTGGCAGCTTCAACAAGCCATCCCTTGGTTGGACAATGTCGAAAAACAACTCAAAGTTGTCGTCAATGTCCTTCACGCCTTGGGCAAAACGGTAGGTTTGGACGTGATTCCGCACACCGACCGTTTTTCGGAAATCGTGCTGATTCACCCGCTTTTATTTGAATGGGTACGGCGCGACGGCGGGCAATTGATTGACCATTCGGAAAACGTTTGGCAGGAAGTGGAGGAAATTATTTGGCAACAGCTTCACCTCATCGGAACCGCCGACGGAAGTTGGCTGACGTATGCCAAGGAAGTACTTTTCGACCCAGATATTCCGCTGCTGAGCGATAAAAAACGGCAGGAAGTTCTCTTCGGTTTTGACCAACAACAACGTCTTTATCGTCGGTTGACGTTGATGCAAATCTTAGTCAATCAGGGCTATGAGACCTTGCCGATGACCATGGCCCCTCCCTACCGTGGCTTACACATCAACCCCGACGTATCCATCATTGACGAGCGCGGCACCCCTTGGTACCAATACGAATTTGATCATCCGCAGGCGATGTCGCGGGTATTCGGGCCCTTGACGCGCTATCGTTTTTATCATTCCAAAAACAACAATCAGGAGTGGGAACTGGATTTTGACCGACCAAACTTAGCGGCTTGGCATTATTTTACCCGCAAATACCACGAATGTCAACAACAGTTTAATTTTGACTTCATGCGCGGCGATATGGCACACGTCCAAATGCGCGCCGACGGGGTGCCTGTCAAAACCAACGCTTTTTATGACCCGCTTTGCGCCGTAAAAAAATACGTGCAACACCACGGTGCTCCTCACTTTGCGTTTTATGCGGAAACCTTCATTGCACCGCCCGATGTGATGGGCTACGGCAACGAACTCGACCACCTCGAAGCTATTGGAGCCGACGCTACTTTAGGAGATTTGCAGGCATCCATTGTAGGAGAGCCTATCTTTATGGAACGCTTTGCCGAGTATGACCAATTGCTCCGTACACGGCGGTTTGCACCCAGTTTTACCATCATCACGGCCGACAAAGACGACCCTCGATTTGATGAGTTTTACCAAACGGGCAACTTGGTTCGCTATTTTATCGGGTTGTTTTTAACCGACATGCCCAGTTATTACAGTTTGGGTTTTGAAGTACGGAATCGGCACGAAGAGCGCGACAAAAACGAAAAATATACGAAACTGTACGTATTTCAAATTCATGACGATGCCGAAACCGACAAAGTGACCCACGGACCGTTTGAATGGGGAGAAAACATGCAACAATTTCAAGACCTGACACACCTCCGACTCTTTGCCGAGTCTATTTGGAAGGAGATTGCTGACCAAGAAATTCGTTGGATACTGCCCCCCGATGCCACTGCGAAAAACAAACTCATCGCGTGGACGCAGGCGAATCAGCCTACTTATATTTTTGTCGCTAATTTGGATAGTGAACACGAAGCAGAACTAAAAAAAGTACCGCTGAAAGGCTATCAACTTGTCTTTGAAACGGCTCAAACGTTGAAAGACAAAAAGTGCATGGCTTCAAGCAGCGGGAGAGTATATAAAATTAAAAGTTAAAAGCAATTTGCCCTTCTGCCCTTGGCAGTGTCTCCACGGCCAAGCTAAATCCCTGACGGTAAATTGTATGACTGTCAGTGATTTAAAAAAGATTTGGCTTTTCCCCACAAAGCTTCCACTGTTTGGTTGGCATCTTCCGAAATTCTCAACCACAAAACGCCCCCCACAAAGACGCCCACAATCACGATTGATTTGGCCGCAATACCCACCAACGTGAGCCAGAGGCTTGCGTTAGAAACGGGAATCAGTCGACTTATTCCGTACGTAACTATTAACAAAGCAATTACTTTGGGAGTATTGGCGGTGAAAGGCTGCAAGCCAAATTTGGAATAAATAAACCAAAACTTAATGGAATTGTACATCGTCAGCGCCACCAACATCGCCAAGGCCGCACCGTTGAAACCGTACAATGGAATCAAAATTGCGTTGGCAATGATGAGCATAATGGTCTGAAAAATGTAAAAAGCGAGGTCGTACCGATAGTACTTGGAGCCCATCAAAATCTCGGAGTTGAGCCCCGTCGCCATATCTACGACCCTCCCCAATCCCACATAAAGCACCACCCATTTCCCTTGCTCATACACGGCTGCTTTCGGGATGAGCTTGAAAATACTGTCAATGTTGCACCAAATCCCCAAAAACAATAAACCGCCGACTATCAACAGATTAAGCGCCGATTTTTTGTAAATTTCGTCAATGTGCTCCATGTCATTTCGTTGCCAGGATTCGTTCAATAGCGGCGTACTGATGGACGCAAGGGCATTTCTGGGAATGGCAATAATGAGCGCTATTTTAGAAGCAATGTCAAATATGGCCGTATTGGTCATGCCGTTTTGGTAAGCCGCCAGAAAAAATTTCTCAATGTTCAGCGCCAAAGTGACACTCAGTCCACCTATAATCATCCAAAGTCCATACTGCCACATTTCTTTAAAAACAGGCTTACGCACAAAGCTGAAATCAACTTTCCAATACAGTCTTCCGAGCCATTGCAAATAGCCCAACAACGCCATGACGGCCAGAAAATGTATCAATACCAAAGCCAAAACCAATTGATCAAAACTAATCCATCCCAAAGCAAAACTAATAGCCAAGGTTGAGTTAGCAAGCTTAATACCCAGTTCGCGAATAATCGCAGGAACCACAATCCGCAAGTGCACTCGTGCGTAGGATTCGAGCACCATCATATATACTAAGCAGATAGTGAGAGGAAGTAAGTAATAATAATACTGTACTAACAAAGGAGATCCATCTTCGTATATCCACCGAAATAAGTCATTCCCCAAAAGATATATCAAACTAAAAATAAAACACCCAAACAAAGGAGCAATCATTAAGAACACAAAAAAGCCATTGTGCTGTTTTTGCACATCATTGAAGCGATTGAAAAAACGAGCGGCTATCAGTGGGATACCCAACTGAGTAAAAGAAGCAAAAACGATTGAAAAACTTGTAATGGCACTATAAAGTCCCATTTGGTCGGTTGACAGAAAGGCATTATAAAGATATAAGACATTGATTGTCCCTATAATTACGCCAAAATAAGTGACTATCGAATTTTTAAGACTTTGGCGTATAATAACTCCCATTAAATTATGTATTTAAATAATTTATCAGTGTGTGGACTGCGTAAATTTTCTGCTAAAATCAATTTTACGGGCATAAAATACCCGTTCTTACAAAGTTTCCTGTATCATCTATAGTTACTCTCCAACATCCTCCGTTGGGAGATTTCAAAATAATACCTCTATTTGGGTTCTCTATATAAACATCTCCTTCAGTAACCTGAAGCTTCAATTTAGGTTGCTGAGTACCTATTCCAACATTGCCAATCATGTCTATTCTCATTCTTTCCAATGAAAAATTTCCAGGGACTTGATTCCCGGTCATAAATTTAATCATACCGTTAGGGTTTTGAGGACTTCCTGAACGTAGAATCAACCCGTTATCTTTCGAATAAAGTTGGCCAAATCCAGAAAATTGATTACCTGCATAATCGTATTCTCTTGCATGATGTGAAAGAAGAGTTGATGTTATACTGCTCCCGGATGATAATTCTATTGATACAAGTGAAGCGGGCACTGTGGCATTATTTCTTAACTTTAAAAAAGTTCTGGAATCACCGGTAGGTGCCGGGATTGATAAGTCGCTGTTTCCTTTTATAAACAAAAAATTATTAATAAGTTCAGCTGATTGGCTAAATACCTTATAAGCATAGATAGCATGTATGAGTATACTTAGAAAAATAACTTTTTTCATAGCTTTACAATTTAACTTGTTTCTCTTTATTAAGAAATGACATACTAAAAAATCACTTTCAATTCAATAGAATTCTATGTCAAAAAGTGCTGAGCCAGATTATTTACATCAGTCTTTTATACAAATGCTTAGGAGTGAATTTTGTGGTAACTTTCACTACATCTTGTTTTAAAAAAGATAATTTTTGTGAATTTACAATAAATTCAGTAATATATTCAGAGAGTTGACTGTAATCTTCGTAGAATAAAAAGGCGCTTTTTAAATCTTCATCAACATCATACCCTTTCGGAAGCAAACAAGGCTTCCCGCTTTTTATCATATTAAAAATGACTCCTGATTCTTTGGTTTGACCATAACGCTGAGTTGGATTGAGCTGCAAATGAACGTTTCCAAGTAGAATATCTGCCTTACTCAGATGAATATCAAAAGCTGGCCCTGATATGAAATGAGTGTAGTAAAGTATCTTGACTCCTGCTCTGCTGATTTTCTCAAAATGAGGGATTAACGACAAACTATCTTCGCTAACAAACCCAAGAAAATCCCATATTACCCGTTCTTTCCAAGCTGCTAAATTTACCTCTATCATATGAAGCAAACCCAAATAGTCTCGACGCTGAATAGTTACAGAGCCCGGAACACATATCCTCAGGGGAGAATTTAAAGAATTGTCGGGCAAATCTTCTCGTAAAGCAAAAGGAAAGTTGATAATACGCGAAGGTGGAATGAACTTTGAGAGATATTCCTGCTGAGATTCACTATAAACGATGATTCGGTAATCTGCCTGCGTAAGTTTTTTAATAAAAATATCCCTTTGATATTGCCGCCGAAAGTCCTTTAAATACAGTACAGCTTCTTGGTAAAGTTTACGAAAGTATTTACTATAAAATAGTTTTCTTACTTTAAATAGTAAAAGACGTGTTCTGTTCAAAAATCCATTATCGAACCACTGTTCTACGTTATGAATGGTAAAAAAAACACGACCGTGCCAATGCGTAGCTGAATAAGCCCCTATGCTTTTAGAGATCGTATTAATATGTATTCTATCTAATTGATATTCGGATAAAATAGTATTCAAAAAAACCTGCGGATCAGTGTTTGCATGAAAAGGCACAAGAGTCATACCCGCAGTATCTTTTCCAAAAACGGGAACAAAAACATCCGTTACAAAGACGAATACTTGATTTTCAGGGTTAATTGCATAGGTTTTAGCTAATGCCTGTACAGCTGAGTAATGATTGGGCTCGCAAATTTCGATAATTCCGACACGCATTATTTTTCAGATTCAAGACTGCGATTAAAAAAGACAGAATCAGCATAAAGAAAGCTGCCATCTTTCCAGAATTTAGCCTGACTCAAATTGCCTCCAAACCTAAATCCAAGAGATTGAAGCAAATCGTGTATTTCACCAAAAAGCATTTGCCCTTTATACAACTCTTGAAAAGAGGTTTCAATAACAATAACAGACGCATGGCGAATAGTTTCAAAGCCGCCCTTTATCACCTTATCTTCAAAGCCTTGAACGTCAATTTTTACCAAGTATTTTTTGGAAAGATTCAATTGGTTAGCTATATCATCTAAACGTTTTACAGTAATTATCTCACTTTTCACATATCCGGAGCCTTCAAACATTTCTTCATGCAATGAGGCCATCCCTAACAGAGAAGAGCTGGGTGAATGAGCACTTACATTAATAGATAACTGTTCTTCTTTTTCTCCTAATGCAAAAGGAAAGGTCGTAATTTTAAGCGACTTCGTTTTTTCCAGCAATTGTTGATAACAGCTTGGAATAGGTTCAAATGAATAGATCCGAGCCTCGGGCAAAATTTGACTAATCCTCCGTGCATAATCACCATCATTAGCCCCTATGTCTAACACGGTTTCAATACCCAAATTAGTGAGCCAAAGATTATTGTCCGGCTTAACCAGTTTTACATTTAACCCAAAAGAGTAAAGCAAATTATAGAGATTCTGTTTTAAGTTCATGCAGGTACAATACGGATTATGTCATCTTCGTTTTCGACAACTAAATTAGGACTATAGGCACTGACAAATTCGCGTAAAGCTACTAAAGTTGGGTGAGATTGTCTAATTTTCCCGCACACAAAACTCTCTTAATTTTGTGTTCAAATGGAAAAACCAAAAGTAAATCGAAAACGTCGTAAATATGACGAGAATTTCAAGCTCGAAGTGCTTAAAATGGTAGATTCGGGCCGCACTGTTCCAGAAGTTTCAGCAGCTATGGGCATTGGGGAAAACTTACTATACAAGTGGAAAGCGGATGATAAGTCGAAAAAGTCCCCCAATCTCAATCAGCAAAATGCTGAATTGGAACAGCTTCGCAAGCAGCTAAAGCAAGCAGAAATGGAGAGAGATATTTTAAAAAAAGCGTTGTCTATTTTCAGCCGACAGACTTAACGATTACATACGAAGTCATCAAAAAACTATCAAATCTCTATCCTGTACGTTTAATTTGCTTGATTTTAGGAATTAGTTTTAGTGCTTATTATGCGTGGAGTCGTAGAGAAAGTCATATTCAGAGTTCTCAAAAACAAGAAGCGGCCCGGCAGGTCAAGAATATTTTTGAGGAGCATCGGAGTCGTTATGGTGCAATCAGAATCAGCAAGGAATTACAGGCCAGAGGTTTAAAAATAGGGCGTTATCAAACCCAAACCCTAATGAAGCAACAAGGCTTAAAGGCTATTCAACCTAAGAGCTTTGTACCAAAGACGACTAATTCACAGCACAAATTGGGAAGAAGTCCTAATTTATTACTTGATAGAGAACCGGCTTGCCAACCCAATGAGGTCTTTGTTGGAGACATAACTTACATACCGATGAAAGATGGAACATTCTCGTATTTGGCTACTTGGCAAGATATGTATAGTCGAAATATGGTAGGCTGGGATTTAGCCAATCATATGCGTAGTGAGCTTGTAATTAATGCGTTGAAGAAAGCTATTGACTGTAGAAAGTTGTCTCAGGGATTAATCATCCACTCTGACGGAGGTGGACAATATGCTTCGGAAGAGTTCAGAACCTTGTTGAAAAAACATGATTTTCAACAGAGTATGACTCGGAAAGGTAATCATTATGATAATGCAATGGCGGAAAGTTTGTTTAGTAGGTTTAAGGCGGAACTAATGCAAATGGGTACTTTTCTCAACTTTGAAGACGCTTTTACAGAAGTTTTCGAGTACATCGAAATCTATTACAACAGGAAGCGAAGACACTCAGGTATTGGATACGATATACCGATACTCTTTGAACAAAAATGGGAAGATTTGACCAATAAATAAAGCTATGTTTGCAGAGGCAAAACAAAATAACGGGCTTCCTAACGATAGGGTAGATTTTTGCCCTTCGTTTCGAAGATTTTGTACTAATTCCTTTTACAGTAACCCGTGCGGCTAAATTAGCACACCTCAGGGTAATCATTCTCTCCTGTAAAGAGGCGAGCGTCATCAATTAAAACAACATGATGTAGTGCATGGGAAAAAATGGCAGCTAATTCTTTCATTATCGGGGTATTCAAATCAGATTTACCGGTTACAGCTCCTGAATAATGTCCATCCAACCAAAATAAACATTTAGCGTCTGAAGGTATTTGTGACAGGACTTTAGGCAGTACCAATCCACTGTCGCCGTGCCAAACTGTAATTTTGGGTGTATCTTCAAAACGTTTCACGGCACTTTGGTACAATTTTTCTGCGAATTCAATGGTATGAAGATACTCAAAATTATTTATCATACTATTGGTTGTATCTCCCATAAAAGTACCTGTCTCTACCCAAACAGTTGCATTATACTTTTTCTGATAGCGTTTCAATATTGCCCCCTTGACACTCGTCGGCGGAGGAAATACAGAGCCTTTTTCTCGCCACTCAGACTCACTTAAATCATAATTTATGGTTCTATGCAATACACCTAATTCGTACTTATAGACCCACTGTTCTGGTAATAATCTTTTTAAAATTCTTGGTAAACCCATGAAAAAATTTATTTATGTCAACAAATTAACGAATTTAGCTCAACATTTCCCAATGCTATAATAGCCTCTATTTTTCTACTATTTTCTCAACAGCAGAAAATTATTAATAACCTCTGATGATTGTCCCGATACAGAATACACTGTAAGCGTTAAAGAAAGAGTGTAGAATAAAAATGTGTTTTTCATGGAGCTAACTCTTTTCTCTTTTGATCGAATTTTTAAAAAAAGTGACAACAGGCGCAATCAAAATCAGCGAAATCACCAAAAACGGGTACTTATAACGAAGATTTCCCTGCGAGCCGACGTAGGTCATCAGAAATCCCAAAATGGTAAACCCGTTGATGATCCATACGATCAGCGGGGCCATAAAGCGCCGTTGCCAATAGAAAATCAATTGATACCCCCACAACCCCAGCAATACCAAATAATACCCAAAATGAAAGGTATGTATACCTAAAAATGCGACACGGTATCCAAGCGGTTGAAGCCAAAACTGCCGCTGTTCGCGTGGCAAGCGGGCATCTTTGATAAAGCGTTCAAAACTCCAGTTGGGGTTTCCCAGCAATGGGCTGACGGCAATGTCATCGTTGACGAAGGTCGTCTTTATTTTATGAGGCCAGAAAGAAAGCCATTTTGTCGGATGACTCACAATCCAGCGAATCGCACGCGTTTGGATGTAATCGCCTTTTTCATAAAATGTCTTTTTGGACAAATAGACCGAATCATTTTTGAGGATAGAATCATTGTATACGCCCGTAGCACCGTCAAACCCACTCATAAGCAAGTTGATAGGACCGGTCGTGGTCGAATACACAAACTGCCCCGTTTGCGACTTACTGTACATCCCCATCGGAATCACAAACAGCAAAACGCCTAAGCCAATGCCCGTCAGTTGCGCGTAGTGATTGTGGTTTTTATACCTCCAATTCCACAACCACACCAACCCATATACCAACAGCAACGCCACAATCAGGGGGCGACAGCCCAAAGTAAACCCGGCCATCAGTCCAGACAAAAGCCCCCACGTAAACGTGGGTTTTTGAAGATAGAACCAAATACAAAGCAAGGTACAGGCCGTAAAGGTCAACTCACTTAAATTGAGCACCACCAAGCCCAAAGTGTTGAGATACAGCACATACATCCACACCGCAATCCAAGCGCTTTGTTGACCGAAAAATTTGAGGGTAAGTCGATACAGAATGTACAATTGGATCAAATTGGCCGCCGCATTCAGTAAATGCAGCGTGACCGGGGCGTTGTAGATACGCAAAAATATAGCGCCCAGATTGACGTGAAACAGGCTCGCCAGCCAGGGGTCATAGATGGTTTGGGGGTACGGAAACCACGTATGCATTTGAGCAGCCCGACTTGCCCACGTAAAATAAACCAATGAATCGCTGTGCAGAGGATAAGAACGAAATACCGCAAAACCTACGCAAACAACAGCATATATTCCAAATAACCACCAAAAACGTTGAGTCGACTTAGTGTCCATGACTTGTACTGTCAAATGCCCAAACAATTAGTATCCCGGTAAAAAATGGTGGTGCAGGTGAGGTGCGATACAATGGGAGCCATTCCGTAAAAATCAACCCAACGAAATTCAAGGGCACCCATAAATCCTTTGACCTCGGCGTAGCTCTCCCGCTCGGAATTGTCTAAAATCAAAACTCCGTCAGGGGTTAAAAAATCTACGGAAAACCGCATACATTCTACGCGTTTACGACCATCCACCACGATAATTTCATACTTTTTTCCCGACATTTGAACCGCACTGACGTAGGTATCGCCCAAGGCGCGGTAAGTCACATTGGCATTGGCCGGCAGTTGACGGGCTACTTCCTTTACCCATGCTTCGTCGTGCTCAACGACCTGCACCGACTGCACATGAGCGGAATACCAGCGGGTGGAATTGCCCGACCCGTACTCAAACACATTGAAATGCTTTTTCAGACGCGGCTGAATAAACGCAATGAACGGATACGTACACCAAGGCAGCGGATTTCCGGCAGCATACACCGAACGCTTTGTATGATAACTTCTGAACCAACCGTTGTTCTTCAACTCACTTTCCAAATACAACTGCACACTTCCACCCAAGTTCAACGCGTTCAGCCACTGCCAAACCTGTTTTTTTAATGCCTTAATCATTGTCTGATCGTATATCAATTATTAGTAAAAAATTCACTTAAACCGTGCTAAGACCTTGTCAATTAACCCGTTAACTTCCTCCGAAATTCGCCATTTCCAGACATAAAAGCCCAACAATCCACAGACCACACCCGTCCGGATCACAATCCAGACCATGGCCATCAGGGGCGTTTGAGAATGCGCAGGCACCAGATACGACAACAAAAATACCACTCCAAACACCACTAAAATCTGAATACTTTTCGGCGAATAGGGCGAAATATCGAACCGGCACTTAATATACCCCACCCGCAAGGCCGAATAGACCAAGGTGGTAAACGAGGTCGCGATCGCGGCCCCGATAAAACCGTAGGAGGATATCAGCCAAAGATTGAGAAAAAAGCCCAGTAAAGCCGTGAAAATGATGATCCACGTGGCCATCCGATAGTATTTGGAATACAAAATGATCTCGGTATTCAGCCCCGCGGCCATATCAAACAGCTTCGTAATCAATAGAAAAAGAACCACGTATTTTCCTTCGCCGTACACGTTACTTTTGGGCAACAGATAAAAAATGTCATCAATATTGACCCATATCAACAGAAAGACCAACCCGCCGCTCAGCAATAAATGCAGGGCCGTTTTTCGGTTCATTTTTTCCAATTGCACAAAATCCTCATTGCGTAAATGCTGCGTCAGAATCGGAATGGAAATCTGGGCCAATGCTTTTCGCGGTATCTCGATGACACTCGCCATGTACGACGCAACAATGAAGATTCCGGCATTGACCAAATCGCGCTCGCCGGCCAGCATGGTTCGGTCGATGAACAAGATTACATTTACACCCAACGCGCCCAAAACGGTAAAACAACCATACCCGAGCATTTGCTTAAAGAGCGGTCGAGTTAGGATCGTGCGGTCGGGCCAACGCCAATAGCCTTTTCCCAAAATAATGATGTAAATGATCAATAACACCACCGCAAATCCGTACGCGGCAATGATGAGGTAAAGCATCCAATCAAAACTGACCCATCCTACCCCGAAGATGATGACCAGCAGCACATTGGCTACCCGCAGATACACCTCTCGAATGAACATCGGAACGGAGATGCGGGAGTTGTTGCGACAATAGGCGTCCAGTACCGTAATGTAGATCCAAAAAACAGTCAGGGGAATGACCAGAAAGTGATAATCAACCAACAGCGCGGAATTTTTGGAAAAATACCCCACGATCAGCGGCGTAAAGAGCCAATACACCAGCGCAAAAAGCACAACACCGACCAAGGGCAGCATCAACAAAAAGCTGAGAATACCGCCGTGCTTTTCTTCATCGTTTCGGAAAAGACTGAAATATCGGTCGACAATAAAAGGCGTGCCTAAATGCGCAAAAGAGGCAAACAAAAGGCTGTTCTCAAAAAGTATGCGTGACAATGCGTACTGTTCCACCGACAAAAACTCGGTAGAAACGTACATCTGATTGATAACTCCTACCAATACGCCTAAATAGGAGCCTATACCGGCTTTGAGGCTTTGGCGAACAACAATACCCACGGGCGTTTGTTATGGTTAAATACGATAACTACTGATTGAATTTCTGCACTAACACCTCCGCAATGCGCTCGGCAGCATGACCATCCCACATGGGTGGGATAACCCCTTTTTTGGCGCGTCCTTGGAGGATTTCCATCACTTTTTCGTGGACCGTGACGGGATTCAAATCCGACAATAACTGATTGGTACCCAATTCCACCGTTACGGGCCGCTCGGTGCTGTCGCGGAAGGTAAGGCAGGGAACTTGCAAATAGGTCGTTTCTTCCTGAATCCCCCCCGAATCGGTCACTACTAACGACGAGTTTTCCATGAGATTCAAAAACTCCAAATACCCTTGCGGCTCGGTCAAAATCAGCCCTTGAATACTGTCCAATTTTGCTTTCAGGCCAAACTTCTCAATGTTGTTTCGGGTTCGCGGATGAATCGGAAATACTACTTTTTTGTAATGCGCGGTATCTTCAATGATTTGCAAAATGCTCGCCAGGCCTTCGGGCGTATCCACGTTGGCGGGGCGGTGCATGGTCATCAATACAAACTCTCCTTTTTCTACTCCCAATTCCGAAATGACGTCAATCTGACTGGCTTTCTGACGATAATGCACCAACGAATCAATCATGCAATTGCCCACCATAAAAACTTTTTCATCGGGGACCCCTTCGCGTTTGAGGTTGTCAATCCCCGCCTGCTCGGTTACAAATAGCAAATCTGAAATACTGTCGGTCAAAATACGGTTGATTTCCTCGGGCATCCGCCGGTCGCCGCTGCGCAGTCCCGCTTCTACGTGTGCGATAGGGATGTGCATTTTAGTGGCCACCAGCGCACAGGCAATGGTCGAGGTGACATCACCCACCACCAACACCAAATCGGGTTGCTCGGCTTCCATCACTTTCTCAAATTCGAGCATAATTTTGGCCGTTTGCTGCGTGTGCGACCCACCGCCAATCCCCAGAAAATAATCCGGCTTGGGGAGTTCCAATTGGTTAAAAAACACATCCGACATCTTGGCATCGTAATGCTGTCCCGTGTGGACAATTTTTGATTCAATTTCGCTTCTTTTTTGAAATGCACGGTGTAGCGGAGCTACTTTCATAAAATTAGGCCGTGCCCCTACAATGTTTAATATCTTCATTTTATCAGTATCAATAGCCCCCTTCCCCCCAATGGGGGCTAAGTAGTTATGGTAATTTAATTACAAACTCAAATACTTTTTTATAGCCTTCAATGACGGTATGTATGTTTATTTCCTTTTTAATGATCTCCAACGAACGTTGACCGAAAGCCTTTACCCGTTCGGGGTCGGCAAGGATCAAGTCCAAAACCCGTGCCAAATCTTCGACGTCTCCGTTCTTGAAATAATACCCATTTTCTCCTTCCCGAACCAGCCGTTTCTCCGTCCCGTCGGCAACCGAACAAACGATGGGTTTGGCAAAACACATGGCGTCATTGATGGAAAGTCCCCCCATACCACCCAACACATAGACTGCTGACTCGTGCAAGTACCGACCCAAATTGACGGAATCGTACACACCGCCCACAAATCGAACGGCATCCGCGACACCCTTTTTTTCAGCGTATTCTTTCAAAGATTCCAATTCGGGACCAAAACCTACCACCACTAACTCAATTTGAGGGAATTTAGAGCGCAGTTTTTGCACCGCTTCGATAATCAGATCTACTCGTTTCCACTTGACCAAACGCCCTACGTGAATCAATCGGTAGGGGTTAGGAGGTAAAATAGTAGATTGCTTTTTGACCGTTTCAAAGGCTTCTAACAACTCATCAGTATCGGGCGAATTGGAAATGACGAAAATCTTTTCGGACAGTACTCCGTAGCTGCCGATGATTTCGTACGCTTCGTCGATGTAATTAATGTGGGCATCAGCCAATGGCAAATTGAGTCTTCTTAAAAAAGAGGCCACCCAGAAAAGTACAAATCCTTTCCACGTTTTATCAGCATTTTGAAAGTTCTCATTCAGGAATTTATCCGAAAAATAAAACTCCTTTACCCGTCCCCAAACGGCATAATTAAACGGAATATCGCGGGCTATGAGTTTTGCACCTGTTTGTCGTAACCTCCAATAAAACAACGGATTCAGCGTAAGATACAGAAAATACGGCCAAGTGGTCATCACTAAAATATCGGGCTGAAATGCCCGCAAAGTAGGTAACAATTCTTTAAAAAAAGGTTTGCCGTACCACGCCCGATACTCTTCCAATTCTACGACTTTGAAAAGGGCATTATCGGTTGTTTCTTTCACTGCCGCTCCCGTAGCCTGCCCTCTTTGAGCGGGTTTTATCATTAAAATCTCATAACCGGTACCTGCCACAATCTTGTTCAGAATCAGCTTAAAGTAGTGAGGCAAGGCCGGCATTACAAAACAAACGCGCATTAGTATCTAAATTAGGACGGCCATTTCAAAAGTAAAATTATATATTGTTTAACCTCACAGCAGCGGCCGACTGCTCTTAAAATTAACCTCTTAAAAAGAGAAGTTAATTTTAAACCCTTCTCATGAAAGGAGAGGGGCAGGGGTGAGGTTAAATTGAGGCGCAAAGGTAACTATTTCTATTGAGGCTTCACTATCCAAGTTCGGTCGGCAACGGCTTTGATTTTATCTTTGGAAAAATAAACGGGAAAGTAACTGTCTTTGGCCCACAGTTCAAACAAATCCCGATAATGAGGGTCGTCCGGATTTCCCGACTGACCCGGGTTATTGATACCCAGCGTTTTATCCCAATCTTCGGTATCCACCACGATTCGAAACGAGGCGCCGTGCTCCTGATTGAGGTTGTTGCCCGTATTGCCAACCGTTTCACCATAACCTCCGCGCGGCAACGGCCCCAAGTTTATTTTGGCACGTTGCTCGGCTCCTACCCAATCGCTCAAAATATGCGTCAGGGTGATGTGTTTGTTCTTTGCCTGACCGTATTGCCATTTAGTCATATCATCGCCCAAGCGATTGGTAAGAACTCTAAGTGCTTCAGTTAAACTATTGACCAGTAACTCATCCCGGGCTTTGATAGGGTCAGGGCCAAAGTCAACTCGTGGCGTAATCAACCAATCTACCAACCGCTTGGTAGGCAGCGTTTTAAAAAGGGATTGAATATTTTCAGGAACGGTTCGTTGGTATACCGCTTTTCTGAGCGCCGTTTCCCATTCTACATAAATGGCCGCCGCTACCGAATTGGGTTTGAGTTGTTTATCCCACTCTTGCAACAGACCTTTGGCTTTTGCCATTTCGGAGTTTTGTTTTGTTAAATTCTCATCCAACACCTTCAGCAAAAGAGGCACCAGCGTCCGCGCCGTACCTGAAAGATAATCGGACTGTAAGGTGGCGAAATCTTGCACTGACATTCGTTTGCCGGCCGTCAATACTTCTTCAATCCGGTGTGCCCGAACGGGATTTGCCCATGTCCAACCCACGGCATTGCGGTTGGGAAAATCGACGGGGGTTAAGTTATTATTGGCCGTCACCACGTAGCCTTCCATGGGGTCAATTTTGTGCGGCAACTGCTGAATGGGCAAATAACCGCCCCATTCATAGCGACCGTCGCCCAGTACAGGCACCAACCCCGTCCAGTTTTTACGAATGGGAGAAAGCCCCACCGCCTGCCAGCCGATGTGGCCGTTTTTGTCCGCATAGATCATATTTTCGCCCGGTACCCGACTGAAATTGCAGGCCGCTCTGAATTCGTCCCACGTACGTGCCTGATTCATGCGTAAACTCGCCAAATAAGGCGCACAGCCGACTTCCTGCCATCCTGCCCGCACTACGTACAAAGTGTGATTTTTCCCGTCTTCAAATACGACGGGCCCATGACGTGTATATCTTAGCGTTACTATTTCTGCGGGCCTATTCGCTACCTTTATCGTGTCTTTGACAATTCTCAAATTTTCCCATTTTCCCTGATATTTATACTGATTGGCATTGGCAGGGTTGGTTTCGTACACGTACAGGTCTTCGTTATCGGTTTCAAAAATGGTTAACCCCCACGAAGCCACTTCGTTATGCCCTACCGATACGCCCGGCAAGGTAGGTTCTCCCGCCCCTACTACGTTCCAACCGGGTGCGTGCAAATGGACCCAATAGCGTAACGAAGGCACCGATTGCGCGCGGTGGGGGTCGTTGGCCAGCATCGGGTAGCCGCTTTGGGAATGTTTTCCGTTGATGATCCAGTTATTGGAACCTACATTGGCTTTTTCCTCTTCGTACCACGTTTCAAAGTCAAAGGGAGGGGCTAAGCCCACTTTTTTGTCGTCTTTCTTAAAATCCAACGGTGCGCGAAACGCTTCGTAGAGTTCCAAAATCGGCTGAAAAAGGGCTTCGCCGTTGATGGCTTTATCCAACGTCAGATTGGGTTCGTTGGGGGCACTCACGGGGTGAAACCACTGTAATTCACGGAGTTTGTCGGCTCCGGCCAAATGCACAATGCGGGCATTTTTCAATTCTTCTTTCACATTGCCCAACAGGCCCTGATGTCGACTGATGACAATTTCGGGCGTCCAATAGTCGGGCAAGGTATTTAGAACTTTAAATTCAAAAGGCAATTGCTCCGGGTGTTGGCGCATTTCGCGGATGTAAGCATTGATACCTTCCACAAACGCGTTGACAATCAGCGCTCCGTGCGGGTGATAGTGATTGAGTTCGGCGTTAATGTCTCCCCGAAACTTAAACAATCGCGTCCCGATGTCCCGTTTGAGTTCTTTTTCGCCCAGCAGCTCCGCCACCGTCCCCGTGGCCTGTCGCCGCCATATTTCCAGTTGAAACAGACGATCGGAAGCGGCCTGATAACCCTGTGCCATAAACAGATCGTGTTCGTTTTGAGCGTAAATGTGCGAAATCCCCCAACGGTCACGGATGATTTCGACGGGTTGATGCAGCCCTTTGATAGGCGATGGATTGGAACAGGCGGCAGGAGTAATTAGCAGTCCCGAAAGACCGAGCAAGAAGAAAAAGCGTTTCATACAGACGGTTAGGTTAACGAATCCTTAATTTTAGTAAATTTCGGAAGATTTCTCAAAAAATAGAGACGAAACCCGTTAAGATGAGTGACTATTTATACAGAATTTGTTCTAAAGAGCATACTGTCATTTAATTTTTTTCATATATGAAAGGACTTAACCGCGTAACTCTAATTGGTAACTTAGGCAGCAACCCTGACTATCAAATCCTCGAAAATAAAGTTTCGGTGGCCAAATTTTCGCTGGCTACCACTGAAACTTTCAAAGACAAAAATGGCCAAAATCACAGCGATACAGAATGGCACACAGTGGTACTTTGGCGAAATTTGGCCGTTCTTGCGCATCAATACTTAAAAAAAGGCAGTATGGTCTTTGTAGAAGGCAATCGGACCGCCGACGCGGATCAAAACCCGAAGCTATGACACTAACGAGGGCGATAAGCGCTACGTAACCGAGATCATTGCCGAGCAGTTGATCATGCTGGATAAAAAGCCGGAAGATGCGCTATACAACCTGAGTTGTCGGTTATAATCAGAGATTTATCCTTTCCTTCTTTCGTATATACATCGTTTTCAAACTACTTTACGCTACTGATGATCAAAGCGAGCAAAATACTCCATCGAAACGAAGACCGCATCAAAGTGGATTTTCCGTACAACCGCGAAATCAGTCTTTTGCTGAAGCAGATCCCCGATGCACAATGGAGCAAAAGCCACGGTGCGTGGCATATTCCGTATACAAAAACGGCTTTTGAAGAGCTGAAAAGCCTTTTTCCCGACATTGAGATCGTTTCTCTCAAAGAAACACCCGCCGCTCAAGCCCCGCCGCCCGTCGAGCCGTCTCCCCTTCCTACTCAGAGCAGCATTGTGATTGAGCTTTTGAACAAGACACTCTTGCTGCGAATGCCCAAATCTGACGCCGATGTCCAGTTTGTGTTGAAATTTAAGTATGTACGCTGGGATAAAGAGCGCCGTACGTGGCTTATTCCGTATACAACGACCAACTTACACGCACTTCAAGCCTATTTCGGAGCCCGTATATCGCAGTTTATAGAACACAAAACCGCTATTGAAAGCGCTCCGGACTCAACCGGAGTTCCCCTGCCAACCGAAGGCGAGTTGGTCTTGGTGCGGGTAAACGCCCATAGGATGCGCGTGATTGTAGCCTATGACCCCCACTTGGTGAAAGAAATCAAACAAGTGCCCTTTGCTAAGTGGGATGACAAAAACAAATGGTGGAGTGTCCCGTTTTCTGACAAGATCCTGCAACAAATCAAGGAAACGGCCCTGACCCATCAGCTCAAATTTACGTACCGAGAAACCCTCTCGCCAGCGGCGGTCATTCCCCGAAAGGCAAAAGAGGTCATGGTCAATCACCGTCCGTGCCCAACCGACATGATACTGAAAATGAAAGAGTTGCGCTATAGCGAAGCGACCATCAAATCCTACGGCTCGGCTTTTGAGGAATTTATCAATCATTTTCCGCATGATGCCATTGATGAGATAGATGAAAAGAAGATCATTGAGTTTTGTCGCTATTTGGTCATTGACCGCAAAGTGTCTGCTTCTACCCAAAATACCGCCATCAATGCCATCAAGTTTTATTATGAAAAAGTATTGGGCGGCAAGCGGCGGTTTTATGCCCTTCAACGGCCTCAACGCGACAAAGCCCTGCCGGTGGTGCTCAGCAGCGATGAGGTGCAGCGGATATTGAACACGGTTCAGAACCTCAAGCACAAAATGATTCTAACCCTCATCTACTCCTCTGGATTACGAATCAGCGAGGCTATTCATCTCAAAATCAAAGACATAGATTCGCATCGAATGCAAATACGCATAGAGCAATCAAAGGGTAAAAAGGATCGTTACACATTGCTATCGCCCAAAGCATTGGATATGTTACGAACGTATTATGTACAGTACAAGCCCATTGACTATTTGTTTGAGGGGCAAGATACGCCCATGTATTCGGCGCGATCTATCCAACAAATTTTGAAAGCAGCTTGCCAAAAAGCGGGCATCAAAAAATACGT
>NZ_JAIXST010000267.1 GCF_027484545.1 Runella sp. | reverse complement strand
TATTTTGGTAGTATGGTCACGAAAACGGGTCAATAATGCCTCCAATCGGCCCGGATGAGTGTAATAAATGCGGGTTTCATAGCAGCGGGTATCTTGGGCAGAAGCCGTCAGAGCGGCGGTAAAAAGAAGCATACCGGAAAGAAGTAGTTTAAACATATCAGTTTATTGGTTTATTTGTACTTATAAAGACACATCATCCTCAGTTCTATGATTAAAAAAATAAGTTTTCTGTCAGTTTTCTTTATTGCGGTTCTTTCGGGTTGCGCACCCAAAACCTACCTGCGCGACGTTAAGCGCGAATTGTTTAACTATTCGGCTAACTCAACTCCGCTCATCAGCGCCCACCGGGGCGGCGGAGATTATGCCGGTTATCCCGAAAACTGCATCGAATCCTTTGATTGGCTGGCCCAACAAATGCCCGTGATCATTGAGTGCGACATCTCCATGACGAAGGACAGCATGCTGATGATGATGCACGACGATGCCCTCGAACGCACCACTACCGGCACCGGTAAAGTCCGCGAAGTGACGTGGGCGTATTGCCAATCGCTGCGGTTGGAAGACAATAAAGGCACCCTGACGGTGTACAAAATTCCAACTCTGGCACAAGTATTGAAGTGGGGTAAAGACAAAGTTACGTTTACGCTTGATGTCAAGCGTAGCGTTCCTTTTGAGAAAGTAGTTGAATTAGTGAAACAAAATCATGCGCATAACTACGCAGCCATCATCACCTACAACGTCCAAGATGCGGCCAAGGTGCATCGCCTTGATTCCGAAGTGATGATTTCGGTGACGATTCGGAACACTGAAGAATACCAACGTCACCATGATTTGGGTATTCCTGACAATCGCATGATTGCGTTTGTGGGTACGCGCGAGCCCAATGCTGAGTTGTGTCGTTTTTTGCACGAAAAAGGGATTCGCTGTATTTTAGGAACGCTGGGCAATTTGGACAAAATGGCAGCTGCTCGCGGCGACCAAGTATATAAAGAGTTTGTAAAACAGGGCGCAGATATTATGTCGTCAGACCGCCCTCTGGAAGCTTGGAAAGTGATTCATTAACTTTAAAAAATTGTTGAAATGCACTTAGTATCCATTGTCATTTGCAGTCTTTTCCTGTTCTTTCAAGACCCTTTGGAGAATAAATTGGGAAGCATGGTAGGGAAGAGCCGGGTGGTTATTCTATACTGTCCCAAGGTTTCGGATGCCGAATTTAAACTTCAAAAAAAGTGGCTCAGTGAAGTGGGGAAGGGCATTTTAGAGCGTGATTTAAGCATTATTGACTGTATAGAGTCCGATTTGACGACGGATGATGCTCTTCATCTGAAAGAACGTTTTAAGTATACTCCCAACCATTTTTGTTTTTGGCTGATTGGAAAAGATGGAGAAATCAAACTCATCAGCAACAAACCCGTGAAACCTGAGCAACTCTTTGGCCTCATTGATTCGATGCCGATGCGACGGGAGGAAATGAAGAAGAATTAGTCTCGGACGCACCGAAACCCCACCGTCGCATTACAAGTTGTTTGTTACGATTTCTAAAAACAAGCAGAGTGCAAAAATTCATACTGTATTCCAGATTTTACTATTTTTTTTATAAAGCAAATAACCAAAAAATAAAATCAAAAAGTAGTAGATAAAAAGCCCAGAAGGCAAAGGCTTACTATAAAAGTCAAGAGTAAGTAAGTTGTTACAATCTATAAATGTTTTCAAAACAAAGTTATTAGTTTCACTTTTACAATCTACGTCTATTACACTCGATATAAACAATATATTCCATCCGTAGTGAACGGCAGCACTATACCAAAAACTACCTGTGAATCTTGCAAATAACCCATAAATAATTCCTTTTAGGAAAGTACGTAAAACATAGAGAAAACTTAACCAAACTGTATCAGCACTAAACCAATGAGATAATCCAAAGAAGAATGCAGGAGTAATAATTGATTGAGCTGTATTATTAGTATACTTTAAAAGAGCCTGTTGGTAATACCCTCTATATAAAAATTCTTCTGTAAACGAGCCCATGGTTGCTGCAAATATTCCTTGAAATATAATGTAAAAAATAGCCTCATAAGATATGTTTTTATTGAAACTTATTGATTTATTTGGACTAAATAACCAAAGAAAAACAAAATAACCAAATGCCAACAGTAACCCTAAGAATGTAAAAATAATAAATTTTTTTACATTAAATGAAGATAGTATGTCTTTAGGAAAATCAAATTTCCAAGAAGTAGAGAGCCAAAACCTACATAATAGTAGAATAAGAATAATGGTTATTGAAAACCTAAATAACAAATAGAAAAATTCATGAATTTCAAAAAGTTTATTGATTTTATTAACTATAAAATAGGAGAAACCTGTAGCCAATGCTTGACAGATGTAAACTTGAATTCCCCAGAAAACTGTTTTTATGAATGTATTCATTTGAGGTAAGATATATAAAAATGGCTTAGAATGCCCTATACTTTTCTAAGCCATTGACTCGAAATAAATTTATTGCTTGTACGTAACCTTAACAGAAGACTTGCAACCACACGCCCCTATACAAAACCAAGCAGTACCTCCGAATATAGATTTATCACACGTTTTTCCACAGCATTTTTCACCATGCCCAATTACACAAAACTCATCACAATCCATACCTACTGAAACTTCCCAGCCTTGTACCTTGGCACTTTTAAGATTTTTACTGTATAGTAATATTTCTTCCTTAGTATCAAGGGAAGATAAGGTAGAAATATCGAGAGGTTTATCGCTTGTATATATTAAATCTCCGGCTACTTCATCCGGGCCTTCACCATTATCAAAAAAGCTAATTCCTTCATAGGAGGCAGCCCTTGGAGGTGCTATTCGCTCTGATGTCAGGTTTTTCATTTTAATACTCATTGTAAAACCGCCATCTTTATCATTGCTTTTGGCCCAAATTGCTTCAACAGTCATCTTTTTCAAATCATCAGAATTTTCCTGTTCAGTCAATGTTACATTTTCTTTGCATGAGACGATAGCATAGATAAACAGAAGGAGAGTAAATGAAGTTAGTAACTTTTTCATTTGATTAAAATTTTGCAGGTTAAACATTCGTTCCTCCCAACATTTCTCCACTCGGCCGCTGTGTGAATCATTGGTTGTTGCAAACTTAAAATCCTTTGATTTCTCTACAAAGTAAATTGAGTAGTATT
>NZ_JAIXST010000022.1 GCF_027484545.1 Runella sp. | reverse complement strand
GTGACGTAAGTTGGATTGAAAATCAACTAAACAACCGACCCCGAAAAACTCTTGGGTATTTATCTCCCATCCAGTTTGCTCTAAAACACCAAATTGCACTTCAAACTTGAATCCAAGTATCATAACTCAACTTTCAATTCTAATTTATTTATTTGTTATTTGCAATTAATTAAGAAAAAAAACGCAATTAATTAAGAAAATATGAAAATTATTATCTTGTCTTTACTTGTCACAGGTAGCATCACCACACTATATGCTCAAAATAGTATCTCAAAAAACGATGGGAGGTCGTTTGTGAGCAAGGTGGCCTACGCCAAAAAAAAGTTTGAGCCCAATGTCGAAAACAGCGATTTTAGCATTGAATTTACCCGACATTTGAAAATCAAAGCACCCTCACTTTTAATTCTAAACACCAAGTGGATACGGCAAATAAGTAAAGTTGAGCCTAATTCATTTAATATTGATACAGACAAACCTTTTGCAAATAATGAAATAGGAAAGAGTGTGTTAGAACATTTTTTGACCAGTATTGAAACAAAAATAGAAGTGGACGTTTCAAAAAAACAAACAAAAATAACAACGCCGTATCATACGTGGTTGGCACGTTTGCCAATGCTCAATCCTATACAAGAGTTGTCAGGCATAATTATTGAGAAACCAAACGATAAAAATAACCGGTCAGACACGCTCGAAACGGTTGAAAGTATATATATCAACCACTATACTATGGAGAATGACAGTATCCTCAAACTCGTGGGAAAATCAGCTCCCAAACAAAAAATAAACGTAGAAGGCACTACTACCGATAAAGAGTTATCGCAAGGCGAAGGTATATATGCTAAGTCGAGCGGTAAAGAACAGCAATACACTGCCATCATTCAATACAACAAACAGACGGGGTTCATTACAAGAATGGACGGAGAAATAAAAACACAAGAAACATTATCTGTAATGGGGCAAACAATTGACCGAAATGTACAGCAATATTTTGTTGTTGAAAATAGAGAGGTAAGTAATAAGTAGCAATGACATATTCCCCGTTGGTCGGCACAACAACAGAAAATCATCGTTAAATTGATTGTAAGAACTTTTCAAGTGCTTCTTGAGTTAATTTCAAGAAGCACTTTTTATATGAAAAATATCCTCCTCAGCATTATTTGTCTATTTGCCATAGGCAGTTGTCAAACTCCTGGCGACGCTGCTCAAACAAGAAATTACTTTGACCTCAAAGGTTTTATCGAAACCCAAGTGACAGAACTTAACAAGCGGAAACCCTTGGTAAGCAAAACAATGACGATGGGAACCGATAAAGACAGCATCTCCACAACAGCTATTGACTGGGCCAAGGAGTTGGAACTTTTTACGCAGGCAGATCTCAATAAACAGGCGTATCAGTTGAGTTATGAGATTACTCAACCAAACCCATTCACTTTTGAGTATGTGCTGAAAAGCGGGGAAAAATTGACTGTAAAATCATTGAAGGTTGTGGTGGATGAAACGTCTAAACAGCCTAAGCTGATCGAAGCTTTATTGAAGGAGGAAAATAAACTATACGACTCCGAAAAGCAGCTTTCTCTTACGTGCACTTTGCGACCAGAAGGGATTTGGCTGATAAAAACCTACGAAATTAGCGGGTTTCAACACCTGACAATGGCTGATAAAAAGGATTTTTCTGTGAAAGGGGTTATCAAATAAAAAAGAAGGGAGATGCCGCTCTCTGGTTCTCCCTTCTTTTCTAACGTTTTTATCTATCGTCCGCTATCCTGCGGAGCTCCACCGCGCGGGTCGTATCCCGAAGCAAACAGCGGATATTGGTCAAAAATCGAACGTACTACATTTCGGTAATAATTATTAGCCGCATTGGGGTTTTTGAAAATTCCCGCCGCATATCCTCTCCACACCACCTGGTCGCTGTCTGCATCAATCAAGGAAACAATAATCGTCCCTTTATCCAATGAATAACGAATCGGCTCGTATTTGAATGAATCATCTTCAGTATCTACCCAGTTCTTGATAACGGGCTGCATATATCCCTGATACCGCAAATTGTCGTAAAAAATACCATAGTTAACCAACAGCGAAGGTTTGTTAGTCGTCAAACGATACCCTCTTGCCTGCATTTGGCGGTGGATAGCGTTATATACTTCCGTACAGACATTTCCTGTATCCCGTTCACATTCCAAAAAGGCGTAGGTGCTGTACGCTTTAAAATTGGTTTCATAACTATAATCGTGTTCAACAAAAATTTTGCGGTTAGTGTTACAACCTGCTGCCCATACCACAGCACATCCAAGCAGTAAAAGTTTGATAAGCTTCATAGACAGATACCCGTTTTTGGTGTTAGAGAAAAATATTTGAATAAAAATACGAATTTTTCAACAAAAGCAAGGTTTTTTATCGTGAAACTAAAAAAAACCAATTATCCTACATAATACGCTACGGCTTGCTGAATTTCAGCGGCGGTCACTTTAATGTCGTATCCGCAATGCCCTATTTTATCTAACAGTGAAAACCGCAACTCCCCCCCCCGATTCTTTTTATCCTGCTGGGCCAACGCAATAATTGTCGGAACGTCAGACATACTGATAGGTGCTTTGCCGTACACCGAAAAAATAAACTCCTCTACCTGCTCTAATGTTTGCAAATCCACCATTTTTTTGCGGTAAGCCACAAATGTCTCCATAATCATTCCCGCCGCAATAGCTTCCCCGTGCAACAATCGCTGTTTAGGTGGTTTGCTCAGGAAATAAGTTTCAACCGCGTGCCCAATGGTATGTCCAAAATTCAGAATTTTTCGTAATCCCTGTTCGGTTGGGTCTTCGGCTACTACTTTTTTCTTGATTTCCACCGAGTGGGCAATCAAATCGGGCCAATTTTGCTCTTCAAAATCTTTTTTGCGAATTTCTTCCCACTTATCGGCATCTGCAATGAGGCAGTGCTTGATAATCTCGGCAAACCCGGACCTTAGTTCTACATACGAAAGAGTTTGCAAAAAGGATGCGTCGATTAAAACATTTTTTGGCAGGGTGAAAACTCCCAAGTGATTTTTAAAACCTTGGAAGTCAATTCCCAGTTTTCCGCCCACACTGGCATCTACCTGTGAGAGCAATGTGGTAGGAATCTGCACAAAATCGATGCCTCGCTTGTAGGTAGCTGCGCAAAATCCCCCCATATCGCCAATAACACCACCGCCCAAATTCAACATCAACGCATGGCGATCCAATTGCGCATTGGTCATTACCCCCCATATTTGCTCGCAGGTTGCTAAATTCTTGTGCTGCTCTCCCGGCAAAACCACGATTAATTCGTGTTTGGGCAAAAAAAGTTTTACCAATGGATAGCAATGCTTACGGGTATGGGTATCGGCCAATAAAACAATTTTAGAATACGATTTAGATGCTAAGTAAGCGGGAAGACTTTCACCGATGGGAGCAATTGTGACTGACATAAATAGGAGTTAAGTTAGAGAGTCAAAAGTAAGACTTTACGAACAAAAATAATAATCCCTTTATTTCTGCTAAAACCGCACAAATACGCACAAAACAGAGCCTTAAACCGCATACTCACGCATTTTATTCCGAAAATGGTTGCAAATCACCTGACAATTTGCTTCTTTTGAGAAGATTCTCTAACAATTATTAAAAACCAAAACCGTTCAATTCGTTTATGAAACAACTTCTGCATCGAAGTGTGATTTTATTGGTATGCTGGGGAGCAAGCTTCTCCCTCCTCGCCCAAGACCGTGTTATTTCCGGAAAAGTCACCAATTCAGCCGACAACACTACGTTGCCTGGCGTAAGTATCATTGTAAAAGGCACTTCTCGTGGTACTACCACCGACAACAACGGGGAGTTTAAAGTTAGCGCTCCCAACAATGCCACCTTGATTTTTAGCTATATCGGCTACTTACGTCAAGAAGTGAAAATTGGCACTTCCAATGTCATCAATATCTCCCTTGACAACGACGAAAACACCCTCAATGAGGTTGTGGTGACAGCCTTTGGTATTAGCAAAGAGAAACGTTCTTTAGGCTACGCCGTGCAGGAAGTAAAAGGTGACGAAATAGCCGAAACCCAACGCGAAAACTTCTTGACTGCCATCCAAAGCCGCGTGGCAGGTGCTACTATCAATACCACCAGCGGTGCGCCGGGAGCATCGTCGCAGATTGTACTTCGCAGCCCCAACTCGCTGAGTGGTAACAACTCGCCACTGATTGTGGTGGACGGCATCCCGATTGACAACTCTACATTGAGCCAAAGTATTTTGACCTCCGATGGAGCCAATCGCAACAACGACTACACCAACCGTGCTGCCGACATCAATCCCAACGATATAGCAAGTATAACGATACTAAAAGGGCCAGAAGCTGCCGCCAAGTACGGTATTAATGCGGGTAGTGGAGCCATTATTATCACAACTAAAAAGGGGGCACCAGGCAAATTACGCTTGTCTTATGACAACAGCTTTCGCCTCGACCAAACCTATCTTTTTCCTGAAGTACAAAAAGAATTTGACTTGGGAACATTTGGGGTCAATGACCTCCGCACCCGTTTGGCTTGGGGGCAACGATATGCACCCAACACCCAATTTTATGAAAACGTACGTAACTTTTTTCAAGATGCCGTTACCCAACGTCATAATTTCTCGTTAGATGGTGGTTTTAAGCAGTTTACCTACCGAGGTTCATTCGGGTCAGTCAAACAAGATGGGACAATTCCTAACACGGGTTATGACCGCCTCAACGGAAGGGGGACGTTGGTATATAAATCAAAGTCGCAAAAATTGGACATCACTACTACGGCAGCCTATACGCATTCTACCAACCAAAAAGCACAGCGTGGTGCTGGAGGGTTTTTGCAGGCATTATTATCATGGCCCTTGGACGACGATGCAAGCGCTTATCAAAATGCGGATGGTTCCCGTCGCAAAATCATAGATGATCCTAACATTGTAGAGTTAGATAATCCGTTTTGGATTGTTTACAAAAACGAAAGTTCTGACCGTACTAACCGTTGGACATACAATGTTTCGGGCAATTATAAACCTACTGAATGGCTCAACTTCACAGCACGGTTAGGATATGATACTTACCACACCGATGGCAACTCGTTTTATCACCCCGAATCTAATGATTTTAGAACGGTAAAAGGCCGCATCGAAAACTATACAGTAGACTATCAAGGTCTGAACGGGGTATTTATCGGAACAGCCACCAAAAATTTCGGTAAGTTTAAGAATTCCTTTCAAGTAGGTACAGAAATCACAGATTATCGCTCTAAATTCTTTTCTGAGCGAGGAGAAAACCTGACCAAAGTAGGCGAAGGCTACGTCAATGATATTTCGACCATTGATCCTCGCACTCGATTTGACAGCCGCTCCCTTGGTCGTGATACGCTCCAGTTGCGTCGTTTGCAGGGTTTATTTGCTGAATACACATTCAGCTACAACGATTGGCTTAACTTCACCCTTACAGGCCGCAATGACTGGACTTCTACGCTTCCCAAGGAAGCGCGCTCATTTTTTTATCCTGCGGCCAGTTTATCGTTTGTTTTTAGCGATTTATTACCTCAAAGCAAAGTATTTAGTTTTGGCAAATTACGTGCTTCGATAGCTGAAACTGCAAAAGATATTTCTCCTTATCAGTCGCAATCGGTGTATGCCAGACAAATTACAAGCGGCGGTGGATTTTCGTATGGTTTTACCAACAATAACCCTTTTATCGTACCTGAACGCCAGCGTACGTACGAGTTAGGGACGGAACTTTCGTTTTGGAACAAACGTCTCGGTGTTGATTTTACCTACTACAACACCCGTAACATCGGTCAAATCGTTCGTTTGGTGCGTTTGAGCTACGGCACAGGCTTTGTACTTTCTACCCTCAACGTGGCCGACACCCGCAACCAGGGCGTAGAGTTGGTATTGACGGGCCAAGTAGTTAAAAAGAAAGGTTTTAGCTGGGATGCCCTTGTTAATTTTGCCCGTACCCGCAACCAAGTACTCAACCTACCTTCCAATATCCCAGAGTACTACAACTCAGATACTTGGCTTGATGCCTTCCGTAATGGCTTGATACCAGGCGGAACTACCACTACCCTCACTGGGCAAGATTACCTGCGCAATAGTAAAGGTCAAATCTTGATTGACCCTGGCACAGGCTTCCCGTTGGTAAATCCCAACTACATCAAAATAGCTGAGCGCAATCCCAACTTTACAATGGGTGTGCAGAATACTTTCCGGATGAAAGGTTTTTCGCTCTCTTTTTTACTCGATATACGGTCGGGTGGCGATATAATGAATGGTACAGCCTATTGGATGACCGCCCGTGGATACAGCCCCCGTACGACCAATCGCGAGCAGCCTATTATTGTACCAGGTGTGCTTAATGATGGCTTGCAAGAGACTGATAAACCCTCACCCAATACTATCCAGATTTTGCCTTACTACCAAAGCAATTATTATTCTGACGGGCGTTTGTATGCTTCTAATTTTGTGGAAAAAAACATCAACTGGGTGCGCATGCGTGATCTCACCTTTGCTTATAATTTTCCCAAAACATTAGTACAAAAATGGAAATACGTATCGGATGCTCGTCTATTTTTTACAGGTACTGATTTGTTCATCTTGAGTAATTATTCGGGTGCAGATCCCTCGGTGAATGGCAACGGGGCTTCTACATCGGGTGTGGGTTCATTTGGGGTAGATTACTTTTCGCCTTCTACTCCGCGTGGCTTCAATATTGGTTTAAAATTAGGCCTTAAAAACCGATAAAAAACGCATTTTTAACTACTTAAAAGAAGAAACAATGAAATTGAGTATCAAAAACATAACAAGAAATATGAGCATCTTAGGGCTGCTTTTAGGGGCTACCTCTTGCGAAAAGTACCTTGATGATGCTTTCATAAACCCTAACGCGCCTACTGTTGTATCTCCCGAATTAGCTCTACCACCTATTGCAGCTAATATGGCACGTGGTATTCAGTTTGATGCACGCATAGCGGGTAGTTTTGTACAGTATTTTACGCGTACAGGCGCGGGGGATTCCTTTGACCGGCACGGTTATTTGCCCAATTCTGATACAGGGGGAGAACTTTGGCGGATGCATTATTATGCCCTTGGTCAAAATCTCAACAATATGATTCGAGATGCTAAAGCACAAGGTAAAGAGGAATATGTAGGAGTCGCTTTTTCGGTGTTTGCATGGAGTTGGCTCAACCTTACCGATTATCACAATGAAGTAATTCTCAACCAAGCATTTGATACAAGCCGACTTACTTTCGATTATGATTCGCAAGAAGATACTTACAAACAGGTAGCTGCTATGTGTGACTCCGCCAATCGTTATTTAGACATTGCCGCCAAAAAAACAATTTCAGCAGGTTTTGCTGAAGCAGATGCTTATCTATATGGTGGAGATTTAACCAAATGGAAAAAATTTGTGAGTGGTGTTCGGGCAAAATTATTACATCGCTACTCGCTTAAAAGCACATACAAACCAGACGAAGTAATCAAGGCCGTTGATGCTGCTTTTACATCAGTGGATGACGAAGCAATGGTAAAATTCAAAAACAGTGCTGCTACTGCTGACGAAGCCAATTTCTTTGGTGCACGCCGCAACAATATGGGGACTTATCGCCAAAGCGAGTACTTTGTTAAGCTCCTTGATGGAAGTATCCTAACAGAAAAAGACCCACGTTTGGCCTATCTTTTAAAACCCAGTGATGACAAAGTGTTTCGGGGTATTGCACCCAATGCTGGCGAAGCTACCACGCTACCTAACAACCGTAAAACCTATAATTTCTTTGGAACTATCGCAACCATTGCGCCAGTAGTTGCTTTTGACCAAGACGTAAATTCACGTTCTTATTTCAAAAACAATGCGCCATTTCCTATTATGACTTTGGCAGAGTTGCAGTTTATCAAAGCCGAAGCTGCCTTTATTAAAGGTGACAAGGCTACGGCACTGGACGCATACAAAAAAGGAATTAAGGCCAATTTTGATATGTTCAAAAAGTACTTCACGGGTTATGAGAACTTTACAGATAAGCAGGTAACAGACTACATCAATTCTACAAAAATCAGCCCAGTCGCTGCCGATTTAAAGTTGAACCAAATCATGGTTCAAAAATTTATTGCACTTTGGGGGCACGGGTTTATGGAAACATGGGTGGATATGCGCCGATACAAATATAGTCCTGATATTTATAGTGGCTTTGCTCTTCCAAATGCACTTTACCCCGACAATGCTGGCAAACTCGTGCAACGTGTACGCCCACGCTACAATTCAGAATACCTTTGGAATGTAGAAGCGCTGCGTAAAATAGGAGGTTTAAATCCTGACTATCATACTATTGAGTGTTGGTTTAGTAAGCCTTAACCTATTTTTTTTAACTTTAAAAAAATGACAAAATATTAACTTTATGAAATCATACCGAATTCTTTGGGCAATACTAACGGCAATAACGCTGGTAGCTTGCGAGAAAAACTTGATTGATGCCAACCAGCAATGGGAATTTGTAAATCAGGCTACCAATACAAATGTTAAAGTAATCAACGCCTATACTTTCAATAACCCTGCCGCCCCAACGGGTGTGCCAGCTACCCGCTTTTATGTGTATCAAAATAGCACCAAACTTAATGGTAATGCTGTGTCGGCAGCAGGTGCTTGGCCTGGTCCAGCCACTTATGCAACCGTACCCTCAGGAAAAGCTTTTTATTCGTTGATTTTAGACAGAAGAGTGGGCAACGACTACGGGCAGGTACAGAAGGGTGATACTACTTTTAGGACAGAATACACGCTTGATGCAGGAAAATATTACTCAGTTTTCATGGTTGATCAATTTCCAAAACAAACGTTACTCATGACGGAAGATGACATGAGCATACCTACTGCTGGTAAGTATAAAATTCGTGTTATCAATTTGGTACCTGATCCAGCCCGCCCAATTGATATCTATTCAAGAAGAGCACAAACAAAAATCTTTACGAACTTAAATTACAAAGACGTAAAGCCTTTTATTGAGTTGAATTTATCCGCCCAAGCAATCGCTGATACAATTGATGTAATGGAGGCAGGAACCACAAAACCAATCTATAGTTCAAGTACATTTACTCCAGTAAATGGGCGAATTTATACTTTTTATACTTTTGGCCGTAAAGGCTTTGCTACCGAACGTTTGGCAAGTTATACCAACCGTTAATTCAATTATCTCTTCAAACAAAAAATCCCGCACTTCACAGTGCGGGATTTTTTGTTTTATAGGATTCAGGTGCTTTCAAAACCAAAAATCAGTTATGCGCCAAACGTCGCCATCGTACCTTGGACTTCGGCTTTGAAATGAGTAATAAATTCTTCCAAACTCATTTGACCCAAATCACCCTGTCCTTTGCGGCGAACCGATACTTTGCCTTCTTCCTGTTCTTTTTCGCCGACAATCAGCATATAAGGCAGTTTATTCACTTCTGCATCGCGGATTTTGCGTCCTATTTTCTCATCACGGTGGTCTGCGTAACCGCGTACATCGGCTTCCTGAAGTTGTAAGAAGACGTCGTTAGCGTAGTCTTGGTATTTTTCAGAAATCGGCAATACGGCAATTTGATCAGGCGAGAGCCACAACGGAAAGTTACCTGCCGTGTTTTCAATCAAAATAGCGATAAAACGCTCCAATGACCCAAACGGCGCACGGTGAATCATCACCGGACGGTGTTTCAATCCATCCGACCCCATGTATTCCAAATCAAAACGTTGCGGCAATTGATAATCCACCTGAATGGTTCCTAACTGCCATTTACGGCCCAGCGCATCGCGCACCATGAAATCCAGTTTAGGACCGTAGAAAGCCGCTTCGCCGAGTTCGGTTACGGTATTCAATCCTTTTTCGGCAGCCGCTTCGATGATGGCACTTTCGGCTTTGCTCCAATCGTCGTCCGTTCCAAAGTATTTTTCGGGTTTATTGGGGTCGCGTAACGAAATTTGGGCGCTGTAATTATCAAATCCCAGTGAACGAAACACGTACTGCACCAAATCAATCACTCGTTTGAATTCTTCTTTCACCTGTTCGGCACGGCAGAAGATGTGCGCATCGTCCTGGGTAAAGCCCCGAACGCGCGTCAATCCGTGCAACTCACCGCTTTGTTCGTAACGATATACTGTTCCAAACTCCGCCAAACGCAAAGGCAATTCCCGGTACGAACGCGGACGCGATTTGTAAATCTCACAGTGGTGAGGGCAGTTCATGGGTTTCAGCATAAACTCCTCGCCTTCTTCCGGCGTGAGAATGGGCTGAAATGAATCTTTCCCATATTTTTCCCAGTGGCCAGACGTAATGTACAACTGCTTTCCGCCAATGTGCGGTGTCACCACGGGCGAATAGCCCGCCCGCACCTGTGCCCGACGCAGAAAACTTTCGAGACGTTCGCGGAGCAGTGCGCCTTTCGGCAACCACAACGGAAGCCCCGCTCCTACTTTCTCCGAAAACGTAAACAACTCCAATTCTTTGCCCAACTTACGGTGATCCCGTTTTTTGGCTTCTTCCAATACGTGCAGGTAATCTTCCAACTCTTTTTGTTTCGGAAAAGTCACCGCATAGACCCGCGTCAGCATGGGGCGTTTTTCGTCGCCGCGCCAGTAGGCACCTGCCACGTTCATAAGTTTGGCCGCTTTGATAAAGCCCGTGTTCGGGATGTGCGGTCCACGGCATAAATCCGTAAAATTACCCTGCTGATAAAAAGTAATTTGACCGTCCTGTAAACCATCAATCAATTCGAGTTTGTACTCGTCATCTTTGGTCGTAAAATAGTCAATGGCATCGGCTTTGCTCACTTCTGTACGCACGTAGGCGTTCTTTTGGCGAGCTAATTCGAGCATTTTATCTTCAATTTTTTTGAAATCTTCCTGCGAAAAAGGCTGTCCGCCCAAATCTATGTCGTAATAAAAGCCCGTTTCAACAGCGGGACCAATTCCAAATTTTGTACCCGGGTACAGTGCCTCAATAGCTTCGGCTAATAAGTGAGCGGAGGAATGCCAAAAGGTGGCTTTTCCTTCGGTATCGTTCCACGTCAATAATTGAACCGTGGCATCTGAATGGATGGGGCGCGTGGCATCCCACACTTGGCCGTTTACTTTGGCAGCCAGTACGTTACGTGCCAGTCCTTCGCTGATACTCAGCGCAATGTCCATTGCGGACGAACCTGCGGCATACTTACGAACGCTGCCGTCAGGGAGAGTGATGTTGATTTGTTCGGTCATTTTTTTAAGTTTAATGATTGGTGATTGGCAGGCAGTGATCAGTGAAAGATTAAACGACAACCATCAACTAAGCACGTGCTACAAATCGCTTTGCCCGCAAAATTGGGCTTTTTTCTGAATTTAGACAACCTACTGTTTAATTTTGAAGTTACGAGCCGTATCCGTTTTGGTTTTCAATTGCAAATGAGGCGTCAGGATGTCAATTTGAACCCGTTCATCCAGGGCTTTTTGAGGAATATCCTTTTCATCTTCGGTCTCGGCAGCAATTTCCGGCGTAGCGGGAGGAAGCGTCCCGTACGTTTCCAAGTAGTGTTTACGCTGTTGGGCCCGGTAAAGCCGTCCTCTGGAGCGCCAATCGGCCGGGTCTGCCTGCGTAGCCAAGGTATATTGTTCGATAGACCCATCCAAATTGCCGATTCGGTCGTAGGCCGTTCCCAACAAAAAATTGATTTGGGGATACTTGGGGTCGTATCGTATTACTTTCTGAAAACATTTGACCGCTTGCGGCAGACTTATCCATTTAAGATAAATAGTGCCGGCCTGAAAATCAGCCAAATAATTAGTGCTGTCAAAATTGATTGCTTTGCGGTAGAAAATCAGCGCACTATCCAATTTTTTTTGGTTATGATAAAAAATGCCTCGGGTATAGTACAGCGCTGATTCTTTTGGAAAATAACGAAGTCCCTGATTGTTGACTTGGCGTGCCTGTTCATAATCATGTAGACGAGTATGAATCGTAGTCAATTCCACATAGGCCAGCATCAATCGGGGTTTCAGCTCTAAGGCACGCTGCATGAGCGCAATACCTGACAGCGTATCGCCTTGACGGGCATCCAACAAACCGGTATAAAAATACGCTTCGCCGTCGTAGGGGGCCATTTGCAGCGCTTTGGCTAAATACAGCTTTGCCTGTCGGTATTGACGTTTTTGTTGGGTCAAATCCCCCAATAACACATACAGCTCAGGCGTATCCTGCTGCAACACTTCTGCCCGACGAGCCGCTGCCAAGGCTTCATCGTAGCGTTTCAATTGCCGTAACACTCGCGCCCGCGTCAGAAGATACAGACCGTTACTGGGGCTGATGTCAAGGGCTTGATTGATGTCTTCGAGTGCGCTTGGAAAATCGCGCAAAACAATGTACAACTCGGCGCGCTTTTGATAATTGACAGCCGACCGGGGACTGCGACGAATGATGGTACTCAAGTACTCAATCCCTACTTGGGCGCGTTTGGTGACGTCGTCGGTAGGTAAAGGCGGAATACGAGTACTTTGACGGGCATCGCCGGAACATCCCCAACCAATGACTGCCAAACAACTGATAACTATGAACTGAAACCCTTTCAATGTGTAGAGTGCTGATTATTTAGTAACGACTAAAAAATAAGTGAATACCAAAGAGGTTTGTAACTATTCCAAAAGTTAGGATGAGAAAATCTTCTTTAACCTCTAAACTTTAACCTTTCCACTTTTCTTAGCTGCAAAGTTCGAGAAAGTTTTGGGGATATGCACTATCAAAAGAGTGAATTTGCCACTGTCAAAACCGCACTTATCAGACATAGACTCACGGCTGTGAAGGACGAAGTGTCCGTAAAATTACCCAATCTCTCACCAACTTTGTCCCTTTTTACCCGTTGTGTTTTTTTATTTTCTGCCAAATTGTCACTTTGCAACTCCTCTAATCCCACCGGCACGTTCGTTGTGTAAAAAGAGGGGAAAGATGAAGTGAAAACAATCAGAAAACACTCATCAGAGCGCAAAAGGCTCGATAAATTATTCAATTAAACAATAGTTAAGATAATGGGAAAAATAATTGGAATTGACTTAGGTACTACCAACTCGTGCGTGGCTGTTATGGAAGGTAACGAACCCGTCGTAATCGCTAACAGTGAAGGTGCACGTACCACCCCCTCCGTAGTGGCTTTTATGGACAATGGTAACGGCGAGCGCAAAGTGGGGGCCCCTGCGAAGCGTCAGGCCATTACCAACCCCAAAAATACCATCTCGTCTATCAAACGTTTTATGGGAAAACGTTACAACGAAGTAGGCAGCGAACTTAAAACCGTCGCTTACAGCGTTGAGCAGGGTGCCAACAATACACCGCGCGTTCGGATAGGCGAACACCTCTTTACTCCACAACAAATCTCGGCGCACATTTTGACAAAAATGAAGCAAACTGCCGAAGATTATTTGGGGCAAACTGTCACAGAAGCCGTCATTACTGTTCCTGCTTACTTCAACGACGCCGAACGTCAGGCGACCAAAGAAGCGGGTATCATTGCCGGTTTGGATGTAAAACGTATTATCAACGAGCCTACTGCCGCAGCTTTGGCATACGGGCTTGATAAACAGGGAAAAGACATAAAAATTGCCGTTTTTGACTTAGGGGGCGGTACGTTCGATGTATCTATTCTGGAGTTGGGCGACGGCGTGTTTGAAGTAAAATCTACCGACGGTGATACACACTTAGGTGGTGACGATTTCGACCAAGTAATCATTGACTGGTTGGCCGATGAGTTCAAGAAAGACGAAGGCATTGATCTCCGTCAGGATGCAATGGCGCTTCAACGCCTGAAAGAAGCGGCGGAGAAGGCCAAAATCGAATTGTCGAGCTCGACGCAATCAGAAATTAATTTGCCTTATATCTTCCCCGTCAACGGTATTCCAAAACACTTGGTACGCTCGTTGACCAAAGCGAAGTTTGAGCAATTGGCCGACAGGTTGTTCCAACGCATGATGGAGCCTTGTAAACGCGCTCTTGCCAATTCAGGCCTGAAAATAGCAGAAATCGAAGAAGTAATCTTGGTAGGTGGTTCGACCCGTATTCCACGAGTACAGGAAGAAGTGGAGAAATTCTTCAACCGCAAACCATCGAAAAGCGTAAACCCCGACGAAGCCGTAGCGATCGGTGCCGCTATCCAAGGCGGTGTATTGACGGGTGAAGTAAAAGACGTACTCTTACTTGACGTGATTCCGTTGTCGTTGGGTATCGAAACCTTGGGTGGTGTATTCACCAAATTGATCGAAGCCAACACCACGATCCCATCGAAGAAATCAGAAACGTTCTCTACTGCGTCTGACAGCCAACCTTCGGTAGAACTCCACGTATTGCAAGGCGAACGCCCGATGGCGACTCAAAACCGTACCCTCGGCCGTTTCCACTTGGACGGTATTCCACCGGCACCGCGCGGTATTCCACAAATCGAAGTAACGTTCGACGTGGATGCTAACGGTATCCTGAACGTAACCGCGAAAGATAAAGGCACGGGCAAAGAACAAAAAATCCGTATCGAAGCATCCAGCGGTCTTTCAGACGCGGATATTCAACGGATGCGCGAAGAAGCCAAAGCCAACGAAGCCGCCGACAAAGCTGCTCGTGAGGAAATTGAGAAAGTGAACGCCGCCGATTCAATGATTTTCAGCACCGAAAAACAATTGAAAGAATACGGCGAAAAACTCTCCGCCGGCAGCAAATCAAGCATTGAAAGCGCCCTCGAAGAACTTCGTACGGCACACAGCAGCCGCAACGTAACGGCGATTGACGCCGCTATGAACAAAATCACCGAAGCATGGAATGCCGCCTCGCAGGAGATTTATGCCGCAGGCCCGGATGCCGGTGCAGCGGGTGGTGCGCAAGACCCTAACGCCGGTCAGCAACCCAACTCAGACAAATCGAAAGAAGAAGGTGAGTTTGTGAACTTTGAAGAAGTGAAGTAATTGGTTTACAGTCAACCCGGGGCCGCCCGAGCGGTTTACAGTTGGCGCACTTTATAGAAAACAGAACAGCCCTGCCGCGAGGTGGGGCTGTTTTTTTGTGGTTAACCCCGACTTTATCCCGCTTGATAAAAAAGCATAAAAATAGTTGCGAATATGTACACAATTCAATATCCTTGTACAGTCAATCACATTAATCTCAATGTGTTAACAATGCACGATAACGACTTGTAAATCAATCTATTGTAGTGAGGCGATTTTTCGCCTAATAACCAGTTGGGTGCAAGTCTATAAAATGTTCGTATGCCAGCATCTTGGCGAAAGGTTGCAGCACGCAGGGCAACTGCGGCCGACAAAGCGAACGCCCTGGTTAGGCAGACTTAATAAGTAAGTTTTCCACCTCTTGTGCAGCAATCCAACCGCCCTGAGGGTACTATTTGCACCGATTTTGATTGAAAATAAAATCTCAAATTATAATTCACACTATCCAAATGAAACTTCTTCTACTCTTAACTCTTACGCTTGTTTGTAACATTTCAATTGGTCAGTCTCAGTATTTTATCGTTTTCAAGGCGAACCCTGCGACCAGCGTAATCTCACCTGGACATGCCTTTGTTTCATTTGTAAAAAAAGATGATGCACTAAGTCAGACTATAGTAGAGCATACATGGGGATTCCATCCAATTAATAAGTCACTCAAAGCTACGTTTTCTACTGAAGGAGAAGTTGAGAAAGGTAAGTTAGGTGATTTAGGTAAATCTGACTTCGTGGTAGAAGTTGATTTTATCACTTACGAGTATTGCAAAAAACTTAAAGAGAGGTGGAACTCTAAACGTTATGGAGCAGCTGGAATTAATCAAAACTGCGTTGATTTTGTCAAGCAGTTGGCAGAATTAGTGACTCCTGAATTGGTTATGCCAAGTGTTATCTATCAGTTACCGAGACCTTTCTTGGACGCTTTAAGAAATCTCAATATTAAACGTGATTCAGATAATCGTATATCTCTTTCAAAAGTTTTAAGAAATGTTGGACATCAAGAAGAATTGGAAACAAATTCAAATAATTCACCCCAACGAAACGATATAAACAAACCAGATATTTCTAAGCCAGCTTTTGCGAGTAATAATCTTTTGGGAGCACCCACGTATGATGCGTTAGGAAAAGCGCTCCTCAAAGCCATTCAAAATAATGATATCAAAACTTGGACAAGATACATTCATCCTGCTCAAACGGACGAATGGCATAGATCTCTGATTATAACGCGGTTCAAGCAGTATAGAGACCATTTTGAAGAGAATGGGGTAACTAATTGGTCTGATATAAAATTCAGTAGAGTAACCTTTACGAGGTTTACAACAAGAGGAGGAAACGCACCAGGTGTTGGAGAGACAGCTAATGTCCACGTTGAATTTTCCTATCGAAACGGTGATTTTGAAGGCACTTTTAGTCTCGGAGAATGTGCTACTGACACTGAAAATAATCTTTACCGTATTTTAACTATAACATTAGATTCTTTTTACATGAGCCGTCGTGGGTCTAAATAGACCGAGCTTTTATCCATTCGCTGAAACCGTTATCACAAAATCAAGTAGTCAAAAAAACGCAACTATTATCATGAAAAAAACTGCTTTGTTCCTTTGCCTTTTTGGCTCTCTCTTTTTTGCTTGTAGCGATGGCGGTTCTATTGAGAATGACGCTGACCGACTTGCTGAGTTAGCTTGTGAGGGTGAAAAAACTACTGATTCAGAACGTAAACAAGAATTAAAAAATCAATATGCCAAATTAGATAAAGAAATAAAAGTTAAATACAAAAATCGTGACGGGGATGCCTTGCATTTAGCAGATTTATATTTCAAGAAATTGAATGACTGTTTAGGCTATACTCCCGTTCATTGAAAAGCCCCCGATAGCTAAGTTAAAGTCAAGCCCCCGTTGTGCGGGGTCTTCCGAAGGAGGACTCCGAACTTAAAATAAACAGAGTGTTTGCAACACGGCAAGTAACAAACCATCTGCTTTATCGCCTTCCCAAACCCCTTTATCCAGACTTTCAAAAACAACTGCTTTTGCGTAGTTGGTCAGGCTTAGGTGTGACAGGCGGGTCGCCTCTGGATAAGTTAAATACTCTGGTTGGGAAAGTTGAAGTCTTTTATGACGTTGAAACGATTTTCTTCAAAATTACGGCGGTGTATCAAATGTAATGCTGCCTCTCCAAGTTGAATTGCCAAAAGCACCAACCAATCGCCAAGTTGTGCCACTTGTCCAATTTGGAAAAGGATAGCGACTTTCTGACCAGCC
>NZ_JAIXST010000016.1 GCF_027484545.1 Runella sp. | reverse complement strand
ACATCTTCCAACCGACTTCCCAACGACTGCAAAGCTCCTTCGATTTTATCAATGATAAAGTGCATTTGGGAGGCGGGGTCACTGCCTCCAATCACCGCTTGTCCGTGCGTAGCCGTAGTGCCCGAAACCACGATTTTGTTACCCCGTTTTACAGCTCGGCTAAAGCCCGCTATATCTTCCCAGATAGTCCCGCTTAAAGCATGAATGCGCCCGTCGTGGCCTATTTTGGTATCGTAGGGTGCTGGAAAATTGTCAATATGATGGCTCAAATCGCCCGACGCGGTCAGAAAAGGAGGCTTACGGTATTCGTCGCCACAATCGCCCGCTATAGGATGGAGTTGTTGCAAAACAGCCTCAATTTGTCGTTTTTCGGATTCCGAAAGTGACGTGTCTATGATTCGTCCATTAGATTGTATATGTTCACTTTTGCCTGGCCTTGACCCAATGATTACACACCCTACCCCGTCTTGTTCTAAGATAAATCTACTGGCTATGTTAGCAATGTCCACCGATTTGTTTTGGGCTATCTCGGCCAATGTTGCTAAGAGGTGTTGGAAGGTCTGCCAGCTTCCCGTTTGGTCAATAAAGCGTTTGTATTTCATCTCCGACCACGTTGCCAAAGAATCTATGTTAGGTTCAGGTTTTTCCAACCATTTCTCACTCAAAAAGCCTCCCGCTACCGTACCAAAAGCCAGTACTTTAATGCCGTATTGTTGGCACAAAGCCAACATACTCGCTTTGGCCCTTTGGTCCAACAGTGAAAAACACACCTGATTAGAAACTATCTCAATACCGCTATCTAAGGCCATTTTGAGGTGAGCCGTATCAAAATTGGTCAAGCCTATGTGCTTAATGAGCCCTTCCTGACGAAGCTCTTGAAGCCAAAAAAGCTGGTCGAGCCAAGCGGGGTCGGCGTAGTTCCAAGCGTGGTATTGAAGCAAATCCAACGTCTCCAGTTGCATTCTGTCCAGTGACAACTGCACGGCCTCTTTTACTGACTCTTTGCTCACTTTTCCTGGCGGAGGCACCCACTTAGTCAGTAATTGGAGGGTGTCTTTTTGAACATATTTTTTGTGTAAATGACCCACAATTAGCTCTGCCGAACCGTAATGGTCGGCCATGTCGAAAGTCGTAAACCCAGCTTCTACATAAGGCAATAATGCACTGGCCGCCACGTCCAAATCCAGCATTTGGCCATCGCGTTCCATGTCGGCCACTTGCCACAGCCCCGTAAGAATACGCGAAATTTTGAGGTCGAGGGCTAAAAAAATAGAACTTGACATATTGGTTCTGAATGTTTGTTATTCTTCGGGTAAGGTATTAAAAACGGCTTCCAAATCTACCCCGTTTTTGGCCAATCTCCTCAACCGCCAAAAATAAATCAGCGACGCCACCGCCATCACAAGCAACCATACGTAAGTAGAATGAAAATACCAATGAGTAGCCGACGCATTGACATCCTTCCAGACATGAATCGCCAAAAAACCAAATAAAAAGGTAATTCCTAACCACGCCAACGTTTTTCGTAAACTATTGGATGTCAACACTTTTATGTTTTTAGCAATGGCAGGATTTTTCTTTGGCAATACCACCAGCGTTACGCACATCAACAGAAAATTGACGAGCATACTTGTCACCATAATATCAATTCCTAAGAAAAAATCACTGGCAAAATGGCTTCCCAAAACTCCAATTGTAGCCATAAATCCGCTCAATAACAGGGCGTTTTGAGGTGTTTGAGTACGAGGGTTGACTTTCGCAATATTTTTAGAAAAAATACCATCTTCGGCCCAAGCAAAGAGCAATCGTGACACCGACAGCAGCATAGCAGGCAAATCGTTGAGCAAGGCAATGGTAGCTCCGATGAGGATTGCTACACCCCATGCAGGCGACAACAACACACTAAACAACCCTGGGGCAGAAATGTCTTTTTGAGCGGCTTCTGCCGCAATAAACTGCCAAGGAATGGCATGGTAAACCGCCGCCGTAAACACAAAATAAAAAGCACCCACTACTACCACCGCCAAGGCTGTAGCTTTGGGCAAAAGCCGTTCGGGATTTTTGGCTTCACCGCCCGCTTGGGCAATGGAATCGAAGCCAATAAAACTCGCAAACAGCACCGCCGCTGCCGACAAAAAAGTGCTTAAATCAAATACTGCATTGGTTTTCACGCCAATGGTTCGGCCTTCTTTGGCTAATAATGCCGCCTCAAAATCAGCGTGGTTGAAGCTAAATCCCGCAAAAATCACAATCCCACCCAAAACAAACATCAAAATCATGAGCGGAATGAGCGTGCGTTCGTAAAACTGAAGTCCGCGCATATTGATGCCCACAAACGCCCAAAGCAAGCCCAAAGCCAAGGTAAGTCTTACCCAGCCTGTTTCTAAATAGGCAGCCCCCACTTTCCAATCGAGGGCCGCCGCAATATCCCGAAAAAAAGGAATAATGACGTAACAAATCACGCCAATGACAATCGTTAGTCCAAACCACTGCGAAAAACTCGCCACAAATCCCCAATAGGGGTGCAACCCTCGGCTTGCAAAAATATAACTTCCTCCCGCCCTCGGCATGGCCGACGATAAACTCGCGTAAGCAAACGCCGCCAACAAAGCAGGCACGGCCGCCAACAAAAACGCAGGCAGCACGTAAGGTCCAATCCCCGCTACATTGCGTTGAATCATGATCGGAACAATATACACCGAAGCACCAATCATGGAGCATATTCCTGTGGCGGTCAAGCTCAACAGGCCCAATTGGCGCGAAAGATGCGGTGAGGATGAAGTTTCGGACATGAGGGTTAGAGGCGTTTTAGTTTTAATTGTACCGTTTTCTGGGGCAATATTTCCAATGAATACCCTTTTAACAACTCCTCACCGCTTACTGTTTTTGACTTATTGCCAACCGTAAGTTGATAGTTGGCCAGTGGTTCTATCGGGTACCATTCCTGAAACTGATTGATACGAGGATAATCCACTGGCATTTTTAGGTATTCTTGGTGCCATTTTTTACCGAAATGAAGCTGCCCTTTCCAAGTTTTGGACGTAGAAAGCGTCAGATACAGCGTTTTGTCATCAACTACCGCTCCGTAGCTCAGGTCTGATTGCCAATCGGAAACGGTAATTCCTGCCGTTTTCCACAGTGCATACATCAACGAGGTACGGGCAAAGTTGCCATCTCCGTGCCAGCCTTCGATAATCCCGTCGGGTTTTTGAAAGCTCCAGAGTACTTTTATCTCACTTTCTATCCAGTCTTTCGCACTCGGAAGGGGTTCGCGCAAGTACAGGTTCAGCGTACCTTCGATGGCATCGGCGTAGCCATCGGCACTGCCATTTTCCCAGTCATGATTGCGATAATGCGCCGAAAGTGCACCAAGTGTTTTGAGGACGGCTTCTCGGTAAGCCCCTACGTGGTCTATGAGATATACGGTGTAAAACGCATTGAGGGTATAACCAAAATTATCAGCAATGCGCTTTTGGACGATTTCGCCCGTTTGTGGGTTGATTTCGTCGTAAAACAGCCCGTGTTCATTTCGTCCTTTGGCCAAGATGGTATTGAGCATTTCGTGAATGTAAGGCTGCCATTGCTGTTTTTTGGCGGGGTCTTTGGCGGCCACCACGGCATACATTTCTACCAAGCCCGACACAATTTCGCAGCCGTGGTCGCGGAGGCGTAGTCTTGAAGATGCTTTGGTCGGCAAGTGCGCATCGCTCAAAAAATAATCACCAATTTGGACGCCCCATTTCAGCCATTTAGGGTTGCCCGTCATCCAGTACATCCGCGCCAACACCTGCAACAAATCACCGCTTACTTCCACCACGGCACTATTACCAAAAAAACTCCCTTTGATTTGAGTCGGTACATCTACGATTTTATCGAGGTCTTCCAATATTCCCAGCATCCGTTCCGACCACGCGCTTGGCCCCAACCACTCCGTAAGTGGAATAAGGCCATCTTTCATGTATTCGGCACTCCCAAACACCACCTGACTCGTATCAATCACCTGATTTTGAAAGGTTTTGGTACAAAACGAGTAAGTATCTGGTAAACGCCCTATGCGAGAACTAAGGCGCGTTTCGGTGGCGAGCATCGTGCGCATTTTGGTTTCAAACAAAGGTTTGTCTAAAATAGCAGACGTCATTACCATAAACGGATAATTATCGGCAGCGGCATCGTAAGCGTTCCAGATACAGGTGTTTTGGGTAAGATTGCGTGGTATCAGTCCCGTAGCGGAATCGGCTTTGGTAAGCCAACCCAACAAATAGCGGTGGCTGTGCCGAAAAGCTTCGTTGGCAGCTTGCCCATTGGCCGCAGCTTGTGCAAAATAGGTTTGTTCTTTTTGCGAAAAACCCGATTGCGCAAAACCCATGATAGGGCTTGTAACAAGCAGTAAAATAAAACAATAGTGCATATTCAACGCATTTAAAAAACACACAAACCTATGTATAATAACCATTTAAGTAGTCGAGCAAAAGTTTTCAAGTATTTGTTTTCCTACAAAAGTCTAATTATCAACGATATAAAGTCTCCCCTATCGGGGGAGATTTAGAGGGGGCTACTTAAAACACAACCCTCTCCTACTCCAACAACGCAGGCCGAGCTACTACTTTTTTCAAATACTTAAAAAGTTTTCCCCCGTGCGAAGCATCCACGACGCGATGGTCGAGGGCTGCCCCGAGGGTCATTATGGTACGCGGCACAATTTGGCCGTTGACCACCCACGGTTTTTGGGAAACTCCCCCCATTATGAGCACAAACGAAACATTGGCCGAAGGAAACAGCGCAGGATAACCAATATCAAGCCCGATACTGCCAATATTTGACAAAAAAAACGCCCCAAAATTGTTGGCCGATAACCCCAAAAACGGAATAGAAAAACCCAGATGTACTGTAATGTACTTAATTAGGCGATATACATACCCTCGAAATGGCCACGGAATATGCGCCAAGGTTTCCTTTTGGTTTTTGGCGCTATCATCTCCTTTTTGGGCAGTCTGAATTTCTTTTCGTAGGTAATGCGTCAAATCTGACAAATTATAAGCATCAATATTTTGCATCTTCACCGACCCCATTTCCCCGTTTTTGTTGAGCACACTCACAGTAGCGTCAATTTGCGGATAGGCATAAATGTTACCGCGTTTTACGTAGGTGTTAAATTCGGGCACTTCCTCTTTTATGGCGCGTGCCGTAGCCAACAAAAAAAAGTGCGTCAAGGTGAGTTTAATACCCGCCTGACGTTTGGCTTGGATGTAGGTTTCTAACTCAGTGATGTCAATTTCTACCGACCCAAAAATCTTGGAGTCGGTGGGTTTATTATAAATTGTTGAGGCTATTTTACGCCAAGTGGTATTGAGGCTTTCCGAAGGATTCATGTAGTATTAAGTCATCTTCGGTGTAAATTTAACTACCACTTTGACTTGTCCTGATTGATTGGGGAGTCGTAGCATCAAACGGCTATTGCCCGTATTGAGTTTTTCGGGGGCTTTCTGCACGGCCGACTCTACCGTAAACTCTGCCCCGATAGGCGCAATGATTTCGGCTTCAAGGGTACGGGTAGTGATAGTTGCATTGCGCAAAATTGCTTTTCCGCCTTTGATGATTTCAATCTGATTGGCCGTGGTCATGCCCCAAGCCACTTCGGTTGGTTTTGTAATCACAAATTCATCTTCCATCAAAAAAGCCTTTCGACTGTCCACCATGCTTATTTTACGGGTACTTTTTGAAGAAAACTCTTTGTAAGCTTCGGTCAAATCAACCGTGGCAGTAGGAATCGCTGTATTCAAATTAGTTTGAATAAATTTTGATTTAGCCACTTCATGCTGGTTTTTATTGCCCAACAGTGGCACATTGTGACTAAATGAATTGAGACGATAATACGTCCAACGTTTTCCTGCAACTCCCATTGACCAATAATCGGGCAAGTTATAATCATCAGAGCCTAAATCTCTGGCCCAGCGTACTCCTCCCGCATCCAACTCAAAATTTCCCAAGTCTAAATGAGAATGATTGGAACTGTTAATCCCTGATTTTATGCCCATCCAAAGCGCATTGGGGTCGGTCCAACTGTTGCGCATCAATACCAATTCATTGATTTCGCCCCGTAAAAAATAATCTAAAGGAGGGTTGATAGGGTCAGCAGTAAGAGCTTTGTACCATACAATATGGAATGGTTTGGCCGAGGTATTGCTGGTTTTGATAAGATTGTGCAGATAATTGGAAATGATTGGGTTATTGTAAGTATGAGCCAAGAAGAACATCGCCGCCGATGTCGTTGCTTTGGTATTTTCGCCGGAGTCAGCAAAGTTGAGAATATAGTTGGTAGGTCCTGCACAAATCATTGGTACCAATCCCGATTGCGACAAACCTTCTACTTTTTCAAGGTTGCCCGTAGCTGATTGTAAGGCCGACATCGCAAACGAGAGATACTCTGTAGCGTATGACCAATACCCCGGACCTTCGTACCAAGCGCCATCGGGGGCATAAAACTTATTGGAATAAGGCAGGTTTAGCAGGGCTTTAGGGATAAATTCTCGGGCATAATCGGGGTCGGTTTCGGCCACGGCTAATGCACCTACAATCAATCCTCCGTTACAAACCTGATTCCAGTTATTGTCACCTTTGGCCCACCAAGCAGTCGAATATGCTTTTTTATATTCATTCAATCCCTTGATTTTCAACCCTTCTCTTATGATCTCGCGGTCGGCTTGAGTAAGGTCATTATAAAGCCAATCATATCCCAAAGCCACGCCGTTGGTCATCTCGGCTACGTCCAAAAAATGAGAGGGGTTCCAGTCGGAAAAAGCGCAGACTGTTTTCATATTGACAACTGCTGCATCCAGGTATTTTTTGTCGCCGGTAAAACGATAAGCCAACGCCAAATGAGTAGTGCGATTGAGTAACTCTCGGCTTACGTCCAGTAAACGAGGCCCTATCAGTACTCGCTGCAATGGGGCTTTGGTGACAATACTATTGGCACTTGCCACCACCGCATTGATGTATTTATCAAGAATAGGGTCGGTTTTTCGTAAAGTTTTAAGTTCTTCTACCCGTTCGTTAGAAAGCATCAGGCGCGGGTGGTCGGCCTTCATGTTTTGCAAAATCCCCGTAAACTGAGGCATAGGGGCAGCAGTTTCCTCCTTTTTACAGGAGATTAAGACAAAAAGCAAAAACACCGCAGAGAGACAATGAATGCTTTTTTTACCTACATTTTGAAGGATTTGGCTTAACATAGTAACTTTTGTATGATTTAGACTTAGGGTCCATACAGCCTTCCAGGTTCAACAATTTGATGTTTCTAAAATCAATTTCTTGACCTTCGCTTTGGAGCGCAATGAACCCTTCTTTGAGGAGTTTACCGTCAATTTTAAGTGCTGGATTATAGCGATTGGCTACGCCACCACCAATTTGGGGTTTGGCGTATTGAAGTACAGGTTCGTCATTGATAAAGTGTGTAATGAGCGAATCGCCCAAGACAATCAAATCGGCCTTTACCCATTCTTCTTTGGGGTAGGTTTTAGAAGTAGAATTAATACAGTGACGGGGATCTTTTTTACCTTCAAAAATCACGTCAGTCCCCGGCGAACACATATTGCCCGTGGGGCGTTGTTTGCCGTCGCTAAGGCCAGCCAAAAACTGCATCTCGACCGAAATCGGCCAATCCTGCTCTTTGGGCATGGTATGTGGGTCTTGCGAGTGAAACATCACTCCGCTGTTGAGATTGGTATAATCAGGCGCATCTTTTCGCCAAACTCCCGTAAAACGGTATTCTAAGCTAAGATGATAGTACGAATAAGGCGTATTGAAATACAAATGCCCGTAACGCTCGTTGAATTTGTCGTATTGGTCATAACGCACTTTTATCATTTTATTTTCTACCCTGAAAGTATTTCCAAAGTTGTCTCCTACTTCGTGGTGATGGATTTTTACCGTCCAATTTTTGATGTCTTTCCCATTAAAAAGAGAAATCCAATCTTCTTTTTCTTTTTGGGGGGAAGAAACAAAAGAGAAATTGGCCAAAACAACAATGGCTACTAATAAACAAGAGATTGATCTTACAGATATAGTCGGTTTCATGATACTTTTATAAAGTGTATTATTGTAAACGGGTACTTGTTTAAAACCAAAGGCACAAAAAACAAGAAATTACCTATTCTTTGTGCCTTTGGCTTTTTTTAGGAAAGGTTCTTCTATTTCGTATTCAACGCTTGGTAACGAAGCAACGCTTCTAAGTAATAGTAATCGGCATATACAAGCGGCACGTCAATTTCTGAATTGCCCAACTTGTGTCCCGTACTATGTTGCAGAATAAAGTGATTGTTTTTGCCTAATTCGGCTTTGAAAGGTGCTTTTGAAAGGCTTTGCAGCATTGTCACGGCATCATTATAATATCTCTTGGCGTCTTTACCCCCGTACGTACTCAACTCCAACAGAGCCGAAGCGGCAATCGCACCTGCCGAAGCATCACGTTCTTCACCTGGTTTGCTATAATCCCAATACGGAATTTTATCGGCAGGGAGGTTGGGATTACTCAAAATAAAATCAGCAATGTTACGGGCATGTTCTAAGTATTTTTTGTCTTTGGTTTCTCGGTACATCACTGTATAACCATAGAGACCCCACGCCTGCCCGCGCGACCAAGCCGACTCGTCGGCAGCTCCTTGGTGGTTTTTCTTGGCCAAAACTTCACCGTTGGGGCCGTAGCATAAGACATGATAGGCACTGTGGTCGGGACAATAGTGGTTTTTGAGGGTATTGTCGGCGTGAGTTACGCTCAGGTTATAAAGTTCCTTGTTGCCCGACTCTTTTGCCGCCCAAAACAGAAACTCCAGATTCATCATGTTGTCAATGATAACAGGATAAGTATAACCTCCCTTAATTTGTAGAAATTAAAATAGGCATAACAGATTGATTAACAATTTGCTATGCCCGACAATTGGAGCCAAAGCTCTAAGTTTGTAGTGACCAAACAACAAATAGACTTACCTCAATTT
>NZ_JAIXST010000172.1 GCF_027484545.1 Runella sp. | reverse complement strand
CTCTTAAAGCGAGAGCCGACTGAAATGAGTTTGGCTCGTAAGCGAAAGAAAGCCGCTCGCGACGATGCTTACCTTAAAACCCTGTTAAACCAACTTAACACTTGATGCAATCACCCTATTAGATAAGTGTTTTTCTTGACTTCAAAGTAAATAATTCCGTAATTAGGCATTTCTCTGAAACCTTTATTTGCCATTACACTTCCTCTACACATTCCCAATGAGCTGTCGACTGACAAAAGTTGAACTTTCTTGCTATAAAATACTCATTATAAATGCGTTACAATCATTGCATGTAACTTTGCCTCTAAATAGTTATTCTACCCAAATTCAATCGAATGGGTAGATCTTGCTCTCTTTACAGTCTTTAAAGAAATCACAATACGCCGCTTAAAATGACATTTTGTTATGTACCTGTAAGCGTATTATTTTGTATCAAGTGTACTCAATAAAGAAATAATATGCCGTTAGATTTATCAGATATTCTTGTCATTGGAGTTTCTACCCGCGCTTTGTTCAATCTGGAAGCTGAAAACCAAGTTTTTAATAAAAAAGGCGTAGTGGAGTTTAGAAAATACCAATTAGAGCACGAAGAAGCCCCTTTAGAGCCCGGTACGGCGTTTCATTTAGTGCAAAGCTTGCTGGAACTCAACAAACAGGCAAATAAACGCATAATTGAAGTAATCGTCATGTCGCGCAATAGCCCCGAAACGGGTATTCGGGTGCTGAACTCCATTCGGACGTTGAATCTGGACATTACCCGGGTGGCGCTTTCGGGCGGGGAGCCGCTGGCTCCTTACATTGATGCTTTTGACGTAGACCTGTTTTTGTCGAAAGATGAAAAAGACGTTCAAACGGTGATTGATTCCAAGGTCTGTGCTGCTGCGTTGATCTATGCCCCGCCTACGGCCTTTAACCCTCAAGACAATCGAGTTAAAATTGCCTTTGATGCCGACGCCGTGCTCTTTTCGGATGAATCAGAACACCGCTACAAAACCGAAGGAATGGCGGCTTTTCACCAATACGAATCCGAAAACGAAAATATTCCTCTCCGTGAAGGCCCCTTTGCCAATTTGTTAATTAAACTTTCCAAAATACAGTTGCAGTTTCCCACGGGCATTGAACTGTCGCCTCTGCGGTTGGCCATTGTTACGGCTCGCAATGCTCCTTCTCACATGCGGGTCATCAAGACGCTGCGGCATTGGGGCGTATATGTCGATGAAGCCTATTTTTTGGGCGGTGTTTCCAAAGATAAGGTCTTACAGGCTTTTGGAGCGCATATTTTCTTCGACGATCAGGAAACGCATTTAGAACCCGCCAGTAAAATTGTACCTTCGGGCAAAGTCCCTTATACGAGTGATTCGCCTATGAAATTGATTACCAACGCATGAACATCGCCCAAATAGAAGCTAATTTACAGCAACTTTTAGCCAATTTTCACCAAGATACCGCATCGGTCTTTATTTACGATTTGCTCCTTGCCTACGGTACGCCCAAAAGCTCCATTGTCCGGTTGCAACAGGGAGGGTTGAATCTTTCCAAAAACGAAGGCGAAATTGCGTGGAAGAAAAAGCTATTCTACAAAACCGTGGCCCCGGAGCAGGATGTGCATGAAGTGATCGAACGCCTGAAAGCCGACGACAACACCGCCAAATACGACCCGCGTTTTATCGTCGTGACCGATTTTGAAACGCTGTTGGCTCTCGACCGCAAAAACGCCGATACGCTCGACGTGCCCCTGCGCGAGTTGGCCAAACACTTCGATTTCTTTTTGCCCTGGACCGGCATGGAAAAAGCCACCCACCAAAACGAAAATCCCGCCGACGTCAAAGCCGCCGAGCGCATGGCGAAGCTGTACGACGAAATCAAAAAAGATAACCCGACCGATACCGCCGGGCAGGTTCATAACCTTAACGTGTTTTTGAGCCGCCTGCTGTTTTGCTTTTTTGCCGAAGACACGGGTATTTTTGAAAAAGGACAGTTTACCAACGCCATCGGGAGCCACACCCAGCCCGACGGCAGCGATTTGCACACCTATCTTGATACGCTCTTTGAGGTGATGAACACGCCTCGCTCAAACCTTACAGGTTTTAAAAACCTGCAAGGTTTAAACAACTCCCTGCCGGCGTATCTGGAGGCGTTTCCGTACGTCAACGGAGGGTTGTTTCGCAACCGCCACCACGCGCCGGTATTTACCCGCCGCAGCCGACAGGCCATCATCGACAGCGGGGAGTTGGATTGGGCGGCCATCAATCCGGATATTTTCGGGAGTATGATTCAGGCGGTGATCACGCCCGAGCACCGGGGCGGCATGGGAATGCACTACACCTCCGTGCCCAACATCATGAAAGTGATTGAGCCACTGTTTCTTAACGACTTGTACGAAGCGTTTGAAGCGGCTAAGGGCAATCTCAAAAAACTGAACGAACTCCTCAAACGCATTTGGAACATCAAGATTTTTGACCCCGCCTGCGGCTCCGGCAACTTCCTGATCATTGCCTACAAAGAGCTCCGCAAACTGGAAATGCTGTTGTTTAAGGAAATTGATTTGGTCAATAAATCGTACAGCACGCAGTTTTCGGGCATTTCATTATCGAATTTTTACGGCATTGAGTTGGACGATTTTGCGCACGAAGTGGCTACGCTGAGCCTTTGGCTGGCCGAACACCAAATGAACCAAGCCTTTTTTAAAGAATTTGGCCGCGCCAAACCTGCTTTGCCCCTCAAAGAAACCGGCAACATCGTACACGGAAACGCCTGCCGATTGGATTGGGAGGCCGTTTGCCCCAAGAAACCCGAAGACGAAATTTACATCTTGGGAAATCCGCCTTATTTGGGAGCAAGGGTGCAGGATGCCAAGCAAAAAGCTGATTTAGATTTTGTTTTTAAAGGTTTTGCTAAATATAAAGATTTGGATTACATCGCCTGCTGGTTTTATAAAGGGGGATTATTTATTCAGAATGCAAATGCCAAATTTGCGTTTGTTTCCACTAATTCCATTTGTCAAGGTGAGCAAGTGGCACTTTTGTGGCCAATTATATTCGGTTTAAATGTTAATATTGCTTTTGCTCATACTTCGTTTAAATGGACAAATAATGCTAAGGCTAATGCAGGAGTAACGGTTATAATTGTGGGAATGGCACCTAATGATAGAAAAGGTCAAAAGGTGTTATTTACAGGAACACTAAGCCGAAAAGTTGAAAATATTAGTCCATATTTAACAGTTGGAAGGACTATTTATGCTGAAAGAAGATCCATACCACTCACTAATTTCCCTCATATGCCCAAAGGTAATATGCCTTACGATGGTGGAAATTTAATTTTGTCAGCTGAAGAAAAAGTAAGGTTAGTTTCAGAATATCCCAATACTCATGTACTATTGAAACGTTTAGTTGGGTCTTTGGAATTTATAAATGGTATTGAAAGATGGTGTTTGTGGATTAAAAATGCTGATTTAGATTTTGCATACACCATTCCTCAAATAAATCATCGCTTAAATGAGGTAAAAAAAGTACGTTTGCAGAGTAATGATGCAGGAGCTAATAAGCTTGCAAGTAGACCCCATCAGTTTCGTGAAATCAATGAAACGATTAGTCACTCTATCGTTATTCCATCTGTATCATCAGAAACAAGAGAATACATTCCCATTGGTTTTATCGGTAATGATACAATTATTACCAATTTGGCTTTCGCCATTTATGAAGCTCCTGCATGGCTTTTCTCCGTTCTCACCTCGCGTATGCACATGACGTGGGTTCGTGCGGTTTGTGGCAGTTTAGAAACACGAATTCGTTATTCTTCTACTTTGGGATACAATACCTTTCCCTTTCCCCTCATTTCCGACAATCAAAAGCAGGAATTGGAGAAGCAGGTATATCGGATTTTGGATGAGCGAGAGTATCATTCGGAGAAAACCCTCGCTCAACTCTACGACCCCGAAAAAATGCCCGCCGGCCTGCGCGAAGCCCACCGCCTCAACGACCTCGCCGTGGAGCGCATGTACCGCAGTCGCCCGTTTGAGAGCGATGAAGAGCGGCTGGAATATCTCTTTAAACTCTACGAGCAGATGATAGCGGAAGAACAAACGCGCGGAACGCTGTTTGAGGCCGAAAGCAAAGCCAAAAAGAAGAAAAAATGAGGGCAAATTGGCTGAAACAAGGCGTTGGGTGTATGTTCAAAAAAAAGCAAAATAGAAGTAAATTTGAAAACAAAACTTATAACCTTTTGATAATTAGTGATATATGCTTATTTTTAATTAAGTAAATAATAAGTAACTAGAAATAAATCAAAGGAAAAAACGAATAACAAAAGTGACAACGTCCAATTGGGCAACAGGCTGTTGCCTAATTTACTGTGCTTTATAAGAAAACGAAAATGCCTGATAACGTGTTGATTATGAACAAGGTTTTGAATAAATAGAAAGGGAATGAAAGATCTTACCAATTCGGCCATTGACCGCCAGAATGTATTGAATAACAATACAGCCATCAAAGAAATATACGATCAATTGGGATTCATAGGAATTCAATTTGAGGGTAAGTATCGCTATACACTTGCCCAAGTGGCAAAGTTCTACGATGTGGATGTTCGTACTATAAAACGGCTACTCGAAGAGTACAATGAAGAGCTTAAAAACTCAGGATATGAGTTATTTGCAGGACTAAAGCTAAAACAGTTTAAAGACAAACTATTTCAACTGAGGGACATGGATGTCCCTCAGTTGATGCAAGATGATGATAATGAGTCGATTGGTTTGAGAGCGACTATGCCTTTATGCCTTTGTTGGTGTTTTCACCAACAAACTTTCTACCTTTCAAAAACGGAGACTTGTTGGTGAAAGGTAAATAGAAATCAGTAAGGCTAAAATAAACCGATACCCCTATGCCGCCATACTATATTCAATTTTTTACTGCCACGATATTCTGTTGGAAAAAACTATTGCAACCT
>NZ_JAIXST010000199.1 GCF_027484545.1 Runella sp. | reverse complement strand
ATACCAAAAAAGAATATAACAAATAATATAAGGCTCGTCAGAGAAGATTTTAACTTTGATAGACACAAGGCAAAGAGCTGTTTTGCAAGAAGTTAAACTGTTTTATGAAAAAGCCCTGATAAATGATTATAGTCAGCCTGTTGGGTAGAACCTGAATTGTTCCTTGTTTTAATCACAAAAGCCCCTATTATTTCCCTAAATTTCAAAATTTTATGTCAACGAAACGAATCATTGTCAGCCTGTTATGCTGTTTTATTCTTGCAACCGGTTTTGCTCAGAAAAACCCTCCCGCCGCTGGCTTTGATGAAGCAGGCTCTGATGCCAAAGCCATTCAAATTGCTGATATGGCCATGGAAGCCATGGGTGGACGAAAAAATTGGGATAAAACCCGTTATATCGCTTGGAATTTTTTCGGGAATCGGAAGCTCATTTGGGACAAATGGACCGGAAATGTGCGGATTGACAATGTTAATAACGACCAAACGGTTCTTCTCAATATCAATACCGACAAAGGACGCATATTCAAATACGGTCAGGAACAAACTGCACCTGACTCCGTTGCTAAATTTGTAAAAAGTGGCAAAGGAGCTTGGATAAACGACGGCTATTGGCTCCTGATGCCATTCAAATTAAAAGATTCGGGTGTAACACTTAAATACATAGGTGAAGAAAAAACGCAGGACGGAGTCGATGCTGACCTCATCCAACTTACGTTTAAAGGAGTAGGCAATACCCCCGACAATAAATACAAAGTATGGGTCAATAAAGCCAATCATTTGGTATGGCAGTGGGCGTATTTCCCTAAATTCGATGCAGAAAAACCAGGCTTTATTCGTCCGTGGATTGATTATAAAAAACACGGCAAAATCCTTATCTCGGGCGAACGCGGCGACCGTGACTTAACCGACATCATGGTATTTGATAAACTTCCTGAAAGCATTTTCACGGATTTCAAACGCCCTGATTTGAGCCAATATCCTAAGGCCAAATAACTCCCTATTTGTCAACCACTAAGACCCTAAGAATCAGCGAATCTTAGTGCCTTAGTGGTTAAAAAGGTACTATCAAAATGATTCTCTCTAAAGCAGCCATCGCCGACGGAAACGGCCATTTTTCAATCCAAACCCTTAAAGTCGCTGACCCGCAAGGCGATGAAGTACTGGTGCAAATCAAGGCCGCGGGTATTTGCCACACCGATTGGGATTCCCAATCGTGGGGAAAACAGCTTGTGATGGGACACGAAGGAGCGGGAATGGTTACAAAAATTGGCCCCAATGTCACGGGTTTGCGAGTAGGCGATAAAGTAATGCTGAACTGGGCTATTCCGTGCGGTAAATGTTTTCAGTGTGGGGAAGGAAAACAACATATCTGCGAAGTAAACTCCCCCGTCACGGCGGGAAACAAAGTGGCAGGAGGTCACGCTACGCTAACTTCTACTACCTTAGACGGGCAGCCAATAGAGCGCTCTTTTAGTTTGGGAACTATGTCGGAATATACCCTCGTCCGCGAAGCGGCTTGTGTTAAAATAATGGTTGAGATGCCGTTTTCGTCGGCGGCCATTGTGGGCTGCGGCGTGATGACAGGCTATGGCTCAGTGGTCAATGCCGCCAAAGTCAAAACGGGCAGTTCGGTGGTCGTACTCGGTACGGGCGGCGTGGGGCTTAATGTGATTCAGGGCGCACGAATCGCGGGAGCTGTCAAAATCATTGCGATAGACATTAATCCCCTACGTCTCGAAATGGCCAAAGAATACGGAGCGACCCACACGATTTTGGCGGAGAAAACCGATAAAGGTTTGCTCCAAGCCGCTCAAGTTGTGAAATCAATGACCGATGGTCGTGGGGCGGATTATGCGTTTGAATGTACTGCCATTCCTGAATTGGGTGCTGCGCCATTAGCGATGATACGCAATGCAGGTGTAGCCTGTCAGGTCAGCGGCATTGAGCAGGAAATCACCATTGACATGAACCTGTTTGAATGGGACAAAATCTACATCAACCCGCTTTACGGCAAAGCCCGTCCCCAAATTGACTTTCCGATTCTACAACAGCTCTACGCCAAAGGTGACCTCATTCTGGACCAAATGGTCACTAAAACCTACTCCTTAGACCAACTCTCCGATGCCTTTGCCGACATGCACGCGGGCAGGAATGCGAAGGGGGTGATTGTATTTTGAAAAACCATGAGCCAATTCTTCACCGTCGAACTCTCTGACCCACGTTTTGAATCCGATAACCTTCGTTTAATCACCGTCAAAAGCCCGGCGTTGAAAAAACGGGCCGACATCAGCGTATTTGTACCCGATGTAACTCTTTCTGAAATCAAAGGAATGGTTATTCTGTTGCACGGCGTATATGGCAGTCATTGGGCATGGACGCTGAAGGGAGGCGTACATAAAACAGCCCAACGGCTTATCATAGAAGGAAAACTACCCCCTATGTTGCTCGTTATGCCCTCCGATGGACTTTTTGGCGACGGCAGTGGCTATGTACCGCATCAAAGCGAAAACTACGAAAAATGGATTGTGGAGGATGTGGTCAATGCGGTTAAAGAGCAAATTTCCGGCAGGGACTTACCGCTTTTTATTACCGGACTTTCGATGGGAGGCTACGGTGCTTTACGTTTGGGAGCCCAATACCCTACTCTATTCCGTGCGTTTTCAGGGCATTCGTCTATTACAGAGTTTGGCCAATTACGCCAATTTGTTGAAGATTTTGAAGAGCTAAGCACTTCTATTCAAGCACAGGAGTCAGTGTTGGAATCTCTATTGAAAAACAAGTCAATTCTTCCTCCCTTTCGTTTTGATTGTGGAAGTAAAGATCCTTTACTTGAACCCAATCGAGAGCTACATGAAGCATTGGTCCAACACGGCATTGAGCACCACTATGAAGAATTTACGGGTGGGCATGAGTGGCCTTATTGGGAAAAGCACATTGTTGATTCTTTGCTTTTTTTTGGTAGCTTGTGTTCGTGATTAAACCATTTAAGACTTATAAGTTTTTATGAACGACAGCCATATTCCGCACAAACCGGCAATCATTGAAAAAATTGACGTAGATGCTGCCGGTATTAATTTTGGACAGCCCTCAGATGATTTGACAGGGATTTTTCTCCGAACGATTGTTGCAAGTAAACCATCCGGAAACTTTCTGGAATTAGGTACCAGCGCGGGGCGTGCTACCGCGTGGATTTTAGAAGGTATGAGCAAAGATTCTAAGCTTATTTCGGTTGAATCGGATGACGCATTGATTGCCATTGCCAAAAAACACCTTGGCCATGATTCACGGCTTGAGTTGATTTGCAGTCTTGGGGAAGACGTGATTGTACAACTTCCCAAAAATCATTTTGACCTTATTTTTGCGGATACGTGGCCCGGCAAATACAATCATTTGGAAGAAACACTTTTACTGGTAAAAGAAGGCGGCTTTTACATTATTGACGATATGCTTCCCCAACCCAATTGGCCCGAAGGACACGCGGAAAAAGTGGCAAATCTTATTCAAACCCTTGAAAATGATGACCGTTTTCAAATGGTAAAAATGTCGTGGGCTTCGGGCGTGATTATTTTAGTGAAAAAGGCATAAAAAAAGCGCCAACTCTCGGTAAGAATGGGCGCTTTGATATAGATTTTAAACTGACTAACTCAAGCTGCTTACAATTTCTTTAAACTGCTCTACACCAATCGTTTTTGGCTCAAGTGCTAATTGACCTTTCAGAGCTTCAAAAACGCGGTCGTCAAATACCAAGTTGAACATTTTTGAGTAATTGTTCTCTTTTTCAGATTGGAGGTAATTCATCGCAATCTTACGGATAGTATCGTTCATCTGCTCACCCATTTCGTTACCGTAGAAACCAAACTGCTCACGTACCATATCTTCGGCCCGGGCAATTACTTCTTCCGATTCTACTTTTACGTTGGCTTGATCGGCAATTTTATTTTTAATTAACGATAATCTCAACGAGCGCGTAAATTGGGGATAGTCTGCATCAATTTGCTCTGGCGTAAATTTGCCTTCATTGATGTTGAAAAGCCAGTTTTTCAAAAATCCTTCCGGTAAATCAATGGAGATATTTTGCAATAAAGCCTCGTCAATATCACGACGCAATAATGTATCCGCTTCGCGAGCGTAGTTTTTCTCAATGATTTCGGCTACCTGGGCACGAAACGATTCCTCTGTTTCGGCTTTGCCTACTCCCAACACTTTATCAAAAAACTCCTGATTGATTTCAGAAGGGGCCTGACGCGTAATGTCTTCGATAGTAAACGAAAAATCACCGGTCAATTCGGCTACATCTTCTTCTTTCTTACCGGTCAAAAGCGCTACGGCTTTGTCATCTACAAACGTATCACGGATATCGAAAGTGACACCACTGTCTTTCGACAAACCGATGAATTTCTCCTGTGCTTCTTCTTTGATTTGTTTGGAAGGAATGGCAGTTTTCGTTGAAAAGTCACCTTCCACCTGCTTCAATTCGCCGTAAAGCATATCGCCGGCTTCGGAAACTTCCGGATTAATTTGACCTGCAAATTGCGTACGAAGATTTTCGATGGTATCGTTCTGTTCTTTCTCACCTGCCTCAATTGTATAAGCGGATACAGGGGCTAAAGTGCTCAAATCCACTTCAAAATCAGACGCTAAGCCTAATTCGTAGTTAAATTCAAATTCACTTTGTGCATCCCAGTCAATGGCAGCAGTTTTATCACGGTCAATTTGCGGGTCGCCCACTACCGGCAATTTATTGTCGCGGATGTAGCTGTTGACCGTATCAGACAACAAGTTGTTTACTTCATCGATAACGATGGTTTTGCCATACATGCGTTTGATGACCTGAGTAGGAACTTTGCCCGGGCGAAAGCCTTTCAGGTTGACACGTTTGCTATAATCTTTGAGGGTTTTATCTACTTTAGGTTGATAATCTTCTTTCGCCAATTTGACAGTCAATGTGGCGTTGGTGGGTGTACTTTTTTCTAAGAGAACCTCCATGATTTATTGTTGATTTGCGACGGGGCCGCCCGCGCGGTTTTGATTTGGTAACTCAATAAAAAACAAAATGAGTGAATTAGGACAGTGAAGAAGTGTGAAAGAAAATCACTAATTCACTAATTCACTAATTCACTCATTGAAATGCAGTGCGGGCGGAGGGACTCGAACCCCCATGCCTTGCGGCGCCAGATCCTAAGTCTGGTACGTCTACCAATTTCGCCACGCCCGCAGCGTGTGATTTGGGGTTGCAAAATTATGAATTATAAATAAAAATCACAAACATTTTATAAAATTTCTATTTCTCTAAAAATTGGAAATAGTTTGTGTGCCAAAGTATCTTACTGCATTTCAACTATTTAATCCACTTTTTAAATCATTTATTTGACATTAAATAGATTAAAAACTTGTAAAAAAAAAATTAATTGCCTACTTTGGTCGTACTGAGTACAACTGATCGGACAACCGACATACCTATAATATGCCTATTGAAGTAGAAATTGATTTGGAATTAGAGCGCTTAGAAATTCTTAAACGTTATCGTAAATTACTGCGTGCTGCCAAACCGTTTTTGAAAGACAAAGATGCTAAACTGATAAAAAAGGCCTTCAACTTATCAGTAGAAGCACACAAAGACATGCGCCGCAAATCCGGCGAACCCTACATTTACCACCCTATTGCCGTTGCTCAAATTTGCGTGGAAGAAATCGGGCTGGGTACTACATCCATTATATGTGCCCTTCTTCATGATGTAGTGGAAGATACCGATTTTACCCTGCAAGACATCGAACATCAGTTTGGGAAGAAAGTAGCCCAGATTATTGATGGCTTGACGAAGATTTCGGGGCAGTTTGAATTCGGTACCTCTCAGCAGGCCGAAAACTTCCGAAAGATGCTTCTGACCCTGTCGGATGACATTCGGGTGATTATGATCAAACTGGCCGACCGCCTGCATAATATGCGTACGTTGGACAGCATGGCGCGCGATAAGCAATTGAAAATTGCTTCGGAAACTATTTTTATCTACGCCCCTTTAGCCCACCGGTTGGGGCTTCATTCCATAAAAACAGAGCTTGAAGATCTGTATCTAAAATATACCGAACCAGAAGGATTTGAAGAAATCAAGGATAAACTTCGCGCTACCAAAACTTCGCGCGATCGGTTTATAAGCAAATTTATTGAGCCGATTGAAGAAGACCTCAGAGAGCAGGGCTACGATTTTGCCATCAAAGGGCGCCCCAAATCTATCTACTCCATTTGGAATAAAATGCGCAAGCAAAAAAAACCATTTGAGGAAATTTATGACTTGTTTGCCGTTCGGGTAATCATGAATTCCAAGGAAATTAAGGAGGAAAAATCTGATTGCTGGCACGCCTATTCCATTGTAACGGACCACTATACCCCAAACATAGATCGCCTCAAAGATTGGCTGGCTACGCCCCGTGCCAACGGTTACGAATCATTGCACATTACAGTGATGTACCGCCCCGATGGAACCGATAGGGCGCAGTGGGTAGAGGTGCAGATTCGTTCCAAACGCATGGATGAAATTGCCGAAAAAGGGGTAGCTGCTCACTGGAAATACAAAGGGAACGACACCAAAACGGGTCAAGGAATAGATCAATGGATCAGTCAGGTTCGTGAAATGCTGGAAGCCACCAAAGACAGCAAAGCTGCGGCCTTGGAGTTTTTGGACGACTTCCGCAGTAATCTTTTTGCCGAAGAAGTATTTGTGTTTACTCCCAAAGGAGAATTGCGCGTGCTTCAACGCGGGGCAACAGCACTGGATTTTGCCTTTGATATTCACTCAGAAGTAGGGGCGCGATGTATTGCTGCCAAGGTCAACAATACCTTGGTTTCTATCAGTCAGGCCCTTAATAATGGGGATCAAGTTGAAATCATCACCGCCAAACGCCAAAAACCGAGCGAAGATTGGCTGAAATTTGTGGTTACTTCCAAGGCCAAAGCACGAATCAAAGAGTTAATTAAGGAAGAGAATAAACAGTATGTAACCGACGGGCGGAGTATTATTGAGAAAAAGTGTAAAATTCTTCATCTTGAAGTAACTCTTGAACTGATCAACCAACTCAGGGCCTATTTCAACTGCAAAACCCCTAACGACTTGTATTATCGGTTTGGGAAAGCCTATATCAATCCCGACGAAATCAAGAAGTTTAAACACGAGAAAGAAGCCAAACTAAACATACAGGCCAAAATCAATACCGACGAACTGCAGGATGGTAAGCAGTTTACGAAGGAACTCAAAAAAATGCACGGCGAACGGACCGACGCCGACGCCCTGCTTATTGGCGAAGATATGGACAAGATTGATTACATCCTGGCCGTGTGCTGTAACCCCATTCCCGGTGACGATGTATTTGGCTTTGTGACCGTCAACGAAGGTATCAAAATCCACCGTACCACTTGCCCCAATGCCCCCGAATTGCTTTCCAATCACGGCAACCGAGTCATTAAGGCCAAATGGACATCACAACAAAAAATTGCCTTTTTGGCGGGTTTACGCATCGACGGCACCGACCGCGTAGGCTTGGTCAATGACCTAACACGTATCATTTCCAACGAACTACACATCAATATCCGCTCTATCTCGGTCGAAACCGATGAGGGAATTTTTGAGGGACACATCAAACTCTACGTGTATGATACCCGCCACTTAGAGCAACTCATTCAGAAAATAGAACAAGTAGAAGGGGTATTTAAAATAGCAAGGTTTGATTAATGTGAATTAGGGTTATTTAATACCGTAAAACATGACTGTGCCGTGTAGTGTTTGAAACCGAGTAATCGCCCAATCATCTACAATCATCTCTACCGTAAATTTTTCATAATTTGTAGGAGTATTTCTTTCATCGGCCTCAGGGGTATTTAAATTAACCATACGATTAGGATTAAAGTGCATAGAAATACCCGATATAATACTATTGGTAGATAAGGCATCTGAATGTCCTATAAAGCCTGGACTTCCTACTGCTATAATTCTTGAATATTGGCTTACTATACTTGGGTTCAGTCTTAACTCTATCCCCATTCCACTTGAAAGGGTTATGTTTGCTTCCGCCCAGTACGTATGAGAAGTTACTAAACTCCCTGCTATATTACGATAATTAGAAGTAGTTCCAAAGCCACCGGATGTTTGTACCCAGTATTGCACCACACCCAACGGTACCATGTTCAAATTGCCCGTTTGGTTGCTATACATTCCTTCGCTTAATTTCACATTTCCATCGTACTTAATTCTCATTAATTCTTTGGATGCACTCGCACTTATTGCTGAATAAAACACATGGTCTCCACCGCCGCTTGATTGATACCGAAGCAAGCCGTCGTTGATGCCAAATCCATAAAACTGATGATTGTTATTGAAGTCTTCAAATAAAACAATTTTCCTGTTGACATTGGATGTCGAAGCAAATTGTAAAGGGGCGTGAGGAGTACTCATACCCACCCCAATATTTCCTCCAAATGGATTTAACAGTAGGTTGTTTTCTGACTTAACGCCCGTAAAAATAGTCATACTCCTGGCTTGAATACTCGCTCCATCCAGATTCAAATACGGAGCAACCAATATGCTTGGTGAAAAAATTCGTAATGTCCCGTCAGTTCCTGCCCCCGACAGCAAACCTGCGGTATTGGTGCCACCTCCAAGCGTATAAGCAGGATAATTAGTGCTGAGATTAGTTGCTCCGTCGGTAGGTGTCCAGTAAGAAGCTCCTCCCCCCAATTGTGCCCAAGCAGTGCCGTTATGAAACCAAAACGTACCCGTGTCAGTATCAAAAACCAACAGCCCTTTGGGAGGCGAGGCAATGAGCGTTCGTTGAGAGGAGGTCATATTGGGGATAAGTGTACCCGCTGTGGTACTCTGGGCTCTAATAATGGCCGCGCCATTGGCAGTAGCTCTTGGGTCAATCGTCACAGATTGGGCTAAAACACCAAATTGCACTTCAAACTTGAATCCAAGAAAAACAAAAAATTGCATTTCAAAATTGAATTCACGACAGACAAAAGATTCAACAGCTAAAAATTGCAGAACTCGAAAAAGACAAGCAACTCTTGTCGGTCAATGCCATGCTGAAAGGGCAGGAAGAAGAACGAAATCGAATTGCAAAAGATTTGCACGATGGTTTGGGAGGAATGTTGTCGGGTGTAAAAATGTCATTTACAAATATGAAAGAAAATTTGATAATGAGTGCCGAAAACGTCGGCGTTTTTGAGCAGTCTATTTCTCAACTTGATTCTACTATTTCTGAATTAAGAAAAATAGCGCATAATCTTATGCCGGAGGCGCTCGTAAAATTTGGTCTTAACGATGCCATCAAGGACTTTTGCACGTCCATTATGTCGGCTACTCACATCAATATCATTTATGAAAGTATGGGCGAAGTACGGACATTAGACAACACAGCCAACACTTACATTTACCGAATTATTCAAGAGCTAATTAACAACGCCGTAAAACACGCAAAACCTACTCAGATTTTGGTACAATTAACCACCACTACCAATAAAATAATGCTGACCGTAGAAGACAATGGACAAGGCTTAGACAGCAATAAACTTGCCGCTTCTAAAGGCATAGGAATTACCAATATCAAGCACCGGGTCAATTACTTTAAGGGAAACATAGACTTTGACAACAATACTCCCCACGGCACAGTTATCAATATCGAATTAAACGTATAATACTAATTCAATATTATTATGTTGTATTTTTTAAATAGGGAAAGCAGGTTAGTGAGCTGACTTTCTCATCTTCATCACAGAGTTTTTCGACACCCAACTGAATATTTTCCTGTGCT
>NZ_JAIXST010000033.1 GCF_027484545.1 Runella sp. | reverse complement strand
CTTTGACCTCGTTTGTCTCGGCTATCTGGCAAGTTCTTTTGTAATTCTTGGAAGTATTCTCTAACTTGGTCTTTGGAACGGTTATCCGTTTTTTTTCGGGATGGGTTACTTTCATTGGGGTTTTGCTTGGTCGTAAAATTTACAAACGTAGCTCATCCCAAGTTTTTATCAAAATGCCCTGAATCATTTATGATAACTGATTATAGTCATACTATTTGAATACTAAACATACCAATTTTATGGCATCCAAACAACGCAAAAAGACAATGAGAGCCATTTTAGTTCCGACAGATTTCTCAGAAAATTCGCAAAAGGCTTTGGAATTTGCCCAAGAAATAGCCGAACGCTACGATGCAGGTATTTCGTTAGTTCACGCTTATCACCCTCCCATGGTTGATTCCAATCTACCCGCCGAGGCACTGGTAGAGCTTGCAGAGCAAATTGAACAGTTGAATGCTAAAACGATGAAAAAGTGGGAAACGGAATGTAGAGAAGATGGATTTGCTTGCAAAAGCAAATTGGTGTACGGAGCGGCTTCGGAAGTGATTCTGGAGGAGATACAAGCTCAAAAGCCTATTTTGGTGGTGATGGGGCGTACTGGTAAAGGCGGTTGGCTGGACAAACTTATCGGGAGTGTGGCGTCGGCAGTAGTGGCCGAAGCGGCGTGTCCTGTATTGGTTTTACCGCCACAAACACAGACAAAAACGATTAAAAAAATTGTGTATGCCACTGAACTTGAGCGCCCTGAAGAAAATGCACTGGGATTTGCTTTTAACTTGGCGGAACATTTTAAGGCGGATTTAGAGCTTGTGAAAGTAAATGCACCTTTTGAAGTAGATGTGTTTGAGGATGAGCAGTTTAGGGATGACATTAAAAAGTCGTTCGGTAATAAAAAATATACACTTCAAACCATTGAGGCGGAATCGGTAGTGGGTGGATTACAAAAGTATGCTGACGAAAATAAAGCCGATTTGATAGTGATGGCAACGCGGAAACGTGATTGGTTGTCTGGATTGATTAATCCGAGTGTTTCCAAGAAAATGGTATTGGCAGCAGAGATTCCGATACTGGTTTGCCACTTAGAACAATTAGAGAGAATGGAAGCCTAATCAAACGGGCGATAACATAAAAATCTTGCGAGAATGGGTTGTTTATAGCACACCTAAGCCCGATTTGGGCTTAGGTGTCTTTGTTTAAAAATGTATCAAAAATCTCCGGTATAAAAAGGACTCACTATGTGGATCGTCGAATCTCGCTTCATGCGATTGGGAACGCGGTCAATCCATACGATATAGTCAGTATCATTGGCCTGGTGGTTTGAAAGACCCGGCATCGTTTGTGCCTTACTACGTTTATGGGCATACACGATGGCTACCTGCCTGATGTGAACGGTTTTAAGTTCTTCTAAGGTTACCTCTTTTCTGTCCACAAAAACGGTGACGCTTTTTTTGTATTCATCGTACAAATCAAGATGATGGTCGGGGCGCACGTAGAGCATGGCTTGTTTTCGTTTAAAAAAGCTGGCTTCCAAAAGCTGATTCATGCTTCCGGTCCAAGTGGATTCCATTTCCGATTCGGGGGTTAGCGTAACTTTACCTCTTCGTTGTGTAAGAGAGGAGCGATTAGAAAGCCACTTTTTGATACTTTGGCTACTTCCGTAAGAGACGACACCTTCCTGCAATAGTGTTTTAGAAAGACTACTCGGAAACTCATCGGGGTGAATATTGGGATAACATCCAAACTCGGGGTCATAGCAGAAATCAAAGAATGCTTTCTTTAAAGTGCCGAAGTTGCTTCGTCTTTTGACAACTTTCATGGCTTCACTGCCGTACTCTCCCAAGACCACGTCTTTTATCTGCACAATTCTTCCTTTTTCATCTCTTTGAACTCCAAAAAGGTGAAAAGGGACCTGATACTTGGCCAATTGTGTACCGATTTCCTGAATATCCTTGTCGATGGTATTTGGGGTAATGACGCCGTACAATTTACCGTTTTTTGAAACCAAATAAGGGGTATTTCCTATTTTGACTGAGCCATCTTCTACGGGGATTACTTCTTTCGATTCTTTTGAAATTTTCTGACACATGACCGTGAAAAACAACACCATTCCAACGGCTCCGTACCGCCACCAACTCCGCCAAGAAGATTGACGATTCATCATCGTAATGCGACTGTATAGCAGCGATTTATTGAAATTGTTAGTAAAGGCGAAATGTTCAGGGTTTTGGAAAGTTTTCATGGCTGTATTACTGTTTTGTGTAAACCAACATATAAATTTCGCTTACTGCTTTTTTGCTGTCATATACCTCATATTTAACAGCCTTTATGAATTTTTCAGGTGATATATCTTCAATATCAGCTAAAAATGCAGGATTATCATTTAGTCTGAACTTGGCATTTTTTAAGGAAGGGTTTACTTTCAATACTTCTTTTTCATCTTCTTGGGCTATTTTTTTTAATTCATTTTCAGAACTGTATGCCCCTAAACTGCAAAACCCACCCCCTATTTCAATCATACCGCCAAAAGAGCTGATCGGTTTTCCCGTTTCCATCGAGCCCGTTGTCTGACATTAGCCTTTTTCAACGGGAGAAGCTGATTTAATCCCAATATCCAGTAAAAAATACCCCAATGGGTCAAATTTTACCTGCTTTACTAAAAATATACACCCTGCCTTTTTAAACTCCCGCTGAATATCAGCTAAGTCTTTTAAGGTAGATTTTGGTGTAATGAGCCAGTAGAGTTTTTTATCTCGATAAATTACATATTTAGTCTCTGAGACTAAGGTATCTTGGAAAATAGTCTTAGTTGAGACAGCATCCTGTGCAACTTTAGTAACAGGTGTTTCAAAGACATAATCTTTCAGCAAAGGCAACGGGTCAGTCGGTTTTCCCAAAACTAACTTCAATTCCGGCACTTTCTCCACGATTTTTGCGGCAACTTTAGCCCGATACGGTTTTGTAAAAGCTGCGCATAGCCAAAGCATTCCAATAAATAATCCATACTTTCCAACTCCCCACCACTTGGATTTTGTCCTGTTCATCATCGCAATCCGCGATTTTAATAGGGATTTATTGAAGTGATGCGTGAAAGCGAAATGCTCAGGATTGGTTAGGGTTTTCATAGCTTATTAGTAGGATGAGTAACAATCGCAACGGTTCTTCGGGTAGATTGGCGAGTGGAGTCAGTATACACATAACAGGCTACTGTTCTGATTTTATCAAACGTCAGTTGTTCTGCCTGCTCTAAAGTACTTGCCTGATTGTCAATGATAAAGTCCGAAGTTTTATAGAAGTTCTCAACCCGAAACTCTCCTTTACTTCCAAAATAGACCCGATTTCGGGCGCCTGATTGAAAAATGTATTGAAGAGCATCTTGCCCAAACTCTGTAAATCCATTGTGCGCTTTTAACGGATTTTTATAAAATTCTCTGTGTACGTCTTCCAAGAGGGCATCTTCTTCCTTTCTTTTCTCCTCTTCCTTCGCTTTGCCATACTCTGATTGGCGATCATTCATCCATTTTTCAATTGCTTTATTATCCTGTTCCACGATTTTATCAAATACAGGATCCCACGAATTATCACTGATTCCAAGGCTTTTGTCTCCCGCTTGTATCCAGCCTCCAAATGCAAAAATAGGTTTGTCAACGGCTTTCAAATCATCGGTTTCACCACTTCCCCCCCCTTTCAAAAAGGAGGTTTTTATGCTTATTTCTGACAGGTAAAATCCCAAAGGGTCATATTTCATTTGTTTTACAAAAAACTTGCCACCTGATTTTTGAAATTCCAGTTGAATCGCAGTCAAATCTTTGAAAGTAACTTTAGGCGTAACGACCCAATACAGTCTGCTCCCCTTGTAAATCACATACTTAGTGGCAGAGATCAGTTTGGGCGGCGCTTCAAATACAAAGTCATTGAGTGTAGGCAAGGAGGTGGTTGATTCTTCCAAAACCAATTTCAATTCCGGCACTTTTTCTACGATTTTTGCGGCTACTTTTACCCGATACGGCTTCGTAAAAGCCGCACAAAGCCAGAGCATTCCAATAAACACGCCATACTTTACCACTCCCAACCACCTGGATTTTGTCCTGTTCATCATCGCAATGCGCGATTTTAATAGGGATTTATTGAAGTGGTTAGTGAAGGCGAAATGCTCGGGATTTTGGAAGGTTTTCATGGCAGTTTTTTGAATTTTTTAGTATAAATTGCTATGACGCTATAGTGACGTATTGTGTCGGAAGGCGGATAAAAATCATGGAAGTTTACACAAGTAATATCGCCAAATGAGAGTTTTTCAGCATTTGAAAGCTGATTTGTCTTACCATCAATTACCAATTCTGTCCTTCCGGGGAATTCTTCAAAACGTAATTTTCTGTTTTTGTCAAAGTAAACTCTATTTTTTACTCCTGTTTGTGAGAGGTAGTTAAGGTTATCTAAACTAAAATTTAAACCGTGGACTGTATTTTTATTTCTGTGTTCATTAAGCTCAAATTCCAAGTATTTCTCACGATTTTCCCCAACCCAATCATCTGCTATTTTTTGGTCATCTAAAGCTACTTGATAAAGTGGGCTTTTAGAAAGCTGGCCTCCTATAGTAGCATATCCGGTCTTTATGTCTATTGTCCCATAAATACCAGTCACGGGGATTTTAAATTTGGGATAAAAATGTTCGTGCGTAAGAGATTTTCCCTTTTCATTCCTGTCAATTCGCAAGCCGGCATCTAATAAATGATGGCTTAGTGGGTCATATTCGATATGAGTTACTGAAAATACATAATTTATCTTGTGAAACTCTTTTTGAATAGCTACAAAATCTGATCGTTTAATCATCGGAGTAAGAATCCATTCTATATATCCTTCTTTAAAGAGTACATACTTGGTCTGTGAAACTAATTTATCGACTGGAGGCGGGAGCGTTGCCTTGGTTATTTTCGTCTTTTTATTTAGAGAAGTTTCTTGAAAAACTACATCTTTCAAAGTGGGTTTTATCGTAGTTTTATTTTCTGCAAACTCCTTCAATTCCGGTACTTTCTCCACGATTTTTGCAGCTACTTTAACCTGATATGGTTTTGTAAAAGCCGCACAAAACCATAGCATTCCAATAAATAGTCCATACTTTCCCAGTCCCAACCACTTGGATTTTGTCCTATTCATCATCTCAATTCGCGATTTTAACAGCGATTTGTTGAAGTGCGGTCCGCCGAAGCGGTGTGTGAAAGTAAAATGTTCGGGGTGAAAGAGAAATTTCATGGTGAATGTTTTCATGGCTTTAGTTTTCGGTAAAAATCAAGATGTAGTGCTTTCTTTGCAGTTTACCTTCCGACCAAGTCTCTTTGAAAATAGCCGAGTGGAAGTCATTCACATGTATTTTTTCTACTTCTTCCACGGTAGAGGGTTTACCATTAAGCAGAACAATATCATTGCGATGTGGTTTGGCTATACTTAGTAAATCAGTCTCTGAAAGGTTGAGGTAATTAGATTTTTTAACAAGAGAATTTCCGGAATTGACCTTGGCTGAATTCACTAAACTCTCTTTTGTGATGGACCTACTTCCGCCGGGCCCTAAACCATCACTGGTTTTTATTTCTAAATAACTTACTTGGTTTTTCTTCCGTTCTGCTTCGGCTATTTTGTCATCCTGATTGGCTACTTCTTTTAAGCCCATAGGCATATCTTTACTATCAGCCGTACCACAGCTTCCTCTTTCTCCAATTGAAATATAGCCTCCACTTGAGGAAACAGGCTTAACCTCTTCATCAGAGTTTGACGCTCTATATCCACAGCCACTACGTGAACTTCGACTCCCTCTTGCCGCCACTCCAACAATAAATAAATTGAGAGGGTCTAATTTGAACTCCGAAACCTCAAAAATCAGATTACGTTTAGCAAATTCCTTTTTCATTTCCACCAAATCCTCCATGGTCGTTTTTGGAGTAATCAACCAATGAAGCACATTGCCTTCGTACACAATGTATTTCGTAGCAGAAACCAATTTCTGTGTATCAGCCTCGACAGTAGTTAGAGTTTCTACAACAATTTGTGCCGTATCTTTTACGGGCTTATTCAACGATTGTTCCAAAACAAAATCATTAAAAACGGCTTTCGCCGCTGTTTTTGGAGTTAAAACTAACTTCAACTCCGGCACTTTCTCTACAAGTTGTGCGGCAACTTTAGCCCGATACGGCTTCGTAAAAGCCGCACAAAGCCAGAGCATTCCGATAAATAGACCATATTTTCCCACTCCCAACCACTTGGACTTTGTTTTATTCATCATTTCAATGCGCTCTTTGAGGAACGATTTATTAAAATGCGATGCATTGATATTGTTCGTAAAAGCTTGTTTGTCAGCGGAAAGTGTACTGCGGAGTAAATGGTATTGGTACGATTTTTTCTCAACACCGCTTTCCAATACGGCTCGGTCGGTGATAAATTCCAGCGTTTCCTGTACCAATCGTTGGTGCCACCACGCAAAGGGATTAAACCAAAATACAATCTTCAACGCCTCGGCCGTAAGCATGTCTATGCTGTGCCGCTGGTGTACGTGGATGCACTCGTGCGCCCAAATCTGCGCCCATTCGTCGTCGTTATGATGGGTGGGGTTATAAAAAACCCAGTGAAAAAAGGAAAACGGAGCCGTGATTTTTTCACTTTCTACCAACTGTACTCCGTCTTCGGGTTCGTAGTTAACCCCACTGCGTTTGAGTCGCCAAAGTGTCCCCAACTGAATGGCCAATTTGAGCGCCAATAAACCCATCACCAACCCATACACAATCCCTATCCAATCCCAAAGCGTCAGAGCAGGAGCAATCGGCGCATTGTCCTGATTTGCAGTAGATTTGATAGTGGGCAAGGGAGCAACAGCCAATTCTTCGTACTTTTTTGAAGGAGTCGAATTGGGTAAAACCTGTCGACTTGGGATGACCTCGGCCACGGCTTTGGCAGGAGCATCGGGCATCCATTCAAAATCAGGCATGGGAATAATGGGCAACAATAACGTAGCCGCCACATTGATCCATAACAGCCACCGATTCACCTGCAAAAACGTTTCGCGCTTGACCAACCACGCGTAAGCCACCGTCAGAATAGCCAACACCAAGCCGGCTTTAAGTAGATAGAGAAAGAGGTCGTAGTTCATGATTTTTTATTTTCGAGGTGCGATTGCTGATTTTCGATTTACATGATCTTTTGTAATTTAACTGTAAGGGTAAGTGCATTGAACTTGAATATAAAAGGGTTTAAAATCGCCAATCGAAAATTGGCAATCGCACATCAGCCCTGCTCTATCATGCGCAATATTTCCCGCAGTTCTTCCGCCGTTACTTTGTCATTCTGAGCAAAATAAGACACCAGGTTCTTATACGAATTGTCGAAGTAATCTCCCACCAACTTGTTGATAACGAATTGGTTTTGATAGTCTTCTTTGTTGACAAGTGCATAATATTCGTGCGTATTTCCGTACGAACGATGACCGACGTATCCCTTTTCTTCGAGATTTCGGATAATAGTCGAAACGGTATTGTAATGCAAAGGCGGGTCGGTAAAAAACGGCAACAGGTCCTTTACAAAAGCACGCTCTGCTTTCCAGAGCGCCTGCATGATTTCTTCTTCTTTGTTGGTAAGCTTTTCCATAAAACAAACATACAACTATGTTTATAGTTTACAAACTATTTTTATAGTTTTTTATTTTAATCTGTTTTGACAACCTTATTAAATTTTTATAGTTAAAATTGTGTGTTGTTACATCAAAGTTCATCTAATCCATTCAACAATGAAAAAACTGATTCTTTTAGGAGGAATGTTTGCCATGCAGGCATTTGTTCAACGTCCGGTAGAGGCACCTATTCCACTTTGCGTCACCTCTGACCACGACATGGCAATGATGGGGACCGATGCTCATTTTATTTCACTGCACGAAGCACCGCTGCCGTATCATTATGTCGGCAAAGGGGAGATGATTACCTTCCCGACTCCCGATGGAAAAACGGCTTCTGGTTTCTTTCTGAAATCTGCCAAGAAATCAGATAAATGGCTGCTCGTGTATCAGGAATGGTGGGGGCTCAATGACCAAATCAAGAAAGAAGCCGAAACGTATTACAATGACCTCGGCGATGTAAACGTATTGGCGCTTGATATGTACGACGGCCAAGTGGGTACCACTCCGCAGGAAGCAGGAAAAATCATGCAATCTACTCCCAAAGAGCGTTTGGAAGCCATTACCAAAGGCGCATTGACATACGTAGGTTCCAAGGCGAAAATTGCGAGTGTTGGCTGGTGTTTTGGTGGTATGCTGTCGCTGCAGTCGGCGTTGGCAGAAGGCAAACAGGCCGTAGGTTGTGTTATGTACTATGGTCGTCCTGAGTTGGATGTTGAGAAATTGAAATCACTGAATGTCGATGTATTGGGAATCTTCGGAAGCCAAGACACCGGTATTCCACCGGCCACCGTTGCCAAATTTGAAGAAAGTATGAAAGCAGCCGGCAAGGGCGTAACCATTAAAATGTACGATGCCGTTCACGGTTTTGCCAATCCAAGCAACCCAAAACACGATCCGGTAGCTACTGCCGATGCGTACAAAAACTCAATTGGTTATTTGAAAAAGAAATTCAGTTAATCTTTTTTGTCACGCGGCAGAAGTCTAAATCATTTGAATGAAGAAAGTCGGTTAGAAATAGCCGGCTTTTTGTGTTTAATGGCATTTGGGATTTCTTTTTTCAACCTCACCCAACTTTTCCTTATTTAGAATTGTTATTAAAATAAGAAGGGTTTATAAACTCTTTATTGTAATTTTGCGAACTTTTTCTGATGTACTACGGGATTTTTACCCCGTGCTGACCAATACAAAAACCACTTACTATGCTTACAATCACGGATTTACATGCGTCAGTTGACGACAAGGAGATTTTGAAAGGAATCAATTTGGAAATCAAAGCCGGCGAAGTCCATGCAATAATGGGGCCTAATGGCTCGGGTAAAAGTACTTTAGCTTCGGTATTGGCGGGGCGCGAAGAATATGAAGTAACGGGCGGTACCGTTGATTTCGACGGTCAGGACTTGCTCGATATGTCACCTGAAGAGCGTGCTGCGGCTGGTATCTTTTTAGCATTTCAGTACCCCGTTGAAATTCCTGGTGTAACCACCATCAACTTCCTCAAAACGGCCCTCAACGAAATTCGGAAATCACGCGGACAAGAGCCTTTGGATGCGGCTCAGTTTTTAAAATTGATGCGCGAAAAAGCTAAAGTTGTCAATATTGATGATTCATTACTGAAACGTTCGTTGAACGAAGGTTTCTCGGGTGGTGAGAAAAAACGCAATGAGATCTTCCAAATGGCGATGTTGGAGCCTAAATTGGCGATTTTGGACGAAACCGATTCAGGACTTGACATTGACGCCTTGCGCATAGTGGCAGAAGGTGTGAACAAACTTCGTTCTCCGGAGCGCGCCGTAATCGTCGTGACCCACTACCAACGTTTGCTCGACTATATTGTTCCCGATTACGTACACGTATTGTACAAAGGACGCATCGTAAAATCAGGTTCCAAAGAACTGGCGTTTGAACTCGAAGAAAAAGGTTACGACTGGATCAAAGCCGAAGTAGCCGCGTTGTAGTTTTCCGATTTTTGTTGTTCCCATAAGTTGATTTAGACTATGACAACCACGATTGAACTAAATGCAGATGAACTTGACTATCGATTATTTCGTAGTCTCAAATCTATGTTTAAAGGGCGAAATATCCGTGTAACGGTAAATACCGAAATGGATGAAACAGAGTATTTGTTGTCTAATCAAGCAAATCGAACATTTTTAGAAGAATCCATTTCTCAAGCTCAACGAGGAGAACTCATCACTGTCTCTTTGGAGGATTTAAAATGAGGAATATCTCGTTTACTCCTAAAGCTTTTGAGCAATTTAATGAATGGCGTCTTACTAATAAAAAATTGTAAGACCGCAGTATTAAATTAATTGACGAAATACAACGAAATCCATTTGAAGGAACAGGTAAACCAGAAGCTCTAAAGCACAACTTAAAAGGTTATTGCGGGGCCGCCCGAGCGGTCGAGACGAATAGATAATGAACACCGTTTGGTATATGAAGTCACCGATGAAGCTGTCATCATTGTTGAATGTAAATACCATTATGTATAGCAATAGTAACATGGATAACACAAGTTTTAAAGATAAACTCGTCGCTGCTTTTCAAGCTGCGGAAGGCCGTTTGAACGGGGAAACCAAGTCGGATGTTCATCAAAAGCGGCGCGAAGCCATCCAAAATTTTGAGAAATTAGGCTTTCCGACCATCAAACACGAGGAATGGAAATACAGTAATGTAAGCAGTCTGGTCAAACAGGCGTTTGATTTTAACGTCAAAACCGAATTTGGACCGGACGAAATTGCAGCGTTGGAAATTCCCAACCTGCAAGGCAACGTGCTGTATTTTATCAATGGCATCTACAAGGCTGAATTGTCGAACATAGTTTCACCCGACAGCCAATTACAAATCCTGAATTTTGGGCAAGCCATCAAAGAAATGCCCGAATTGCTGGCTTCTTATTTTGCCAAATACGCTAACTACCAAGACGAAGCATTTACTGCCCTCAATACTGCCTTTGCCCACGACGGTGTCGTGATTCACGTACCTGCGGGAAAAGTGGTGGAAGAGCCCATTATTTTACGTTTTATCACGGACGCACGTACGGTCAATGCAGCATCTCAGCCCAGAAATCTAATTGTGGTAGGCAAAAATGCTGAAGTAAAAATGGCCGAAGCGTTCCGAAGCCTTGGAGATAATGCTTCCTTTACCAACGTAGTGACCGAAATCGTAGTGGAAGAAAATGCCAATGTTCAGTACTATAAAGTTCAGAACGAAAGCGATAAATCGTATCATATCGGTACCACACAGGTAAGTCAAAAAAACAACAGTCACTTTTACGCCGTTACGGTTACCATCAACGGGGGCTTTGTTCGCAACAACCTGAATATCGTTTTAGACGGACAAAACTGCGAAGCCTTTATGTATGGGCTGTATTTTCCCAATGGAAAGCAACACATTGATAATCATACGCTTGTAGATCATGCCAAACCCAATTCGTATAGCAATGAATTGTACAAAGGCATTTTGAAAGATAGATCAACGGGCGTTTTCAACGGCAAAATCTTCGTACGCGACCACGCAAGCAAGACCAACGCCTATCAATCGTGCCGTAACATTATGCTTTCGGACGATGCTTCGATGAATACTAAACCGCAGTTGGAAATTTACAACGACGACGTGAAATGTTCGCACGGAACCACCACGGGTAAATTCAATGACGAAGCCTTGTTTTACATGCGCTCGCGCGGTATTCCGAAAGCGGAAGCAATGACGCTGTTGATGTATGCATTCTGCGAAGACGTCATCAGTCAAATCAAAATAGATTCTATTCGAGGCTATTTGGAAGGCTTAATTGCTGATAAGTTAGCTCAATAAATGAAGTTATCCGTTAACTGTTATCGGGAAAAAATTACGAGAATCTCTGCTTCACAGCAGAGATTTTTTGTTAAACGTAATCGGTAGCCTTGACGCCGAAAGTGGCTCAGCGATATTTCAAACGCAGTACTTTGCGTCCATTGCGATTTTACTTTGTGTCCATTGTGTTTAAGAGTATGTCTAAAAATTTTTTTTCAATTTCTTGCCAAAATCATATCAATAAAGGCAATTTGAATAAAAGCAGCCGAAGATTCTACGGTTTTTTCATAATCTTTACTCAAACGCCTAAAAAACGGGGTCGCCCGTGCGATTCAACCACGAGAATGAGCGTTCGACTTGCCAACGACCACTTTGAGGGACGAACCCTTTACTGCTTTCAGG
>NZ_JAIXST010000218.1 GCF_027484545.1 Runella sp. | reverse complement strand
TCATACCAGAAAAGCGTTATTTCTTCAAAGATATAACGCTTTTCTGAAAAAACACAAACTCAATCGACATTTGTTATCGCTCGGCCGACCTGGTTTGAATTCGACACCGTTCGGGCTGCCCTGTCTGCATTCTGAATTCGACATTCTAAACATATCCTCTTGCCTGCAACTGAAACAGTTCGGCATAATGTCCCTGTTTGGCCATCAGCGTTTCGTGACTGCCTGATTCGATAAGGCGGCCATGTTCAATTACAATGATGCGGTCGGCCATGCGAACGGTGGAGAAGCGGTGGGAGATAAGTAAGGCCATTTTTCCTTTGGTCAATTCAGCAAAACGCTGAAAGACATCGTATTCGGCGCGGGCATCGAGAGAGGCCGTAGGTTCATCCAAAATCAGTAATTCGGAATCCCGCATGTAAGCGCGGGCCAAGGCGATTTTTTGCCATTCGCCTCCGGACAGTTCGGTGCCTCCGCTGAAATGCCGCCCCAAAACCTGCTTCAATCCGTCAGGAAAACGTTGAATTAAAGGAGCGGCTAAACTGCGTTCGGTGGCCGTAGCAATGCGGTCGAGATTGTTGATTTCATCGATATCACCCACAGCAATATTGGCCTGAGCCGTCATCATCAGACGGATGTAGTCTTGAAAAATCACTCCAATGTGATGTTGTAATTCGGCTAAATCGTATTCTTTCAAGTCGTGGCCATCGAGTAAAATACGCCCTTCGGTAGGATCATACAGACGTGTGAGGAGTTTAACAAGGGTAGTTTTTCCCGCACCGTTTTCGCCGACAATCGCCAGTTTTTCACCTGCTCTCAGCGTAAAATTCAGGTTCTGAAAAACCCATTTTTCGGCATTGGGGTATCGAAAGCTAACGTTCTCAAAAACAATGCCCTGTTTAATAACCGCAGGAAACGGAATCGACTTTTTAGGAGAAGCGACCTGTGGTTCTAAATCAAAAAACTGAAAGAAATCCCGCAGATACAGTGTCCCCTGCGAAATACTCGTAAAACGGTTTAGAATTCCTTCCAATGAAGATTTAAGCTGTCGAAATGACCCCACCAAAAAGGTGAGGCTCCCGATGGTAATCGCGCCGCGAATGGTTTCGAGGCCGATAAAAGCGTAGGCACCGTAATATCCGGCAGTGCCGACGGCAGCCAACAAGGCTCCCCAACTCGCCCGACGAATGGATAATTTTTTATTTTGTAAATAATAAGCCGCTGATACTTCCCGAAATCGTTCGGTTAAAAAGCTTGAAAGGTTAAACAGTTTTACTTCTTTGGCATTCACGTTACTCGCTCCCACGTACCGAAGATAATCCAGTTCGCGGCGTTGGGGCGTCCATTGGTACGACAAGGCGTAACTCTGTGAGTTGAAATAAAATTCCCCCAAAAAAGCAGGAATGATGCTCAACACCAAAATCAAAATCAGCCAGGGGCTGAACAGCGCCAAGCCTGCACCCAGAAAGCCAATGGTAATCATATCCTGCACCTGTGCCAACGATTGCGACAGCAGCGCCGTGCGTCCGACGGTTTGCTGACGGGCGCGTTCGAGTTTATCGTAAAAAATAGGTTCTTCAAACTGAGCCAAATCGAGCGTAGCGGCGTGCTGCATGATTTGAATGGACGACCGATTGGCGTGCAAATCACCCAAGAGTGCATCGAGTAACCCGGTAGCCCGGTTGAGAATATCCGAACCCAATGCTAAGGCCAATTCCAAGCCAATCAGCAGGATTAAATGGTGAGTATCGGTTGAATGATGGTTGATGAGAAAGACGACTTCATCAATAATCAATTTTCCCAAATACAACGTCAGAAACGGAATGACCGACCGAATGAGCCGCAGGCCAATGTTGGCCGCTGTCATCCAAGGTTGGGTATGCCAAATTTCTCTAAAAAATAGGGGTAAGTAGTTGAGGGCCTGTAAACGGGCTTTGAGCGTGGGTTGTTCCTGTTTATTCTTGGGAGGCATATTTTCGATTGCCGATTTTCGATTGGCAATATGTCAATTGGGGATATTTCGACTGTAGGGAAACAGAATCCATTCTCAATTAGTGCCGAAAAATAATTTTTGAGCGCTATGAGTGGTCGGCTTTGGTACCTTTAAGAAAAAAACAGAAAGTCCTTCTCCAAAATGGAGAAGGATTTAGGATGAGGTAAAAAGCCATGAACAACCCACAATACCAACTCTTTTTTATTAAAAACCTCAGCAATTTTCCAGATGGTACGCTCTTTGAGCTGGAAAATCAATTAATTAGTTATGCTGAACTCAGCGGAGCAGTTAATGAAAAAAGGCAGGAGATTGCCGATTGGGAATACGAAACCAAAGGCTATTTATTGCCCGACCGAGGCGATGGAATACCCACCGTTTTGCCCGAAAAAAACACCTTACTTTGCCCTCCTTTTCCCGAAAATATTCCTCCGGGAAAAGGAGTCATTCAAATAACGAAAACGACGACCCGAAGCCGTCAGCACCCCGATGCAGAGGCTCCGGCCAACGTACCTGTGGGCATTTTAAGCCGAAATCAGGTCACTGTTTTTCAAAATATTCACTTTCAGCGATTGTACATCGAATTGCCTTCGGATGGAGAAGAATTGGAACAAATTACGGTCTTTGACAAAGTGAAACAGTGGGAAACGGAGTGCTATTATTCGCCGAAGATAAAGAATGAAGAAGGGAAATGGCGCGTTGAATGCGAGTTCAGTCACATTACTTTTGGGTTTTACGAAGTGCAAATACAGTTTACGTCCGGTTGGTATTATCGCATTGACCTCATCAAATATTACCCTGATTATTTGAAAGAAAAATATCAGCTGCTTATTCAGGAAGATTCGACCTCCCGTAAATCTACGTTTACTCCGCGGAAAGAAATCGGCATTGAGATTGCGGCGTTTCAAAAAGTCCCTGTTTCCGTCACTACTGATTTGGGTGTCAATGATGAAGTGTTGAACGAAGCACTGGCGCTTACTACCGAATGGGGGGCAAATTTCATGAAGCCGATTGCCGAAAGATTACGAAAAAAATACCCCGAAATCAGCAGGGAACAGGCCGAAAAGCTGCAAGCGTATTGTCGGGAAGCCGAATCGTACATGCATGATTTAGGCATGAAAGAAGATGGCGAGATCTCCGAATCGGCAATGGTACCCTTAGCCAGCACAAATATCCTTGGGTTAAGACCGAGCATTGGTATCGGCTGAAAAACATTGCCATGTTTTACGCTCGGAAATGATGTGTTTTGACAATTGAAGTATTTGGCGGTAAAAACACGATGGGTGTTCTTACCGCCACCACTCCCCGTCGAATAATCGGTTGGGGAGTTTAAGCTGATAGCTCTCCGCAGTTACTGATTGCAATTTTTTTCAACGTTCTACCGCTGTGGCTCCCATAACTCTCGACTTCCCGGACGACATCCATTCCTTCAACCACCGAACCAAATACTACATGCTTTCCATCCAACCATGCCGTTTTTTCAGTGGTAATAAAAAATTGAGAACCATTGGTATTAGGTCCTGCATTGGCCATGCTTAACAGACCTGGCTCTGTGTGTTTCAGTTCAAAATTTTCGTCAGCGAATCTATCTCCATAGATGGATTTGCCGCCTGTTCCATTATGCCTTGTAAAATCGCCTCCCTGTAGCATAAACTGGGGAATGATTCGGTGAAATATACTTCCTTTAAAGCCGTACCCTTTTTCACCCGTGGCCAGCGCTCTGAAATTTTCTGCTGTTTTAGGAACCACGTCCGCTCGAAGTTCAAAAACAACTCTTCCTAACGGAGCTTCATCCGCCGTAATATCAAAGAATACTTTTGGTCTTTCCGACATTTGTTTATTGGGTTAAAGTGAAATACGAAAGTAGGATTTTGTTTTTGTTCCTACAAACTGCGTAAAAGCAATGTCCTCGCATTTGTTTTTGCCCTACAGATGCCCAAAAACTACATAGTCCTCCATTCGGAAGCATTATAATCCCCATCTATCTTGCTTTAACAGGTAAGTATTCAAACGACACATATTAAACTCGGATTATTATGAAAAAATACCTTTGGGGATTGAGTGGTTTGGTTTTGACGGGCGCACTGGCAGCTGCTTATCAAACCGATAACCCAAGTCGAGGCTCCCAAACTAACTTGGACAGCGTGTATGCTGCCCTCACGCAGGAACAAAAACACGATTTGAAGTATGCCGTAGGGGCATTGGAAGTAGCGGAAGGGTTGGAGGCTAATTTGTTTGCTTCCGAGCCCATGATTACCAACCCAACCGATATCGACATTGACCACAAAGGCCGCGTGTGGGTGTTGGAAGCCTACAATTATCGTCCTCACATTACGGGAAATCCTACGCACTCCGAAGGTGACCGCATTCTGATTTTGGAAGATACCAACGGCGACGGAAAAGTAGATGCCAGCAAAGTGTTTTACCAAGGGCCGGAAATAAATGCTCCTTTGGGGATTTTGGTGATGGGAAATCGCGTTTTGGTTTCTCAAAGCCCGTATGTTTGGCTGTTTACGGACGAAAACGGCGACGACAAAGCCGACAAAAAAGAAATCATTTTTCAGGGAATCAAAGGCGAGCAGCACGACCACGGAATGCACGCCTTTACGTTTGGGCCTGATGGAAAATTGTACTTTAACTTCGGAAACGAAGGAAATCAACTTCTTGATGGAAAAGGGCAACCCGTTTTGGACCAGGATGGACAGCCCATTGACCGTAAAAAATACCGTCAGGGAATGGTGTTCCGTTGCGACCCAGATTTCAAGAACGTAGAAGTTTTGGGCCATAATTTCCGTAATAATTACGAAGTAGCCGTGGATAGCTACGGTACGATGTGGCAATCGGATAACGACGACGACGGCAACAAAGGCGTACGTATCAACTACGTGATGGAATACGGCAACTACGGCTACACCGACGAAATGACAGGAGCAAGTTGGAGCGCTAATCGCACCAATATTGAGTCCGAAATTCCGCTTCGTCACTGGCACTTGAATGACCCGGGAACCATGCCTAATTTGCTCCAAACGGGAGCCGGTTCGCCCACGGGAATGTTGATTTACGAAGGCGAACTATTGCCCAAAGTGTTTCAAAATCAAATGATTCACTGCGATGCCGGGCCTAACGTCGTTCGGTCTTATCCCGTCGAAAAAAATGGGGCAGGGTATAAAGCAACCATCGCCAATGTAGTGTATGGCAAACGCAATCAATGGTTTCGTCCGTCGGATGTGTGCGTCGCGCCTGATGGTTCGCTCATCGTTGCCGATTGGTACGATCCGGGCGTGGGTGGACACCAAGCGGGTGATTTGAACCGCGGACGGCTTTACCGCATTGCCCCGGCCAATACCGCTTATAAAGTTTCTGCTAATGATTTCAGTACGTTGGCCGGTGCTTTGCAGGCGATTCAAAGCCCCAATGTATCAGTACGTTATCATGCCTGGAACAGCATTCGCAGCAAAGGTCAGGCGGCCGAAAGTGAATTGGCGAAAATGTATCAAACGGCTCCCAATCCTCGCATGAAAGCACGGGCATTGTGGTTGTTGAGTAAACTGGACAACGGTCATAAATACGTAGAAGTGGCTCTGAAAGATGCCAATCCAGACATCAGAATTACGGCAATCCGCGCGGCACGTCAAATTACGGCAAAGGGGATCCTGCCTTTATCGGTCGAAAATTTGAATCTATTGGCGGCTGACCCGGACGCGCAGGTGCGTCGCGAAGTAGCTTTGGCCATTCGTCATAAGACCGATGATTTAGCCGCTGACGTGTGGGCGCAATTGGCGTCTCGCTACGACGGACAGGACCGTTGGTATTTGGAAGCCCTTGGCGTGTCAGCTGACGGCCAATGGGATAAGTTTTATTCGGCTTGGCTCAAGATGGCTGGCGCTAACCCAACGGCTACCGCCAAAGGTCGTGATATTGTGTGGCGGGCGCGTACTGCGGCTTCGGTGCCTTTGTTAGCGTCGTTGGCGGCAGATAAAAACGTTCCGCTCAAAGACCGTTTACGGTATTTCCGGGCGTTTGATTTTAATCCCGGTGCTACCGGAAAATCAACTGCGTTGCTGGCCATATTGAAAGGAACCACCGACAACGAAATTACCAAACTTTGTCTTCGCCACTTGGACCCAGGGTTTGTCAAAACGTCGCCTGAAGCGCAGCAAAGCTTACAGAAACTACTGGATGCGAGCGTTGGCACAAGCGACTATATGGATTTGGTACTTCGCTTTGAGCCGGCAAGTGAAAATAAACGCCTTTTGCAAATAGCCACCGAAAAACCCATGCAGCGCGAAGGACGCGATGCGGCGCGACAGTTGTTAAAGCAAAATGAAGAACCTATGTTGTGGGCGACCATCAACGGCAAAGATGCTGTAAAAGCACAAAGTGTGCTGACTTCTTTGCGGAGTGTAGGTACGAAGCAATCCATTGGCATTTTACAAACGGTAGCTTTGGATGCCAAACGCTCTAAAGCGCTCCGGACGGAGGCCGCGCGGGCATTGGGCGGAAGCATGGACGGTGAAGATTTGGTGTTAGCTCTATTGAAAGAAGGAAAATTTAACGGGGATTATAAAGCTGCTGCAGTACAGGGGCTTAGTGGCGCTTGGCGGAAAAGTATAAAAATAGAAGCGGCCAAATACATGGATGCGGTGCCTACCAAAACGGGCAAAAAATTGCCTCCTGTCAGTGAACTGATAGCCATGACAGGAAACGCGGCAAATGGCCAAAAAGTGTTTGCCAATTATTGCGCCATTTGTCACCAAGTCAACGGAGAAGGGGCGGATTTTGGGCCTAAATTGTCTGAAATTGGCAGCAAATTGGGGAAAGACGGCCAATACATGGCTATTTTCTACCCAAGTGCGGGGGTGAGTTTTGGCTACGAAGGCTACGAAGTCAAATTCAAAGACGGCAGTACGATTGCGGGAATTGTAGCCAGTAAAACCGAAACGGATTTGCTTATGAAATTTCCCGGAGGTACTTCCCAAAGCTACAAAATGAGCCAAGTGGTTTCGATGAAAAAAATGGATGAATCGCTCATGACTGCTGGTTTACACGAAGCCATGAGTGCACCTGAACTGGTGGATTTGGTAGAATATTTGTCAAGTTTGAAAAAGAAATAAAGTTTGAAATAAGCCTTGGGAAGTTTTTAAACCTCCCAAGGCTCCCAATAGCCTGTAGTTTCCGTTACTAATTTATTCCAAAATCACAGTACATTAATCTCACCATTTCTAAATGAAAACTTCTGTTTTAACCCTACTTTGTCTTTTTGTGGCCTGTGTATCTGTATCGGCACAAAAAAAGACCCAAACCATTAATGTCGCCACGTATAATGTACGCTACGATACGCCCAATGATGGCCCCAATGCGTGGCCCAATCGGAAAGAAAATGTAAAAGCCCTTGTTCGTTTTCATGAATGGGATATTTTTGGAACGCAGGAAGGTTTGCGTCACCAAATGAACGGCATTGCCGAATTGGAAGAATTTGCCTTTATCGGGAAAGGCCGCGACGACGGTGTGGAAAAAGGCGAACATTCGGCGATTTTTTACAAAAAGAACCGGTTCAAAGTCCTGGAATCAGGTGATTTTTGGTTGAGCGAAACCCCTGAAAAGCCCGGAAAAGGGTGGGATGCAACCTGTTGCAATCGGATTTGCAGTTGGGCCAAATTCAAAGACCTCAATACCAAAAAAGACTTTTATTTCTTCAACGCCCATTTTGACCACCAAGGCGTAGAAGCGCGTCGGCAGTCGGGATTTTTGATGGAGAAAAAAATAAAAGAAATTGCGGGAAATGCGCTGACTATCTGCACGGGAGATTTTAATTCCAGACCCGAAACCGAGCAAATCAAGACAATGAAATCTTTCCTGTCGGACACCCATGACGTAGCGGCGCAGCCCCCGTATGGCCCCGAAGGAACGTTCAACTCTTTCAAATTTGACGCGAAAATGGAAAACCGAATTGACTATATTTTTGTCAGTAAAAGCATTAAAGTCCTCAAATACGGGGTGTTGACCGATGCTAAAGACCAACGCTATCCTTCCGACCATCAGCCGGTGGTGGCAAAGGTTATTTTTTAAGTAAAGTTTAAGCCGTATTTAAGTCCTTTTTAAGGATTAATGGTAACATTTGTTACTCAAGCGAAAGTATCCAACAGGTAAGTTTGACGCTTTTCGTTTTTTGTGGTGTTATCAAGGTCATAGATACCCGACGTGCCGTTTTAGAGCGTGTCGGGTATTTTTATGCTGTTTTAGGCTTACTGAAAATAGTGTATTTATTTTCTCATATTTGTTATTGATAAATAGGTAGTGTCAATAATTATTATGTCAACAAGCTATGAAAAAGATAGTATTTGTTTTTGTAGTTGCTTTATTATCAGGTTGCCAGGGGAAGGATGAGCCTGTTTTATCCATTAACCTCCCGCTTACAATTGTGAAGGGTTACGGGCCATTTGTACCGGGGCTTTCGTTTCTTGTAAAAGAATATACCTCTACAGACCCTGCCGGGGCAGATTGGGTTAAGACTTATTTATCAATTAGGGGAATTCCTGCGAAATGGCGAAGTGTAAGCAAATCTATAATTTGGCTTAATAGCAGACAATTAGTTTATCAGAATTATGTTTTAGGAAACATTACTTCCGGAAAGTATCGTAACCTACAGGAATCATGGCAATGGCAACCTGATGAACTTAAGCTTTCTAAAAAACCAATTAAGTGCTACGTATATGTTATTTGGGGAATAAACTCGGAAGGAAATTGGATGGCGATGGTTGACACCAATAATAATTTTGATTTCAGCGACGAAAAAGCGTTTTATCCCGAAATAATGGATTTTAAAAAAAATGCTTCTTCTACTTTAAATGAACGGATTGTCAAGTATCAGATCTATCAAAATAATCAAATAGTAGAAGCGGAAATTCCAATTGTTATTAAACAAATCAATGCAAATCAATTCGGTTATAATTTTCCTCAATATGCCAAAGTTGAATTGATTCAGAATGGGAAAAAGCATGAATTGGTGGTTGTTCCAAGTGCCTTAACTTGTGCTGATTTTGAAAAGGCAGGTATTTTAGAAATGACAGGCTCGAAGCAAAATAAAGTAATCGAAGATAGCGAACTGATTGAAATAGAGCAATATATCACCATTGGAGGTCTATTGGGAACAAAATACAAAAACAAGGGAGTCGATTTGTTTACTAATACATTACAAGTGGAAGGAATACCCTCTGATGTGGTTGTGTACTCTACCCAAGCGGGTTATCAATTTCAACCATTTTCGGCCGAAGAATTTTTTACTAAAAAAACCATTTCATTGGAAAGTCTTAAAGGCAAATACGTGTTCATTGATTTTTGGGGAACTTGGTGCAGAGGGTGCGTGGAAGAGATCCCTAATTTGGTCGCTCTCTACAAAGGGCTCGACAAAAGTCGTTTTGAATTTGTCGGAATTGTAGCGGGAGATACTTCTTAAAAACTGAAGAAATTCATTGATAAAAACGGCGTAACCTGGCCCCAAATAATATCTGATGATTCTAATAAATTGGTAGAAATGTATAAAATAACAGGCTACCCTCAGACAGTTCTTATAGACCCAAGCGGGAAAGTGATTGCCAAAGATTTGGGAAGAAAAGAACTGGCAATAAAACTAAATGAACTTTCTCGTAAGAAAATATAACAGACTTTTTAACCTATGGTAAAATCATCTTTTTTGTTCGTTTTTCTACTCTGCTGTCTTTCAGTAAAAGCGGTTACAGGTCATCAATTGCCTTTTTCTCTTTCTAATCCACTTGGGGTCAATCCCCGAGTCCAGGCACTGGCGTTTATGTTTCCGGCACAGGCGCAACTCATCGTTGACGCTGCCAACGAAGCCAATGCCTACACCGATCAGTTTTTTGGGGCAGGTGCCCAAAATCAAAATGACAACAGTTCCAACGCCTTTCGGCATTCGGTTTGGAATGCGCTTGCCGTAAAAAAGCTAAAAGATGCGGGTGCCAATGAAGCTACCGCCACCGACATCGTTCAACGGTTTACCTCCGCCTACGAATACAACGACGCAGGTACGGCGTTGGTCAAAACAGCCGCTTCGGCCATGGATTTAAACAACAATTTGGTAGGCCGTTCCTTCAAAAACTACACGATGGTGAATCAATTGTTGGATAGTCTGTACCTGAAAGCCATTGAACCCAAAGTAATTACGGCTACACTTTCTCAAATTTTAGCGAGCCATAATGCGGACGTTAATACGGCTTGGGATTTGTTGGAAAATACCGATAGCTCTCTCCTGAACGTCAGTAAAGTATTGGTTAGAATTGACCCCTGCACGGTTTCGTTGGTGCTGAATCATACGATTACTGATACTGTCAAATTTGAAGTTAGCTCTACTATCCAAGCCCAAAATATCCTCACCCCTTCGGCCAAGGTGACGTATGATGCTCAAAATTATGTACTGCTGAAGCCGGGATTCAAAGCCGACCGGGGAAGTACGTTTACGGCGTATGTGGATGGGTGTGGGAATAAGTAATAAGTTCCTGCAACTGTATTTTCTCAACAAATTTTCAACTCTCAGGCAACCCTTCTCGGCTTTTCTGCATTTCCTTTAGTGAAACCTAACATCCTCCTCCGTGTACCGCTGGCAAAAAGTCGTTGAGATGTGCAAAGAAAACAACCGATTCGCACAAAATCGGTTGTATGAAGGCTTTTCGGGGCGATTGTTTCGGCTTTGTATGCGCTACGTGCACCGGCAGGAAGAAGCCGAAGAGGTAGTAATGAACGGTTTTTTGAAGTTTTTCCGAGGCTTGCCGGATTTTGAGTACCGCGACGACAACAGTCTGGAAGTATGGCTCAAACGCATCATGGTCAATGAATCCCTCATGCACCTGCGTCAGCGAAAAGCCCTGCCTGTTTTTGTTGATTCTGACGAAACGCAGGAGTTGGCGACGGTCTTTGTTCCCAATCATTCGATAGATACCGAGGCCATCTACGCCGCTATTTTGGAATTGCCAACGGGTTATCGAACGGTATTCAACCTGTACGTAGTGGAAGGATATACACACGAAGAAATCGCCAAGCAGTTGAATATCAGTGCGGGGACGTCAAAATCGCAACTCAGCAAAGCGCGGGCTATGCTGCAACAACTTTTAAAACAACGAGGTTATGAACAATACGGAACAGTTTGATGAATGGATAAGAGAGGAAATGGGCAACCTCGACGATTCGCCCGACCATTTTCGTCAATCGGCTATTTGGCAAAAATTACAAACGGAACAGCACCCCGTTCCTGAAAAAAAATCTTTTTTTGTCACGCTGACGGTCTGCCGCGCGGAAGCGTCTCATTACCGCATTGCAGTAGCAGTAGCATTGTTATTACTGGCCGGTGGAATTTGGTGGAAGTTACAGTCAACGCCTACTCAAATTGCTGTTAATCAAAAAGTAAATGAACCAAAAAATAGCTCCTTTTTACAGGAAAAGCATACTTTACTCGCCGCAAAGAATGATGACTTAAAAGAGGAAGTAAAGTTAAAAAAACACGAAACTTTTAAGAAACAATCAAAAGAAGAACTAACCGAAGCCAAAGTTGCTCAAGCGCCAATTGTTGTCCCTGCGGAATCGGAAAATAACGTCGGCAAGGACTGGCCCGCACCGGCGGACCGGTCTGGCGTTCCAAACCTGGCCGACGTTTCCGAAGCGATAAAAAATATAGTTGAAACTCCTGAACTTACTGGAATTGTCACGGTACCGGAAAAAACACCTAATCAATCAACAACAAAAACCCCTAAGCCTAAATTCAAAATCGTTCATGCCAATGAATTGGCTGATTATCAGAAAGCTGAACTGGCAGAAGTACGGGAAAAAGAAGCAAAGGCCAAGGGATTTGTTGTCATTAATTGGAACGCTAATTCCACGAATCAATCCGCAAATAGTCTATTGACTTATTTTAAAAATAAATCTTCGAAGGCCGATTAACAGCCCTATTTAAACCAACCGCTGCGGCGTTCCGCAACTCCCAAATACCATGAAAATTATCATTACCGTGATGCTCTCCGTGAGCATCCTCAGCCACGCTTTTGCCCAACAATTACCGGGCCTTTTACCCAACGCCCTGAACCATCACAGTAAGTACAGCTTTGATCTCGGGCAGGAAAATAAATTGCTTGTGTATGCCCGAACGGTGCAGGATTTGCAGAAATTTCAAAACATTGATTCTGTTTTGGCTCATTTTGCTAAAGATTACAACGTGCTGAAAACTTCCCTTCCTGAAAATGTAAATTCAAAAACAGTCATTTATAAACCCTTATCCAATGAGCAATACCAATTGGATTTGGTCGAGCACGCGAGCCCAAAACAACGATTTCAGTTTAAAACCAACGGCGGAGAGCCTTTGCTTCTCAAAACGATGCAGGATACGTTGTTGATTATCCATTCGTTTTTAAAACCGATGGAAACAAAGTCGGGGGAGGTCAAATTGAATGAACACGTCTATTTTTGCCTGATTGTTAATAACTTAGAAGACATCGGAAAAATGGTAATAAATGGTGGAATCAACGCCTACATTCAAAAAGCATTAAAAGATGCTGAAAAATATCCTCATCATGATTTGATGGGCGGTCATTATAAATTCAACTATACACAATCAAATTCAAGGTCTTTCCGTACAGTCACCAAACCTAACGAAGATTTTTTGGCCATTCATCCCTCTATCGGCTTGGGCGTATTTCAAAATCAATTAGTTCCTAACGTGCAGGCCGATTTTGTTTTTGTACCCAACAAATACAAAAACATTGGATACACGTTAGGCGGACGAACTATGTTCTTTACCGAGCGCAACGATTTAACCCAACGCGTATCTATACACAGTAATGATTTTGTACACGCAGGAATCACGTTTTACGATTTCAGAAGACCCAAAAATGGTGTAGTCAATACCAATCATATCCTTTTTGGGGCGTATTTGGGTCACTCCGTTTCAAGAAACGGCACTATTTTCGATAAAAACACTTGGAATTTTTCCATGACGATTACGACCAAAGGAATGTTTAAGATACAACCCGAGATTTATTTCAACGGTTTCTTCAAAAGTGTAACCCCGGGCTTGCGATTGCAGATTGGGATTTGAGAAAACCACCGTGGTCGGTGTCTGCACCGTACCACTTCGAGAAGCAACCCGAAGGTTTTGTACTTTCGGGTTGCTTTGCTTCGTAGAGAGCTACTTTTTTGCTTTATTTGTTATTGAACAAAACCAATGCACTCCCCCATGACTTACCAAGAAGGCGACCTCCTTCGACAGCCCGACGGCTCCGTCTTTCAACTCTTTGGCTTAGAGTACACCTCCTTTGTTTATATCGAAAAAGGCTCGTTTAGGATAGGCGACAATATTTCGAGTGAAGCTGATGAAAAAGAAGCTACGATTGATTTCAAAGAAGACTATTTTGTGGCGCAACACGCCGTTACGCAGGAACTGTACGAGCGAGTGATGGGCGTAAATCCCGCTACCTTTAAACACAAACACCGACCCGTTGAATCAGTATCGTGGAATGAAATTTGCGAAGAAGGGGGTTTTTTAAATAGCCTTAACCAATACATAAAAAGGCAGTACCCCTTTTTAAAAGGAACCTTTGGCTTGCCTTCCGAAGCCCAATGGGAGTATGCTGCCCGTGGTGGAAAGGTTTGGAATGACCTCAAAATGACCTACGCTGGTAGCCAAGAAATAGAAGATGTAGCTTGGTATGATGGCAACTCTAATGAAAAAACTATGCCCGTAGGACTAAAGCAATCTAATGCGCTTGGCTTATATGATATGAGCGGAAACGTGTGGGAATGGTGCGCTGATAAATATACAGATAGTTATAGCAAAAACCCTAAAGACGGAAGTGCTTACTTACAGAAAGGGACTCTTCGTGGTCTGAGGGGCGGCAGTTACTTCTACCGCCCAGATTATTGCCGTTTGGCTTTTCGCAACCGTGATTCCCCTAATTATCGCAATACTATTAGCGGATTTCGTTTAGTTTTCATTGATTTTGTACTTTAGATTATATTTTTCTTATTAAGCTAAAAATGGAATCTGTTGAAAGTTATTTATTGAATAATGGTTATGTAAAAGTCTATCGTCTTGATACACTCAAAATTACGAATAGAGCAAGAAATGATAAGAGGTATTTTTTAGCGGAAGATACTTTTGGCTTACACATCAGCGGAGCGAGATTCACCGAACAGGCTTGGAAACAATTGAAGGAGGGAATAGGCTATGATAAAATCAGGCAATTGAACGTTTTATACTTGGTGCGGTTACGACACAGGTTGTAATTTGATGATTTGAGTTAGGTATGGCAATACCTCAAGATTCCTTTTGAGAAGCGTATCAATGACAGAACGAATGGTACAAAAAGCATTTTGACCTGTTTTA
>NZ_JAIXST010000255.1 GCF_027484545.1 Runella sp. | reverse complement strand
TCAGGCACTTCGTCAAATATTTTTTTCCATTCCATCCTCAAAAATACAACCAACAACAATTATATGGCTATTTTTGACCTATGCCCTAAATTAAGATTATTAGGTGCGTTCAACCTGAAGGAAGTGCGAATTCTTTTAGTTCATCAATATTTTTGTCTAATAGCCCGTTTTGGTTACAATAATTGAATGTCAATTTTAAGTAGCGCTTAATTATCATTAAAGGCAAAAATTTTCCACGGAAAATCATCCATTCTATTAAGTCTTTTTTCCCTTTTGAACTATTGCAAGTCTTACAAGCAAAAATTAGGTTATCAGCGTTGTCTTCTCCGCCATATTTTTGTGGGAAAATATGGTCTAACGCCAATTTATCTGCTGAACCGCAATAGTTACAAATTTGTCCTGTTTGTAATTTGATTTTTTCATCATCAAAGATTGTCCTCATATTCATTGTTCCATCTTTAAGTCCTTTGAATAATTTGGCTCTAATCATGAAATTGAGCATTCCATATTTTATTTGCTTTTTTTCAACAGCGGTGTGAGCCATTGCCAAGTTTGCGTAGGAATAATAAATCAACTCTCTAACTGTTTCAATTTTTTGTTTCGCCATCTTTTTGAACTATTCTTGAGGAATTACCTACTTATTGTGGCACAATTTGTTCAAACCTGCCAAGTTTTAAAAACTTGGCAGGTTTCGACTTTTATAATCCCCAACGTTTTACTTTATGACCATAAGCAGCATAATATACCAGATACAAATAGCAAGGAAATAAGACCCAATAAGCAGTACGAACGTCGTACAAATCAGCGAAATATCCGTACACCAGTGGCATTAGGGCGTTGCCGCACAAGCCCATGATAAGGATGGAAGCACCCAGTTTGGTATAACGCCCCAAGCCATCCAATGCCAACGGCCAAATACCCGCCCAAACCAATGAATTGGCTAAACCCAACAATACCACAAACCAAATGGAAAAGTCAGCCGTTTGTCCGAGAAAATTTACCGAGCCTTTGGCAAAAATAATGAGCAGGGTAAATACCGTTCCCAACAGCGTACAAAACCGCAACGCATTGACCTGACTGACAAATTTAGGAATGGTAATAATACCAATAATGTACCCGCAAATAGTGCAGGCCAAGGTATAGGAAGGAAAGGTTTTGGCTTTCAATAAATCAATGCCCATGGAATTGGCGTAGCCGATGATGGTATCAATCGCAATGACCTGCGTGCCTACGTGCAGGAAAATGGCTACGGCTCCCAGAATTAAATGCGGAAATTGAAAAATGCTCGTTTTTCCCGCATTGACTGTGGCTACTTCAGGGGTTTCGTGCTCGGTATTGATTTCGGGTAAAGGTGAACGATAAACCAAATAGCCCAGTACAAAAAGAAAGATACCCAATACCGTATAAGGTGTAATCACTCTCCGTACCAATTCGTCCAAGGCTACACTGCGTTGCAGGTCGTTCATGGTGCTGAGTTGGGCAAATAAATCGGTATCGGTCGGGCGTAAAATAACGGCGGCAAAAATGAGCGGCGACAAAATCCCGGCGGCTTTGTTACAAATACCCATAATGCTGATGCGTTGCGCCCCGCGCTCTTTCGGCCCCAAAATCGTAATATAAGGATTGGCGGCGGTTTGGAGAATGGATAATCCAATGCCAATCGTGAACAGGCCTATCAGAAAAATGCCGTACGTACGGGTCATGGCGGCGGGAATGAAAATGAACGCACCTAAGGACATGAACCAAAAGCCAATCATCATCCCTTTTTTGAATCCCTGCGTTTTGAGTAAATACGACGCCGGCACCGACATGATAAAGTAGGCAATGTAAAAAGCAAAAGCCACCAGATAGGCCTGAAAACTGGTGAGTTCGCAGGCAATTTTGAAATACGGAATCAGAATGGCGTTGACCCATGAGATGAAGCCAAACATAAAAAACATGACTCCCACTAAGAAAATAGAGATATTGGTTTCCCGTTTGGTCAGGCTGCTTACTTCAACGGCAGTGGTGTTGGCTTTCATATTGTGGTAAAATATATCATGTTAATATCGGCGGTTAACGTCGGCGAGGTTTGGAACGGGGACGCCCAGTCCTCGCCGACGTTGAAAAACTACAAAGTTGGCTCCCAACCCTTTTCATACTCCCGTTTCCAAAGCTTTTTAGCGGCTTTATTATGGAGAATATGTCCGTTGGTAGGGTCAATCTCCAAAATGCTGTTAGAACGTAAAGCAATATTTCCCAATTGGCAAAGCAACGTACTCTGATGTCCACCGATGATTCCTGATGCTAACGGTGTGCCTTCTTTGATAGCTGATACGAAGTTTTGGAAGTGAAACGCGTCCAACGCCTGCGAGGGGTCCATTTTGTTACGCGGGTCAATCACCAGATCATTTTTGACGTCTTTGATAATCTTATTTTCCAAATCGTAAATTTTATAAGCGTTACCGCCGCCGTATTCCAATGTGCCTTTTTCTCCGTAAAAAGAGACCCCCACGCTGCTGCCTTCAATATTGCGACTGTTGCAGCTGCGCCCTTCCCACGTCATGAATTTATCTTTGCCAAATTCCAAGTTAATCACCTGAGTATCGGGGGCTTCCCAATCGTCTTGGTAGCGATAACGGCCGCCGGAAGAGGAAACTTTGGTGGGAAATTCCACGCCCAATCCCCAACGCATCAGGTCGAGCATGTGGGTGCCGTTGTTAAGGGCTTCGCCCGTTCCCCAATGCCAAAACCAATGCCAGTTGTAGTGAATGACGTTGTCTTTGTAGGCACGACGCGGCGCGGGTCCCTGCCACAGATCGTAATTGAGCCACGACGGAACGGCGATTTCTTTCCCAACGCCTATTGACGCGCGGTTGTTGGTGTACCAACCTTTGGCAAAATACGGTCGACCGATAACGCCGTCCTGAATATCCTTCAAGGCTTGTTTAACATTCGGCCACGACCGACGTTGGTTACCCATTTGAATCACATTTTTATATTTGGCCGCCACTGCTACGAGAAGTTCTCCCTCGTACGGATTATGACTGCACGGTTTTTCCAAATAAACATGCTTACCCGCTTTCGATGCTAAAATAGCTGCCGGAGCGTGCCAATGGTCGGGCGCGGCAATGATCATAGCATCCACGTCTTTATCTTCCAGTGCTTTACGAAAATCAGGAACGTCTTTCGGCTTGGAATTTTGAATTTTTCCAACGGCGGCAATGCACTTCTCGGCCGCTCGCGAATCCACATCCGAAATAGAGATAACCTCACAGTTGGGTTGGAGCGCAAAGTTGCTTGACAGTGCCAAGCCCCGGCTGTTGACGCCCATGACACCGAGTCGGACTTTTTCGTTGGCTCCGAGAATACGGCCGTAGCTTTTGGCACTGAACCCGGGCAAAATACCGCCAACTGTCAAAGCAGCAGTGCCGGTAAGGGCTTTTTTGATAAAATCGCGGCGAGAGGTGCCGTTTGAGATAGTTTCCTGATGATTCATGAAAAGGTATGTTGGGTAAAAGGAATAGCTTACTTAGTACGAAGGGTTTAAGGTAAGTACAATAGCCAAAGATAAACAGGCTACTGAACTTTTCTTTTTGAAGAAGCCCTTTTTGTTTTTTACCTACTCACTCATTCTTGATAGCTACAAAATATAGCTCGGTTGAGACAAATCAGGGCAGGGTAATTTTGACCAAATCCTGAATCTCGTGCCCGTTATGGTCAAAGCGGGCTAATGTATAAACGGCACCGTCGGCCCCAATAGCAATAGAATTAACGTAGGTCGGTCGGCTTCCGTCGGGGTAAAAAATCGGCCCGTGATCTTTGTAAGTTTGGGTGGGAATATGGAATGTGATTAAATGTAGATTTTCCAGTCCTTTGGCCGCACCTTTGGCAATTTGGTCGGCACCTTTGAGACGCTTGCCGTCGATGTAGATCGGCCCGCCCGTCAGGTAATGAATCGTTTCGCCATCCGGTCCCGGTTGAAAGCCTAAATAACCGTAACTGAACTGATCGAACATGCCGCTTTTTCGGGAAGGCTCCGAGGTTAAGCGTTCTACGATTTCAATTTTAGGGATTTTTGGGTCAAAACGAAACAAATATCCCGAATTTCCGTGAATCCCGTAGGCGACCTGTTCGGGCGCATACCAAAAGATTTTACGCCAGTTGTAGCCCATGCTGCCCGGATGTTTGGGATCGTATTTTCCAAAATAATCTAAGCGTAAATCAACACCTTCTACTTTTTGTAAACCTTCGTTATCAGGATGATAAGTAAAAATATCACCTTCGGAAGTAGAAAAGTAAACGGCTCCGTCGCGCGGGTCAACTACCATCGAACGACACAATACGCGGTAATCATCGCCTGGGATTCCTACTTCACCTTTGGCCGAAACCAAACCAGCTTTTTTAAGGGTTTTGGCAGAAATATCGTAATGAATAAAATACCCCAACGGCCACGTGATGCCGTACAAATGCCCTCGTTCGCGGTCCATCGTCATGGTCAGGATGCCTTCGCCTTCGGGCGCGATGGCTAAGTCTTCAAATGCACCCGTTGCCAAATCGTAGGATAAAAAATGTCCGCCAGGGTAAATATTTTTGCCGTTGGGCGCGTTTTGCGGCAAACGTTCCATCCCGTCAATCATCTCATACACACCGATGTGCGTGGCGAAATATAGCTTGCCGTTGCTCTCATAAAAGCGAACGTGGCTTTTGCCTTGCGGAATGGCGTTAGCGTCTTTTTCACCGCAGATTTCAGTCAGGTCGGCTATCCATTCAGTTTGGTCGGTTGCCGGATCATACACGTACATTTGTCCGCCTACTTCGTAGGATTCGGAACAAAGGACGTAGTAGAGTTTGCCGTTGCTTGCGGCGGTAATGGCGTTATACGTATCGTGCGCTAATTCAAAGCCCGAGAAATAGGCTTTAGCGGTAAGTGAATTCATATTTATTGATTTTTTAAACCACAAAGGTTGACTGTGGGGACACAGTCAACGGCAAATAAGTATATTTGACTACAGAAATCCTTCCTGGAACAAAAATGAATTTATCATTATGACAAACCCTGAATTTTTACACGTTAAAGCACTATTTGATCAAGGATTAATAAACATTCAAAATGCGGAATTAGATGCCTTTTTATATGACAATAAATGGTATCCTTTACGTTTATTCGTCAATCAAGTACATAATAATGTTACCAATCATTATGCCATCAAAATACTTGTTTTGCTTATTCCCTATATTAAGAATAAAAGAAAATGTTCCTTTTCATGGAGCAAATAATCTACCAATTCTTCTTACGAATGAGGAGAGAATAAATGAAATAAAATTGGCAGTGAAAAGAATTAATAATTTACTTGATAATTAAGCCTTTTTACACTGAACCCTGATCTGTGTGTCTCCACGGTACTCGTCGGGAATTGTAATCCCGACGCATACTGCTGCCGATTTGTAATCGGTGAAAGATCATCTATTTTTATAGATACCAACTTGCTCCGCCAAGCGGTTGATTTCTGCATAGATCAATTCAGGCACCGAAGTACCCCAAACGCTCGGCAGCCCGTAAACCATTTGCGAAGAAGCACCTTCGTAGCCACCTTCCTTCAAAATCGTTGCGGAGGGAATGTAACCCATGACGTCGTTGGAGTAACCCATCACAAAAATATCTTGCCCGAATCGTTTTTTACACTCGATGGCGTATTCAATGACGAGTTCGCCCCCAAAGCTGAACAGCGGTTGGTCGCCCAATTTCCATACTTGCAAAGGATAGGAATACGAAGTGATAAATGGTTTTCCCTGTTTCTTTTCGGCCAACATGCGAGTCGCCCAACGTTTTAGATACGGTGTCGTTTCGCCTTGGGTTTTTATTAATTCCGCTTCTGTGGGTGGAGGCGAAAGGGGCAGAGTTATCTCAGAATAAGCCGTTTGGAGCTGTGCTGGCAACGAGCGCATGGGTTCTTCCAACACTCTATCCACGGCTGCCGCCAATTCGCGACCGTACTGTCGCGTCAACGAAATCGTGCGTCTGGGCAACGGATTTTGGTCACCGGCCGCTCCCTGAAAAAACAGAGCGGTGACGCCCGGGTGGGCTTTTTCCAGTTCTATTTGGGCAAAGCCGGGATAGTCGCCCGATATTTGATAAATATCCAGCACCGTTGGGTGACAGGCGTAACCAAAGGCGACTGCTTTAAGTTTGCCGTTGGCTGTCACGGCTTTAATGACGGGTACAGCATAATCGTTGGGACCTTTTAGTTCGGTTTGCTCACGCAAGGTCCCTTCTTTGTTGTTGCGCCGATTCACCTGAAACCGCGTTACGCCATTTTGCGCAAAGAGTTCGACGGGTTCTAAATCTTTTATCGCTTGTCCTACTAAGGCAATAATTTGTGCTTCCAATTGGCGCGAATAACGAGCAATTTTGGCTTCTTCGTTCGCATCCAACGGATAAATATCGTGCAAAGCATCGTCCAACACGGGACCTGAGTGTGTATGCGAACTGTTCAGAATGATTTGAGCTTTGGTCAGGCCGAATTGTTGGTTAAGCTGTATTCGAATACGATCAGACATGGCTTTGGGGAAACCCAACATATCCGTCGTGACGAGCACGCACTTTTTGCCGTTTTCATCCTCTAATGCCAACGCTTTGGCCCATAAGTCATGCAATTTCCCCTCGGACGCATGGGTACGGGAAGCATATCCGGCCTGCCAAACGGACTCTTTGGGCGTAATAATTGCTTTGGCAACCCCCGCTTTCCAACCCTTTGCCCAGGTCGATGAAATGATTAAAAATCCAATCAGCCAAAGATGTTTTCTCATTTGGTGCTCAGGAGTTTATCGGCGTGGGTATAGATTTTTTCGATGGCGTTGGCGATCTCGTCCATGTCCGCTTTCGTACCCAATAGCATATTTTGGGTAAACCAAACGGCTTCTTCGTTGCAGAGGCGGTCATTTTGGGGACAATGATTGCGTTCGACGTAACTTTTGAAGTCAAGCTGTGCTTTAGGATACATTTTTTGGAAGTTTTTCGACTGAAATGCGTCGTTCAGATACGGCATATTGTTTAGCGTCGCGTAGCCTTTGGAGCAGGGAATGCCCTCTGCCGATAACGCTTTCAGAAACGTATCGCGTGACAGGCCTTTAAATCCTTCTTTTTTGTAACGGAACGGAAACAGGTGGAAAGCTGCCCGCGTTACGTTGTCGTACAATTTGTAGGGAACAATGCCTGGGATTTTCTCGATTTTGGCTTTTAAATAGGCCGCATTCTCGTTGCGGAGCGTGGTTTCGGCGTCCAATCGTTTCAACTGCGCCAGGCCGATGGCCGCTTGATACTCCGTGATACGTTGTTTATTTCCCTGAATAATTGTTCCCGCACCAATCACGCCCGACGCCATGCCGAAAGGATTTCCGTAGTTATGGTACGAGAAACATCTGTCCATGAACAGGTCATTATTGCTCACAATGGCTCCCGCTTCACCGATGGCTAAGTTTTTGGAATTCTGAAAACTAAAACAGCCCGCATCGCCGAAGGTACCTACTTTTTGGTGGTTGATTTCGGCCATGTGCGCCTGACAGGCATCTTCAATTACCGCCAGATTGTGCTTTTTGGCAATGGCTAAAATTTGCGGCATGTTAGCTGGCAAGCCCAAAATATGTACCGGAATAATGGCTTTGGTGCGGGGGGTGATTTTCGCTTCGATTTTGGCTGGGTCAATCTGAAAGGTTTCGGGGTCCACGTCCACAAAAACGGGCATCGCGCCTGTGGCAATGACGGGGGCTACCGTTCCGATAAAAGTATAAGGTGGAATCAGTACCTCATCGCCGCCGCGAATGTCCAACTGCATTAAAGCCGTAATCAACGCATTGGTGCCGTTCATGACCGCCAATGAACGTTTGGCACCTACGGTTTCGGCCCATTTTACTTCAAATTCATTGACCACTGCCGCCCGCGACCACACGCCGCTCCGAATTACTTCGAGCAGTTGTTTTTCGTCGGTTTCGGGTTTCCAGATGGGCCAAGTCGGCCAGCCTTTGCTGCGAACGGGCTTGCCGCCCAGTAATGCCGGTGGTTCGGCTAACGAAAACGAGGTCGTAACAGAAGATTTGGTGGCCTGATTTTCATTAGTTTTTGCAAGGAGCGTAGGTGTCAATACCGCTCCTAAGCCCGTCAATGAGTTTCGTTTGAGGAATTCACGTCGTGAAAAATGGTTGGAAGGCATGGCAAAGGATAGTTTAAGGTTTTTTTGCTTTTTTCAAGACACTTTCGAGCGTAACGACCGCTCCGCCCTGACGTTTGCTTTCGTCGGCTGCTTCCATGAACGTAAATAGTTCGATGGTTTCTTCAGGGGTAACGGGGATAGCGCCCGTTTCAAAATAGTTGACAATATCTTTTAACAACGGTTCATAGCCGCCATAGGGACCCAGTACAATGTTGCCGTTTTTGGTGTAAACCGTGCCGCCGTAGTCGTGTTTGCCCGTGCGCGTGCCGCGAAACGTGCCCACGCGCCCGTCGGCCCATGTGCCGATGACAATGTCGGTATCTTCGGTATTCACCCGAAGGACCTGTTTACAGCCGGTTCCCATGACGGTATAAAGCGTTTCAACGCCGTGGATGCCGTACCAAAACAAGTCAGGGTGCGTTTTTTCGAGCACGGCTGGGCTGAACGTGTCGGCACCAACGACGATGTTTTTATCCACTTTTTCCACGCCTTTGATATGCCGCAGCGACGAGGCGGAGAATACAGGAATGCTGTATTTTTTGGAAGCTTCAAAAATGTCGAGGGTGTCGGAAAGCGAAGCCGCAATGGGTTTATCAATAAAAACACGTTTGCCTGCCTTGAGCACCTGAATAGCCTGTTCCAAGTGAAGACGACCGTCGTTGGTTTCCAGCAAAACGACGTCCACTTTTTTAAGCAGGTCAGCGATGGAATCAACGATTTCTACGTTCTGTTTTTTGACTTCTTCGGTATAAGCGGGAACGCGTTTGGTGCTGCTTTCAATGTCTTTGCTGCCTTGCGGATAGGCGGCTACTACTTTATACCCCAAAAAATCAGCACTTGCCTCGGGCGCATTGAGTGCTTTGACAAAAGCGGTGCTGTGTGAAGTGTCCAAGCCGATAATGCCGACGCGTTTGCCTGCGGCCACGGATTGCGCTGCCGCCTGTTTTGGGTTGACTGCATTGATGACTAAGCCGGCCAATGCGGCATTTTTAACAAATTTTCTTCGGCTTACAAATGAATTTACCATGATAAATAGTGGGAAAAGTGCCTAAAACAGGCAAGGTCGAGGTTGAAATAAGCAGGATTCAAGTTACAAATGCAACTTCTTGATGGTTAGTTAATTGATTAAAAATTTGATTTGGTGTTTGAAAATCATGTCTTTTTCTTGGCCTGTTATTAAGTTCATTCTCT
>NZ_JAIXST010000339.1 GCF_027484545.1 Runella sp. | reverse complement strand
TGCTCGTATTTCTTCATCTAAATATATTCAATACCATCCCAAAATACCTAAACTCAATTATAGAATTAATCCCAATTAGATGTTTAACTTATTTCAAAATCATTCCTATGCAGTTATCTGCTGTATGTAGTACAAAAATACATACACTCTTTTAAAAAATTCGGATTTGTATTTTTTTAATTCTATCCATTTTTTTTATTACTTTCGTTTACTTTTTCCTTAGAAAAATACGTCTTAATCTCTTATTTGTGAGGAGATTCGCATTGTAACAACCCTCTTTGTCAACGTTGAAGAGAATACCGATTTCGGAAGATGAACTCGTCAGGGGACTACAATCCCATGATGAAAAGGCTTTTGTCCTGCTTTACGACAATTACTCTCCTGCCCTACTGGGAATTATTGCCAAGATTGTAAAAGATGAAGCCGAAGCCGAAAATTTATTACAGGACTCTTTTGTGAAGATTGGAAGAATATCGGCCAATATGACCCTAAAAAAGGTCGTTTATTTACGTGGTTGCTTAATATATCCCGCAACACCGCACTTAATTTTTTACGGTCACCTCATTTTTTTGAAAAAAGTGAAATCCAAAATTCAGAATCGATTGTATATACAGAAACGGTACAAACTGAACTTACAGAAGTAAACTATATCGGAGTCGGTGAGACCGTCCAAAAACTCGACCCTAAACTGAAACAAGTGATTCACCTGATTTACTTTTTGGGTTATACCCAACAGGAAGTATCCGAAAAACTAAACTTGCCTTTAGGGACGGTTAAAACCCGAACCCGCACGGCATTACAACAATTGAGGGTTTATTTTGGACAACATAATTTTTAAAATGGACGTACGAACATACATTGAGTCGGGGATTGTGGAGGAATATTGTTTGGGGTTGTTACTGGAACACCAATGCGAAGAGGTGCGGCGATTAGCTGCACTTTTTCCCGAAATACAGAAGGAAATAGAAATAACCGAAGCTGCTTTGTTTGCCTATTTAGATACCCCCCCACGTCCTGCTTTGAAGGGGCAAATTTTAGGGGCACTTCAAAATTGGAAGAAGCTATTCAATTGACCAAGCCGCCGCTTATCAATCGCCACAGCGATATTAAGAAGTGGAATGAAGCGTTGACGGGCATTCAGCCAAATTTTGAATATGAAGGTTTAAAAGTTCATTTTTTACGCCAAACCGAAGAACTGCAACTCTGTGTGGCCTGGCTTCAATCAGACATGGTCGAAAAAGCTCATCACCGTGATGAATTTCAGGAAAGCTTTCTCATTTTGGAAGGTACCTGCGATTGTGACTTAGGGGATAGAATCGTTAGCCTGCAACCGGGAGGCTATTTAGATATTCCTTTTGACACTCCTCATACCATTAAAGTGACGTCCCCCGAAAACAGACACGTAAACGCATTGATTCAACGGCGAAAAGTGGCGGCGTAATTTTACCGTTTATCCCTTTAAAATCTCCAACTATCCGTAATTGCTTGAAAGTGTTTGAAGCAAGCACGTAACTTTCGTGTGCTTTTAAGGTTAAAAGTTACGTAATTTTCTTCTTTTCAGGTCTTAACCGCAAGGCTCTTAACCTCTTAACTGCCTCCTCAATGCCCAACATTCTTGAAGCACACGACATAGTAAAACAGTATGCCACGCACCGTGCCCTTGATGGTGTAAGTATCAATGTTCCTAAAGGCAGTATTTTTGGTCTGCTTGGCCCCAATGGTGCCGGAAAAACGTCCCTCATTCGGATTATTACGCAAATTACCGCTCCCGACGAAGGCTATGTATTGCTGGATGGCGAACGCCTCCGTCCCAATCATATCCAACACATCGGTTATCTGCCCGAAGAACGCGGTCTGTACAAGAAAATGAAAGTGGGCGAGCAATTGCTCTATCTTGCTCAATTGAAGGGACTTTCGGAGCGCCAGGCCATGGATAAGCTCAAAATTTGGTTTCAAAAATTTGACATCAAAACGTGGTGGAGCAAAAGCATCGAAGACCTATCGAAAGGGATGCAGCAAAAAATTCAGTTTGTGGCTACCGTCATGCACGAACCTAAACTGATTATTTTGGACGAACCCTTCTCCGGTTTTGACCCCATCAATGCCAATCTTATCAAAGACGAAATCCTCGAACTTCGCGACAAAGGAACGACCATTATCTTTTCCACGCACCGCATGGAATCGGTCGAAGAACTTTGTGACCACATTGCCCTTGTGCATAAATCCAAAGTGATTTTGCACGGCAGCAAACAGGAAGTAAAAGATCAGTTCAAGGAAAATAGCTATGCCGTAAGCTATCACGGTACGTTAGAAAGCTTACCCTCCGATTTTGAGATTATTTCCCAAAAAACCGACGAAGAAAATCTTAGTAAGGCCAACATTCGGATTGTGGGAGCTACTTCCGTAAATCAGTTGGTTGGAAATCTCATCAGCCAAGTAGAATTGGTCGCTTTTCACGAAAATATTCCTTCATTCAACGAGATTTTTATCAAAGCTGTCGGCGGAGAAATGCCGGAAGAAGTTTTGAAGTAGGCAGTGGGCACGGGGCTGCCCGTGCAGTTTACAGTAAGCAGTATAACCGTTAACATTCGATTATTATCATGAAAAATATTTTCCTTGTTCTCAAACGTGAATACTTGGTACGAGTCCGTAAGAAATCGTTCATTGTCATGACGATTCTGACACCGGTTCTGATTGCGGCTTTTTACGGAATCATTGTTTGGGCGGCCGTAGGTTCTTTCAAAAACGAGCGTAAAACCATTCAGGTCATTGACCAAAGCGGTCTGTTCAAGAATAAATTCAAGAGCGACAAAAACACGACGTTTCAGTTTACCACGGAATCGGTGGCGGTTGCTCAAAAGAAACTGAAAGGCAAAGAGGAGAATTTGCTCGTTTTTATTCCTGCCGACATTATGACTCGCCCGGAAGGATTACAGATATACGCCGAAAAGAACATCGGACCGATGCTGCAAGGGCGAATTGAAAAAATTGTTCAACAGGAACTCCGCAATATCAAACTTTCTAAAGCGGGAATTACCCAGAAAGTAATTGAAGATGCCAACCAAAACGTGGACGCGCAAACCTTTAGCCTTGACGATGAAGGAAAAACGCAATCCAGCAGTACCATGGCCGCTTACGTGGCAGGATATGCTGCGGCGTTTTTGCTATACATTTTCATTCTGATTTATGGTGCGGGCGTGATGCAGGGAGTGATGGAAGAGAAATCAAACCGTATTATCGAGGTCATTATTTCTTCGGTTAAACCTTTTCACTTGATGTTGGGTAAGATTTTGGGCGTAGCTGCCGTGGGATTGACTCAATTTTTGCTGTGGGGAGTACTTACGTTTGCCGTAACTACGGCCACTCAGACCCTTTTTGGGTTCAACCGATTTACGGCTACGCAGGAGGTAATGAACAAACAGGCCGAACAAGCCGACCCTGAACTCAAGAAAGAAATGGAGAAGCAGCAAAACGGTACGCTGCAAATGATGAATAATTTCACCAAGTCAGCTCAATCGCTTCCTTTAACGCAGATTTTTCTTTGTTTTATTTTTTACTTTTTGGGCGGGTATTTATTGTACAGTTCGCTTTATGCGGCCATTGGAGCTTCCGTAGAAAATCAGCAGGAAGCGGGGCAATTTACATTTCCCATCATGCTGCCGATTATTGCCGCTATCTTTTTTGCCCAATTAGCCATTAATCAACCCGATGGTTCACTTGCTTTTTGGACATCTATGATTCCGTTTACTTCTCCCGTGGTGATGATGGCTCGGATTCCTTTTGGCGTACCTGCCTGGCAAATCGCCCTTTCGATGGGCTTTTTGGTGTTGGGTTTTGTAGGAACTACGTGGTTGGCAGCCCGTATTTATCGAGTTGGTATTTTGATGTACGGTAAAAAAGTGAATTACAAAGAGCTGTCAAAATGGATTTTTTATAAAGGATAGAGAGAGTTTACAGTAGGCCGGCCGGTGCAGTCAGCAGTAGTTGAGCAATTGTTTTTTGACAATCAATGGATTCATGGAAAAAGTCGAAAATGTAGAAACCAAACCGCAAAAACCGAAAAAGTCCGCTTTTAGGGAATGGGTCGATTCCATTGTGTTTGCCGTAGTGGCTGCTACGTTCATCCGTTGGCTGCTGTTTACGCCTTACGTGATTCCATCGTCGTCAATGGAAAAAACGATTCTTATCGGCGACTTTATTTTTGTGAGCAATCTGCATTACGGAGCCCGTACGCCCGTTACGCCTTTGCAGGTTCCACTGACGCACCAAACGATATGGGGAACGAAGATTCCTTCTTTTTCTACTTTGATTCAACTGCCGATGTGTCGTTTACCGGGTTTTACGAGTGTTCATCGCAACGATGTGGCGGTGTTCAACTATCCCGGTGACCCCGACGAGCCTTTCGAAGATGTATCTATTGGCAACGGAGGTTACAAACATTTCCCCGTCGATTTGCGTAACAATTTCATCAAACGCTGTATTGCCATCAGCGGTGATGTCATAGAAGTGAAAAACGCGGTGGTTTATATCAACGGAAAACCAGCACCTGTTCCATTTAACGCTCAACTCTTTTATCGTTTGGAATCGACGGATGCCTTGGACGATCGTTTTTTTGAGAAAGAAAATATTCAGGATTATAGTAGCTATCCCGCTGATTCAGCTTCGCCTAACAAATTTGTATATCAAATCCGTACCTCCACAAAAATTGTAGAAGATTTAAAGAAACATAGCTTTATTCGTTCCATAACGCACACAAGCCGTTATAATGAAGCAGGGCTGTTAAGTTCTATTTTTTTGTTACATTTGACCAAATATTATATGGAATATGACACTAAATGAATTTTTCAAAG
>NZ_JAIXST010000345.1 GCF_027484545.1 Runella sp. | reverse complement strand
GGATTAATAACGCCATCAAGACCTTGAAACGAGGAGCCTACGGGTTCCGAAACTTTGAGCAATTTCGAGAGCGCATACTCGTCAATTTCCTCCAACCACTATAATGCCTGATGAACCATTTAGTTCAGTATATATCTGAAGTTAAGCAAAAATTGAGTTGACACTCAGTTCAAATTCGGGAAGAACTGGCTTGGCCGAACAGGTATCATCATCGGTGCAGATTTGAACTTGCTTGCGTGAAGTATAGACATGAATTGTCTTATTTTCAGGATAAATCAACCACATAACTTTTACCCCTGCTTTAAAATATTCAGCCGTTTTTTCTTCAACTTTATTGGCGTTATCGCTGCCGGAAATAATCTCTATCAAAAATTCAGGTATTTCATCTTCTCCTTGCTTAGTCCGCTTTATTTGTTCTTTAGACAGATAGGCTATATCGGGCCTTCTCATTTGAATACCGGTAAGCTGCACATCATATTCTGAAATCAAAGTGCCTGATTTCCAGAATCCTTTTTCAATAAAAAGCTGATTCAGTATCTCGTAGATAAAGACTTGTGTTTTGTTCATGCCAACAAATTTGATAAGCTCTCCGTCATTCCATTCATATTTAAAGCCATCTTCCGGCTCCCACCCTATAAACTCTTCCAAGGTTTTGGGCAGAACTGCTGTATCTCTTGCTTCAATCATTGGTTTACCGGTTATTTTACTCAAAAATAAAAAATATTGGCTGATTTACAAAACATAGTAAACCAGCCAACTGCGCACTTTTGCATTTGTTATTTATCTCCTAAAATCACGGGTACGCTGCCTTTCCCACCCATGATAATGATCTTGGAATTGGGCGAAGCCGCCAATTCTTTTTGGGCTTTGATTTGTTCGTATTGCAGCTGACGGTCCGTCAAACTTTCCGAAATAATGCGCTGATAATCGGCAATACCCTGCGCTTCTACACGCTTACGTTCAGCTTCCTGTTTCTCTTTACTCAACACAAATTGCATTTTCTGCGAATCCTGCTCGGCATTGATTTTGGACTCAATCGTCTTTTTCACTGACTCAGGCAAGTTGATGTTCCGAATCAGAACATTTTCCAAAAATATGCCCCGTGCTTTAAATTCCTGTTCGATTTGCTTGGAAATACGATTCTGGAATTCATCGCGTTTTGTCGAATACAAGGCTACGGCATCATAATTAACGGCATTGTCACGGATACGCGTCCGGGTGATGGGGCGAACAATTTTCTCTACGTAAGTTGGCCCGATTTCACGGTAAATTTTGGGAGCTTCCGAAGGAATGACCCGATACAATATCGTCAAATCTATCTCTACCTGTAATCCATCGGCAGTTAAAATACGAATGGCGTCATCACCTTCTTTATCCCCTTCATCATGCACAGCTGACATGGTATAATTTTGAGTTTTTGTATCAATACTCGTAATCTCTACCAAAGGATTTACAAAGTTGAGGCCGCTGCTGAGAGTACGATCACTCACTTTCCCAAATAAGGATTCAATCCCTACCGAACCTGCATCAACTTGCTTAACGCTTGAAGTTAGTACGCCGAAAATAACCAGTACAACACCCGCCACCTTAACAGGACGAGAAAACTTAGAGAAGGCCAACGAAGGGGTATTGATAGCGAAACCGGCTATAAGAACAATAACCCCAATAATAATCAGAAACATAGTAGTTTGTGTTTAAAATTTACGCCACAAACGTACGTGTTTCCTGCACGTATTGTACACGATTTGGAAGAAAGGTTAAGGGAATTTAGTATCAGTAAAAAAACAGGAAGAACGGTATGTCAAATTGTCGCGCTGTTGCCTTCTTTATTTTTCAACCGACTCCAATTTCTCCTTTATGATTTTAGGCTTGATGATTAACCGCAGCGATTGATCATAAGTAACGTAGTTCCAAAGCCAATTGATGAAAATAAGCAATCGGGTTTTAACCCCCACAATCGAAATCAAGTGTACAAACATCCAGGTCATCCAGGCAAAAAAGCCCTGAAATTTCCAGAAGGGTAAATCCACAACCGCCAAATTACGCCCAACGGTTGCCATAGAACCTAAGTCTTTGTACGTAAAAGGTTTCATTTCCTGACCCTTGAGAAGTCGGGTAAAATTTTTGGCTAATAATTCACCTTGCTGCATGGCAGGTTGTGCCAATTGCGGGTGCCCGTTCGGGTATTTTTCTTCGGTCATTAAAGCCAAATCGCCCAAGGCAAATACATTCCTAAAACCTTCCACCTGATTAAAGCAATTTACTAAGACACGTCCGCCTCGTCCGTAAGCTGTTGGCGGTATTCCTTCCAAACCATTGGCTTTCACGCCTGCCGCCCAAATCAGATTATTGGTACGCAAGCGGTCGCCTGTGTTGGTAAAGGCATGTTTTCCGTCAAAATCTGCAATACGTACTCCCAACCGCAGATTCACTCCCAAGTCAGTTAAATACTGTTTGGCTTTCACAGAAGCTTCGTTCGACATCACTTCCAACACTTCGGAAGAAGATTCGTAGAGATAAATCTGCATGGAATCAAAGTTGAGTTCGGGATAATCTTTCGGCAAAATGTGTCGCTTCATTTCGGCCAATGTACCCGCAATTTCCACCCCCGTTGGGCCGCCTCCTACAATGACGATATTCATCAATCCGAGGCGTTCTTCCAGCGTTTCGGCGCTAAGCGCATCTTCAAAATTTTGCAGCATTCGGTTCCGAATCGCCAACGCTTCCGAAACAGATTTCATCGGCATCGCGTTGTCAATCATGTTTTTCATACCAAAAAAATTGGTATCCGCTCCCGTTGCCAGCACTAAATAATCGTATTCTATCGCTCCCAATCCCGTCTCAATTACATTCACTTCGGGGTTAATTTTCAACACCTGCGTTACCCGAATATTCACGTTTTTCTTAGATTGAAAAATTTTACGCAACGGAAAAGCAATCGAACTGGGTTCCAGTCCCGCCATAGCTACCTGATAAAACAGGGGCTGGAATTGGTGATAGTTGTTTTTATCAATCAGTACAATCTGTAAATCAGAATTTTGCGAAAGCTTGCGTGCAAGCACAAGCCCACCGAACCCAGCGCCCACAATGACAACGCGTTTTTGTTCGGTTTTGGGAAGATTGGGAGTCATAAAATAGGCTTCAGTTAGCAGTTCACCGTGGGCAAAAGTTTAACTATTTTATCCTTTACCCCTTATTTTCACAACGATAGGGTCTAAATTTTGGTTCTTTTGGCACAGTATTAAGAGCAAATGTGGAAAAATAGGTACTGGATTAGTGAGTTATGTTAAGCATCTTTGTTGAATGGACATAGATTTTGAAAAATATAAAGGCTTACAATACTGTGACAATGCAAATTGTAAGTTTTACGAAAAAATAGGCACAGTCAACATATACACCTTAAGTAAATCCCATAATCAAGTCTATTGTAATGGTTGCCATAACCGTTGGGTATTAAGTAAGGGTACTTTTTTTTACCATCTTCACCGACCCAAAGACTTGGTTATTCAGGTT